>CAYUQR010000010.1:0-21749 GCA_964446825.1 uncultured Rikenellaceae bacterium
CCAGCACCCAGCACCCAGCACCCAGTTCTTCAGCTTGCGCTTATCTCAAGATCAATTTCAACATCTGCTATTTTCTTTCTAATCTCTTCAAGTTTCTGTTCCTGCAGCACTTTCTTGTAATCGTAAGGTATAACCTTTATGAACTGAGGGAGGTATATGTTGAGATTGTCGAGGATCATCTTTGCCTTTTTACTTCCGGTATACTCGTAATGTTTAGAAATCAGGCTGGTAAGCTCGTTAACCTCACTGTGATCTTCCACAAGAGATAATTCAACCATTCCCATATTACAGAAATAATCAAAATCGCCTTTTTCATTCAATACATATGCTACTCCGCCACTCATTCCGGCAGCGAAATTATTGCCTGTAGTTCCGAGCACAACAACACGTCCTCCGGTCATGTATTCACAGCAATGGTTTCCGACGCCTTCGACAACCGCGTTGGCTCCACTGTTTCTTACGCCGAAACGTTCACCGGCAACACCTGAGATATATACTTCACCACTGGTAGCTCCATAAAGTGACGTATTGCCGATAATAATGTTTTTATCAGGCTCGAATGTTGACCCGGGCGGGGGAACAACAATAATTCTACCGCCTGACAACCCTTTGCCAAGGTAATCGTTGGAGTCACCTTCAAGATATAGTTCCACTCCAGGAGAAAGGAATGCACCGAAGCTCTGTCCTGCCGATCCTGCGAACCTGCATTTGATGGTTCCGTCAGGCAGCCCCTCTGACCCGTAGAGTGTAGCAATCCTTCCTGATAGCATTGCTCCTGTAGTCCGGTTAGTATTGTGTATTGATTTTTTAATAACCACAGGTTGTTTGTCTGAAATTGCTTTTTCTGCTTCGGAAATAATTTCCCTGTCAAGGACCAAATCTATTTTATGATCCTGTACATCGCAGCAATGCATTGCATTAACAGCCGATTCCTGAGGTAAGGAAAGCAATCCGTTAAGATCGAGATTCCTGATCTTCCAGTGATCGACTTCAGGATTTCTTTCCAGCAGATCAAATCTTCCAATGATCTCTTCCAGACTTCGGTAACCGAGTTCAGCCAGGTGTTCCCTTACCTCTTGTGCCAGGAACCTGAAAAAGGTTACAAGATTATCGGCTTTTCCCATAAATCTTTTTCTCAGTTCAGGGTTCTGGGTAGCCACACCGACAGGACAGGTATTGAGATGACATTTACGCATCATAACGCAACCCAGGACAATAAGAGCCGAGGTTGAAAAGCCAAATTCCTCAGCACCCAGAAGTGCAATTATTACTATGTCTCTTCCTGTTTTTAACTGGCCATCAGCCTGAAGGACCACTTTTCTGCGAAGATTATTCATAACCAGGGTTTGCTGCGATTCTGCAAGTCCTATCTCCAGGGGCAATCCTGCATGTTTAATTGAAGAAGCAGGACTGGCTCCCGTTCCTCCTTCAAAGCCGCTTATCGTTATCAGGTCAGCTCCTGCTTTTGTCACACCTGCGGCAATTGTTCCCACCCCGCTTTCCGAGACAAGTTTAACACTCACCTTTGCTTTTGGATTGACATTCTTCAGGTCAAAGATAAGCTGGGCAAGATCTTCTATTGAATAGATATCGTGATGAGGAGGCGGAGATATAAGTGTTATGCCGGGGATAGAATACCTTGTTTTTGCAATTATATTATCGACTTTATGTCCGGGAAGCTGACCTCCTTCACCGGGCTTGGCTCCCTGTGCAATTTTTATCTGGATCTCATCAGCATTAACAAGATACTCGGTAGTAACGCCAAAGCGGCCGCTTGCAACCTGCTTAATGGCACTGCGCACTCTGTCACCGTTTTCAAGTGGCTGAAACCGTACAGGATCTTCACCTCCTTCACCTGTGTTGCTTCTTCCTCCGATACGATTCATGGCAATTGCAAGAGTCTCATGTGCTTCGCGGCTTATCGATCCGTATGACATAGCACCGGTTACAAACCTTTTCATAATCTGTTCAACAGGTTCAACCTCTTCAAGGGGTATCGGGTTCTTCTTCATTCTGAACAATCCCCTTATAAAGCCGGGTCTTGAGGTATCTTCATTAACTTTATGACTATATTCCTTAAACTTACTGTAATCACCTGTTTTTGTGCTCCATTGGAGAAGAGATATCGTTTCAGGATTCCAGGCATGATGCTCTCCATATTTTCTGTATGAATAAACTCCTTCGGTCAGCATTCCGGTTTGTTGTTCTGTGCCAAATGCTTTTCTGTGAGGGATAAGAGCTTCTTCAGCAATTTCATTCATTCCAATGCCACCCAGGCGTGAGACTGTGCCTTCAAAATATTTATTTATAACATCGGGGTGAATCCCAAGTGCTTCAAATATCTGTGATGAACGGTAGCTTCGAAGAGTACTTATTCCCATCTTTGACATGATCTTCATTAAGCCCTTGTTGATGGAATTGATATAGTTTTCTTCTGCTTTCTGGTAATCAAGCTGGATTGCCTTGGCTTTCACCAGCTTGTCAATAACGGCCAGGCTCATATACGGATTGATAATACTGGCTCCATAACCGAAAAGAAGTGCAAAATGCATTACCTCACGAGGTTCAGCTGACTCAACGACAATATCAATCTGCATCCTTTTTCGTTTTTTAATCAGGTGATGATGCACGGCAGATACACCAAGCAAGGATGGAATAGGGGCCATATTTTCATCTATCCCGCGATCAGACAGAATTATATAATTTTTACCTTCGTCAACTGCTTTTTCTGCATCATTGCATAACTTCTCCACAGCATCCTGCAATCCTTCAGCACCTTTTGCAGTATCAAAATGAAGGTTGAGATTTGCAGCAGAAAATCCTTTGTATCTCAGGTTTTTAACTAACTGAAAGTAGGTATTGTTTATCACAGGATTTCTGAAGCGCACCATCTTGACATGATCGGGCGATGTCTCAAGCAGATCCTGCTGAAGCGATCCGAGGTAGCCTGAGAGAGTCATAACCAGTTCTTCCCTGATCGGATCTATTGGAGGGTTTGTTACCTGGGCAAACATCTGTTTGAAATAGTTGAAAAGCCTGTATGGTTTTGTTGACAGAACTGCTATCGGGACGTCATTCCCCATTGATCCGAGTGGCTCTTTACCTGTTGCAGCCATCTCTTTGATAATTTTATCGGTGTCTTCAAGAGAGTAATTAAAAGACGTAATATATTTATTGTACTGGTCACCCATGTCACCTGACACTGTATGGCCAACTTCAATCTTTTCGAGTTTCACCATATTTTGCTGGATCCATTGTCCGTAAGGGTATTCATTGGCCAGGTTGGCTTTCAGTTCCTCATCATAAAATATTTTTCCGGCTTTGGTATCTACCAGAAGCATCTTACCGGGTTTAAGCCGCCCTTTCTCTCTTATCTCTTCAGGGGGAAAAGTCTGCACACCAGTCTCTGATCCCAGAACAATCAGGTCATTGGTTGTTACAACATATCTTGAAGGCCTTAGCCCGTTCCTGTCGAGCATTCCACCAATGTACCTTCCGTCGGAGAAAATCAGAGAAGCAGGACCGTCCCATGGTTCCATGAAGGTGGAATGGTATTTAAAGAATGCCCTTAGTTCGGGTGATATGGGATTTTTATCATTTATTGATTCGGGTATAAGAATCGACATTGCATATGGCAACGATTTCCCGCTCATTACCAGAAATTCAAGAACATTGTCGAGCGAGGCTGAATCGCTTTTATCAGGTTCAATTATAGGATATAATCGTGAAAGGTCGCCAAGCTTTTCTGATTTAAGGATAGATTCCCTTGCTTCCATCCAAAAACGATTACCCTTTATAGTGTTTATCTCGCCGTTATGCCCAAGCATTCTGAAAGGTTGAGCCAGATCCCAGCTGGGAAAAGTGTTCGTGCTGAAACGTGAATGTACCAGCGCAATTCCGCTCTTCATGCGCTCATCATTCAGATCGAGGAAATATTCACCCAGCTGAGTGGATGTGAGCATGCCTTTATATATCAGTACTTTAGTTGAAAGACTTGGAATATAGAAGAAATTCTTCTGTTTCAGATCTGAATTGCGGATAGAATTTTCTGTTCGTTTCCTTATAATGTATAATTTACGCTCCAGGTCCTCTTGCGGAATATCATCCCCCAGGAGTATCTGGATTATTTCAGGTTCAGCGGCGCGTGAAATATCACCAATTACTGAGTTATTCCGTGGAACATCCCTGTACCCGATAAGGTCGACACCTTCTTCTTTAATAATATTCTGGAGTATTTCCTGGCACTTACCTGCATCAGATTTATCCTGGGGTAAGAAAATAAGTCCCGTGCCAAACTGTCCTTCGGGCGGAATGGAAAACCCCTGTATCAGATAAAAATCGCGGGGAACCTGTATCAGTACGCCAGCGCCATCACCTGTTTTACTATCTGCACCTTCAGCCCCCCTGTGGGTCATATTAGTTAGAATGTTCAGTCCCTGTTGAATAATTGAATGAGATTTCTTCCCTTTCAGATGTGCAACAAATCCTATCCCGCAACTTCCATGCTCAAATTCCTGCCTGTATAATCCCTGCTGTTCAGGTCTTTCTTTTTTCATAATGTTTTCTCCAGTTTCTATTCAATTAAATACGAAAAAACCGTCCTCTGTTTTTGAGAGAACGGTCATCCCTAATCCGATACCAAACACCATTCTCATTCAGTTCCAATTAACCTTTTAATGAGAAGTATTGATAATATGGATGTAAAAAAACACATTGATGTTAACATTTGTGGACAAATATACTACTTATTCTTACAAATTATCGCAAATATCAATAATAATATTAATAAATATGCTTAAACTATTTAAAAAGTTATAAACCTATTAATTAACAAAATGACTTTTGCAACATCCTCCCTTTGCCCTGAATCAGAAGACGATCCATAAATATTTGATTGGAATTCAGTAATTGTTAATATTTACCGTAACTCTTTTTAACAATTTTGTTAACTTGTAGGTTATGAAAAACCTGATTTTGATTCTTTGGCATAAGTATATTTTAATATGATGATTATGGAGAGCCCTGATAACCTGGTAATTGTGATTTTTGGTGCTTCAGGTGATCTTGCTTCCAGGAAGCTTATCCCGGCAATATTTTCGCTCAAAAGCCAGAAAATTATGCCTGAGAAATATGCAATCGTGGGAGTAGGGAGGACAAAAATATCCGATGAAGCCTTCAGAACAAAGATGAAAGAAGCAATAGTTACATTCTCTGAGGAAAAAGCTTCGGATCAGATCCTGATTTCAGATTTCACCAAAGATCTCTACTATCACTCAATGGAAGATTATTCAGGTAGGGGATATTCAGAATTGAAGGAGGCTTTGCTTGATTTGGATGAGCGGTATGGCATTGGTGGAAATTATATTTTTTATCTGGCTACTCCCCCGAGTATGTACGAGATTATAGCAGTTAACCTGTCAAAAGAAGGATTGACTGTTACGGAAAATGGTTTCAGACGTATAATTATCGAAAAACCTTTCGGGTATGATCTTGAATCGGGAAGGAACCTTAATAAAACCTTGCATGAACTTATTTCTGAAGATCAGATTTTCAGGATAGATCATTACCTGGGCAAGGAAACTGTTCAGAACCTGCTTGTTACAAGGTTTGCAAATGGAATATTTGAGCCACTATGGAACAGGAATTATATCGATCGAATCGAGATTACATCATCGGAGAGCATAGGTGTTGAGGAAAGAGGAGGATATTATGATTCTGCCGGAGCTCTCCGCGATATGGTTCAGAACCACCTGCTTCAGATGGTGGGACTTACAGCTATGGAACCTCCTTCTTCGCTTGATGCAAATGCTATACGTAATGAAGTACTTAAAGTATTTCAGTCATTACAGCCTATTAAGGAAGAGGATGTGTCAAAATATGTTATAAGAGGACAGTATACCGGATCGCTTGTAAGGGGAGAATGTATAACAGGATACAGATACGAGAAAGGTGTTGCAGTCGATTCACGCACAGAGACATATGTTGCCATCAAGTTCTTTATAAATAACTGGAGATGGGGAGGTGTCCCGTTTTATATGCGTACGGGGAAAAGACTCCCCACGCGGGTAACAGAAATAGTTATACATTTTAAGCAGACACCGCATCACCTGTTTCAGCGTACAATGGTAAAATTATCCGGCAACCAGTTAATAATTCGTATTCAGCCTGATGAAGGCATACTTCTGAAATTTGATATGAAAGAACCGGGTGCAGGATTTAATGTAAAGAATGTAGATATGGATTTTCATTACAAGGACCTTGCCGATATCTGGGTTCCATCGGCTTATGAGCGGTTGTTGCATGATGTGATGCTGGGTGACTCAACTCTTTTTTCACGTGATGATGAAGTTGAGACTGCATGGAAATTCCTTGAACCTATTCAGAAGGCCTGGGCTAAAAATCCGTCGATAAAGGTATTTGGATATCCTGCAGGAACATGGGGCCCTGAACATGCCAATGATCTTATTGAAGGTGATGGTATTACATGGCGATACCCGTGTAAAAACCTGGCTGATGAAGAACTGTATTGTGAACTGTGAATTAAGAGGGGGAGAATCCACCTACTCTAAAGCTACGGTGGACAGAGGGGGAGAAGAGGAGAGGGGGCGAATGGAAGTTAAAAAAACCTTGGATAATAAAAAATAATAATATTTAATTGGATAGATCACTAAAAATATTTTCATCCCCTTATGAACTGGCCCGGGAGTTTGCCGGTCTTCTTGTTGACATGTTTAAAGAATCAGAAAAAAAGAAAAAGCCGGTGACTATTGCTTTATCAGGCGGATCCACACCGGAAATACTCTTTAGCCTGCTGGGGGAACAATTCTCAGAATCAGTTTCATGGAAGTATGTTCATTTTTTCTGGGGCGATGAGAGATGTGTCCCCCAGGAAAGTTCTGAAAGCAACTATGGAATGGCCAGGAGAAAACTTTTTGACAGATTAAGCATTCCCTATTCCAATGTTCACAGGATAAAGGGTGAAAATGATCCTGAAAAGGAAGCTTTACGATATTCCGAAGAAATCTCTGTTAGTACTGTCAGGCGCGACGGCTTGCCAATGTTTGACCTTGTTATTCTGGGAGTAGGGGAGGATGGTCATACTGCATCAATATTTCCTGCCAGTATGAATTTACTTTTTTCAGACAGTATATGTGAACAAGTTGTTCATCCGGAAACAGGACAAAAAAGGATAACCATAACGGGCAGGGTTATTAATAATGCCAATGCTGTAGTTTTTCTTGTGACAGGGAAAAAGAAAGCAGAGATTGTTAAGAAGATTTTTAAAAAAGATCCTTTTGCCATAAACTTTCCGGCATATAATATTGTTCCTGTTTATGGAGATCTGACCTGGTATATTGATGAGGAGGCAGCTAGCTTATTATGAACTTGAAAAGGTAGATGAATCATTAAAAACTATGGACGTTTGATTGATTTTTTTTATATTTGGAATACCTTTTATTAACTTTAAATATATAGCCATGTCACACGAAAAAGCAAAAGAACAGACAAAGAACAAAAAAGAACCTACCAAGAGTCTGAAAGAAAAGAGGGCTGCAAAAAAAGCTAAAAAAGAAGAAAAAAACAGAATGTGATTAAAATATCTTAATGTCTTATTGTCCTTGAGTCTTCGTAACTGGCATATACCGGATTATTAAGACAGATGGGATGTTTTATTCAAGTTTTAAGCGAACAGATTGATAACCAGCAAAAAGGGACATGCCATGGCATGTCCCTTTGATAATAAATCTTTGTATAGATAACTAAGCTAGTCTTACGTCTACTGCATTAATTCCTTTTTTACCTTCCTGAAGTTCGAAAGTAACTTCATCATTCTCTTTAATCTGATCTTTCAGGCCAGATACGTGTACAAAATATTCATTATCCGAATCTGCGTCTTTAATGAAACCAAAACCTTTTGATACATTAAAAAATTTCACTGTTCCTTTGTTCATTTTATTCTGTTTTTAAATTAATGGCGCAATGTAAGCAATTATTTTGATAAAATCTAAATTATTTTATAATAATCTGATATTTAGATGATATCTTTTTGAACCTTTTAGACGCTACTTTTTTTTACCAAATATCCCAATTGTTAGAATAATATAAAATATTCCTACTTTTGCAAGTCACATAAAACCACGAGAATCACGTTATGAAAAAATATTTATTTTCTCTGTCTATATTATTTTTATCAGTTGCAAATGCTTTCAGCCAGCCAAAGTTCCTGACAGTCGCAGAAAAATCTGATTTTAAGTCTACCGCAAATTATGCGGATGTTATGTCCTATATTGATCAGCTGAAGAATGCATCCAAATTTATCAGGGTTGAAAAGTTAGCGACATCAGTAGAAGGGAGAGATGTCCCTCTTTTAGTAATAGGTAACCCGCTTCCAAAATCTCCTGAGGATCTTGTAAACGACAAAAGGATAGTTGTGTATATACAGGCAAATATTCATGCCGGTGAAGTTGAGGGGAAAGAAGCTTCACTGATGTTCGCAAGGGATCTCCTTGCAGATAAAAATCCGGATCTCCTTAAAAATGTGGTTATTCTTATCTGCCCGCTCTTTAATCCCGATGGTAATGAAAAGATTAGTACTCTTAACAGGACAAATCAGAATGGCCCGGTCAACGGAGTGGGCGTAAGATATAACGGAGAGTTTCTTGATCTTAACCGCGATGGTATGAAGGCAGAATCTCCGGAGGTACAAGGTCTCCTGAAAAATGGGTTCAACCGCTGGGATCCTTCTGTGTTCATGGATTGTCATACCACCGACGGTTCATATCATGTTGAACCTGTTACCTTTACGTGGATGGTGAACCCCAATGGGGATAATTCCTTAATTGATTACATGCGTACGAAGATGATGCCTGAAATATCGAAGACTTTGTCGGGTAAGTATAAAGTTGAAAATTGTTACTATGGCGAATTTGTTGATATGATGGATCCAGACAAAGGGTGGATACAGGATGCTTCCGAGCCTCGTTATATTGTTAACCTTTTTGGTATCAGGAACAGGCTTGGAATACTTAATGAAAATTATGTATACGCCGATTACAAATCAAGAGTTCTCGGTTGTTATTCACTTATAAAATCATTGCTTGAATACTGTTCTGCAAATAATCAGGAAATTAAAAGATTGTTAAATGATGTAGATAAAAAGACTATTGCACGCGGCGAAAGTCCTGCAGTAACTGACTCTTTTGCAGTAGAATATAAGGTAAAGCCAATTCCTGATAAGGTAATGATAAGAACATATGAGGCTGATATAGTTGCAACTGCACATGGCAGAAAAAGCTATAAGCGAAGCGACAGACAGAAAGATGTTGTTGTCCCTTATCTTATTGATTTCTATCCGTCGAGAAATGTTAAATTCCCTTTTGCTTATCTGCTCACCCTTAAAGATCCTGCTATTGTTGACCTTCTAAAAATACATGGCATCAGGCTCGAAATTCTTGCAAGCAATACTACCATATTTGTGGAGCGCTTTGATGTCAGTGATTTAAAAGATTCTCCCAGGGCAAACCAGGGCCATTATACTAATACCATAACCGGGAAATATGTTAACGACACAATTTCATTCCCTGCCGGGACAATTGTAATAAGAACAGCGCAGCCACTGGCAAATGTTGCAGCTTACCTTCTTGAGCCGGAATCAAATGATGGTATGGTAACATGGAACCTTTTTGACCGCAGTCTTGTACCCCAGTGGGGTATGGGATATAATCCGTATCCGGTGTATAAGGTCATTAAAAAGGTTGACCTGAATACTATGAACCTCAGGTGAAAAGGAGGGGGTGAGTGGGTGAAAAGGAGAGGGGGTGAGTAATAACTTTGTAAAAACACATTTTTTTCTGACCTTTGCGGGCTTAATGAATACAGCAATATGACCGATCATGAGAAAATGGAGAGTTGAAGATTCAGCTGAATTATATAACATTAACGGATGGGGTGTTGATTACTTTGCCATCAACGAAAGAGGCAATGTTATTGTTACTCCCCAGAAAAACTGCGCTTCAGTCGATCTGAAAGAACTTCTGGATGAACTCATCCTTTCGGATGTTTCTACCCCTGTCCTTGTGCGCTTTCCTGACATTTTGGATGACAGGATCATAAGCATATCCAACTGCTTTAAATCAGCATCGGAAGAATATGGATATAAGGCACAGAATTTTATAATCTATCCGATAAAAGTCAATCAGATGCGTCCGGTGGTTGAAGAAATTGTCAGTCATGGAAAAAAATTCAACATTGGCCTTGAAGCCGGTTCCAAGCCTGAATTGCATGCCGTTATTGCCATCAATACCGATCCCGAATCATTAATAATTTGTAATGGATACAAGGATGAAGATTATATCGAACTGGCTCTGCTGGCTCAGAAAATGGGTAAAAGGATTTTTCTTGTAGTCGAAAAGCTCAATGAACTTAAGCTTATTACAACAATCGCCAAGCGTCTTAAAGTTAAACCAAATCTTGGGATACGGATTAAGCTTGCAAGTGTGGGAAGCGGAAAGTGGGAGGATTCGGGAGGTGACATAAGTAAATTCGGACTGACCTCGAGCGAATTACTTGAAGCGATTGATTTTCTTGAAAGGAATAAGATGAGGGATTGTGTAAAGCTGATTCATTTTCATATTGGCAGCCAGGTCACTAAGATCCGACGTATAAAGATAGCTTTGCGTGAGGCATCCCAGTTTTATGTTGAGCTGCGAAAACTTGGCTTCGATGTTGAGTTTGTTGATATCGGAGGCGGACTGGGAGTGGATTATGATGGTACGGGTTCATCGAACAGCGAAAGCAGCGTGAATTATACTATCCAGGAATATGTAAATGACTCCATAAGTACATTTGTCGATGCAAGTAACAAGAACAACATCCCTCACCCGAATGTGATAACAGAATCCGGCAGATCACTTACAGCACATCATTCAGTGCTGATAATTGAAGTTCTTGAGACTACAACACTGCCTTCATGGGATCCGGAAAAAATCATAGATGAACAGGACCATGAACTGGTTAGGGAGCTTTTCGTTTTATGGGATAATTTCACACAACCCAGGATGCTTGAAACCTGGCACGATGCCCAACAGATCAGAGAGGAAGCTCTTGACCGTTTCAGTTTCGGACTGATTGATCTCAAAACACGTGCGCAGATCGAACGCCTTTTCTGGTCCATTGCCCGTAAGGTTTATCAGATGGCCAGCATCACTAAGCATGTTCCTGAGGAACTGCGACAAATATCCAGGATATTGTCGGACAAATATTTCTGCAATTTCTCACTCTTTCAGTCATTGCCTGATGCCTGGGCTATCGATCAGATTTTCCCTATAATGCCAATTCACAGGTTAAATGAGGAACCTTTACGCACCGCAACCATTCAGGACATGACCTGCGATAGTGACGGGAAAATTGACAATTTTATTGCTACCACCAATTCTTCCTATCACCTTCCGGTTCATTCGCTGAAGGGGAAAGAACCATATTACCTGGGTGTATTCCTTGTAGGTGCATACCAGGAGATACTGGGTGACCTTCACAACCTGTTTGGTGACACAAATGCAGTGCATGTATCCGTTGACAGTGATGGCTATAAGATTGACCAGGTAATTGATGGGGAGACTGTTGCTGAAGTTCTTGACTATGTGCAGTATAACTCCAAAAAAATGGTGCGAACCGTTGAAACATGGGTGACTTCCTCTGTCAAAGCCGGTATTATAACTCTTGAGGAGGGAAAAGAGTTTCTCTCAAATTACCGTTCGGGTCTTTATGGATATACATACCTTGAATAAATAAAGTCGCTGGGATAATTATATATATATCTTTCTTACAATTAAATAAAATATTTTTTTAACTTGGGTTCTTAAATTCTTAATTAACGGTAATTAAATAATAACCCTATTAATTATTTGAATTATGAGCAACGGAACCTTCGATTTTAATGAATTTATTAAGGAATCAAAAGATGTCCTTGTAAATCCAAAATCTTATTTCTCCACGATGAAAACTTCGGGAGGGATGACTGAACCTTTAATCAAGGCTGTGATATATGGCGCAATTGCCGGTATCCTTCATTTCCTCTGGGGTCTTATCAAAATAGGCGCAATAACTGGCGGAATGTTTGGTGGCGCCATTGGTATAATGGGATTTATATGGTCAATTATTGCAGCCATAATTGGATTATTCATCGGAGCGGTGATATTACTGGTCATTTCTTCGATATGTAAAGGCAGCACTGATTTCGAAGCCAATGTAAGGGTAACTGCAGCTACCCTGGTAGTCATGCCTATCAGTGCATTGCTGGCTTTTGCAGGCGGAATTAATATCTATCTGGGAGTCATCATAAACCTGGCTGTCAGTCTTTTTTCCTTATGGCTTATATACAATGGACTTGTTGAAGCTCTTAAAACAAAAAAGGAGACTACAAAAATTGTTATGTACGTTTTGATTGCCCTTATTGTTTTGATAATGCTGGCAGGATTCGGAGCAAGGAGAAGTGTTAATCGTTATATGAGAGATTTTGACAATTCCGATTTTAAAGAGCAGTTGAAAGATATCCAGAAGAACTGACAAATATTTAATAATATAAAGCCAGGTCCGCGACAATTCATTTTGCGAAGGACCTGGCTTCTTTTTTTTATTATAAGAATTTAATTATAAATATCTATCTTGGCAGGTTATAATGCTTAAATAAATATTGACAATATTATGAAGACATTTGTTGTGTTGTTGTCGGTAATTATCAGCACAAACCTGAGCGCTCAAAAGGGTAAGTTTTATATGAACAGCTGGCACAAGTCCTCTGATAATAAGATGAATATTCCTGCGGAAAAATATTCTTATTTTGATAAAGGGAAATTATTTTATTACCTGTCCAATGATAACGAAAACGTATATGTAGATATAAAGGTTGATGAGCTTTCAGTTCAGAACAGGATTTTAAACGAGGGACTGACAATCTGGATAAATATGGACAGGAAGCTGACAAAAAAGATGGGTGTACGTTTTCCTATTGGTTCTGAATATGCTTCGGATCATAAAAAAGGCAGTTTGCATGAAGGAGAAATAAATCCGGATGGCAGCCTTATTACTCCTCTGACAATGGCAAATACAATTGAACTTGTGGGATTCAAAGGAGAAGACTCAAGACGCTTTCCTTCTGACAATGCCGATACTTTCAGGGGATCAGTAAAGTACGACAGTGAGGGTACTTTACATTATAACCTGACCATGCCAATCGATAAACTGCCGTTAAGGAATTCAAAAGATGGTAATGGGGCAATGCCTTTCATCTTAGGGATCGAATACGGAGCCCCACCGGTTAATTCAGATAACCACCTTACCATGGCTCCACCACCATATTTAGTATGGGTTAAGAATATAAAGCTTGCAACAGGCAGGTAAATAATATATTTTGTGTTCTGATGAATGACTGTCATCAAATGTGAAATTGTTCGTAAATAATTGAATTAAAGAAAGAGATAATGAAAAAATGGTTGTTATCCAGGAATTTATTTGTTGTGCTTGCGTACAGAATATTACTTGTGATGTTTTTATTTTCGCTGTGCCGGATAGGTTTTTTCCTGTTTAACTTCAAAATGTTTCCCGGAGTGACATTCGGCCAGTTTATTAATATTTTAAAGGGTGGATTGGTATTCGACATATCAGCTGTGGTATATATCAACATGTTATTTATTCTTCTGGAAATTATTCCGGTTGAGTTACGTTATAATCATGTATATGAGTCTGTGGTTAAATATATTTACTTCATCACCAATGGTATTGCCCTGGCGATGAACGGGATGGATTTTGTATATTACAAGTTTGTTGACAAACGGGCTACTGCCGATGTATTTCAGACCTTCGAAAACGAGACCAACCTCGTGAAACTATTCTTCCGGTTTTTGTATGATTACTGGCCGGCCACTCTTTTCACCATCTTTCTATGGTTTCTGATGGTCTGGCTATATAATAAGGTCAGGATCAGAAAGCCTGAAAAAATAAATAAAGTAGGCTATTGGGCGGTGAATATCCTGATTATACCTCTGGTAATTGCACTGGTAATCGGAGCTGCACGCGGTGGATATAAACACTCTACACGTCCCATAACTATTAGTAATGCAACACGTTATGTGGAAACTCCACGTGACGTTGCAATTGTACTGAATACGCCATTCAGCATCTTGAGAACATTCGACAAGAAGCCGCTGGTAAATTATAAATTCTTTGATAATGAAGAACTTAAAACACTTTATAATCCTCATTATATTCCCGATGGCAAAAAACCTTTTCAATATGATAATGTAGTTGTAATTATTCTCGAGAGTTTTGCCAGGGAATATATAGGATCACTTAATCCGGACCTTGAAGGAGGAAAATATGAGGGTTATACTCCATTTATTGATTCGCTTATAAAAGTAAGTCTTACCTTTGATGTATCGCTGGCAAACGGGAAGAAATCAATTGATGCAATTCCTTCAGTACTTTCTTCTGTGCCCTCGCTTGAAACTCCCTATATTATTTCTCATTATGCGAACAACCAGATAAACGGGTTACCGGAGCTGCTTAAGGAGAAGGGATATTATTCTGCATTTTTCCATGGTGCACCAAACGGATCAATGGGTTTTGATTCTTTCACAAAAATGGCCGGGTTTGATGATTATTTCGGATTAGATCAGTATCCGAATAAAGCTGATTTTGATGGTATGTGGGGAGTATGGGATGAACCGTTCTTTAAATTTTTCGCACAAAAGCTAAATACTTTCAAACAGCCATTTATGGCTGCAATATTCTCAGTTTCATCACATCATCCGTTCAAAGTACCTGAAAAATATACGAATAAGTTTAAAAAAGGGCCTGCGCCTATACTTGAAGTTATCGGCTATTCTGATTTTGCATTGAAGGAGATGTTTCATGAAATGTCTTTAAGCCCATGGTTTAAAAATACGCTTTTCGTCTTAACCGCCGATCATACTAATGAGTCTGTTCATAAAGAATTTCAGAATAACTTTGGTGCATATTGCGTGCCAATAATATTCTATAAACCGGGAAGCGATCTGAAAGGGATGAAACACAGGATTGCACAGCAAATTGATATCATGCCAACAATCCTGAACTATCTTAACTATGACCAGGAATACATTGCATTTGGAAATAACCTGTTAGACGATTCCTATGAACCATTTGCTTTCAATACCAACGGAACCACATATAATCTCTATATGAAAGATCATATACTTGAGATGGTTGATAATAAGCCTGTTGGATTGTTTGATTATAAGACAGATCATTTTCTTGAAATTAACCTTCTTGGAAAAGAACCCGCACTTGAAAAGCAGATGGAGGATAAACAGAAGGCAATTATCCAGACCTATAACAGCAGACTAATCGACAACAATATGGTAGTCAGAAAAGACAAACAGGGCAAATGATGGAGTAATTTCCTTTTTAATGGCAATTGCTTCAGATATGGTACTTTTAAAATAATCAATAACTAAAAAAACATATTATGAGATCACGTCGTCATTTTATCAAATTAGCAGGAACAGGAATACTGGCAGCAGGTACTGCCAAATTACAAGCCTATCCGAATATGCCGTCATCCGTTAATGAAGTCGTTAATCCATTTAATGTAGGAATGGCAGGGTACACATTTCTAAAGTTCAGCGTTGAGCAGACTATTGAAATGATGAAAAGAATAGGTGTAACCTTGTTGTCCCTGAAAGATTTTCATATGCCTATGAACAGTACCCAGGAACAGATCACTGCTGTTATAGATAAGTTTAAAAATGCAGGCATAAATGTTTACACTGTTGGTGTTGTTTATATGAAGAATCAGGAAGCAGTGGACCAGGCATTTGAATATGCAAGAATGGCCGGGGTTAAAATGATAGTTGGTGCCCCCAATTATGAGCTTCTGCCTTATGTTGAGAAAAAGGTAAAAACGTACGATTTCAGAGTGGCTATCCATAATCATGGACCTGACAACCCTTTGTATCCAAATGCGACGGACATTTGGAATCATGTCAAAGATCTTGATGAGAGAATAGGTATATGCCTTGATATCGGCCATACAAAACGAGATGGTCAGGATCCGGCTGCAGATTTGTTGAGGTATAAATCAAGGATATTCGACATGCATGTTAAGGATGTGGATAAAGCTGCCAAAGAAGGTAATACTATTGAAATGGGTCGTGGAATAATAAATATTCCCGAGGTTGTCGAAACCCTCCGTAAGATAAATTACACAGGCTGTTGCAGCCTCGAATTCGAAAAAGACATGAACGATCCTCTTCCTGGCATTGCAGAATCAATCGGATATTTCCGGGGGGTAATGGCATGTTAGGAAGACTAATATTTTTTCAACAGATCCAGCAATTTGCTGTCCAGCTTATGACCATGCCAGTCGGTGTAATTAACATCCTCCCTGCCTGAGTCGAGGATGCCAAAATCACCTCTGAAGTTCCACAGGGCATAACCGATACCATTTTTTGTGAGAATGTCAAGGACATCACCAAACCATGCCAGGAAAATATTATGAGGTGTTTTCTTCCAGCAGCCGCCTTCCCCGCAATGGACCCCTATACCTTTGTCCAGGAGTTCGATCCATGGCTTGTAAAATTCTTCCAGCTGTTCTCTTCCGTAATATTTTCCATCGATGGTGCCCGGCCATACAGGTGCAGGGGCTTTAGATGGATCTTTCCAGACCCATGGTGCCTGGTAATGTGATATCAGACCAGGCCAGTAACCGCGACAGCTCTGTGCAATCTTAAGGTCAAATAATTCGGGTATGACACTGTTTCCTCCACCGTTGCCATCTGCAATGATAAGCCTGTCAGGGCTGGCAGCTCTTATGGCGTTAACTGCTCCCTCAGCTACCTTTCTGTAAATATCACCCGGGACAGGACCTTTTTTGGCGAACTGGTCATTCATATTTTCTATATATGCCGGTTCATTTAGTAGGTCGAAGCTCAGTTTATCGGCTGATATGTCCTTATAACGTTCCGCCCACATTTTCCAGTGAAAATTGAAGGCATCCTGTGCATCTTTATCTTTCCAGAGGTTAAAAGGTTCATGGAACCCGGCATTTATGCAATACCCCGGAGCCCTGTGGAGGTTGAGGCTCACATGCAAACCATTTTTCTGAGCCATAAATACCAGATTATCTATATCATCCAGCACTTTAGAGTCAGGTTTGTACATATCTTCTAATGTTATGTCTTTCGACCTGTCAAAAGAAAGGTAACGAGGGTATGCCATTGGCAACCTGACGAAGTCAAAGCCCCAGTCTGACATCCATTTCATATCTTCCGCCGTTGACCTGTTTATTTCCGGATTTGCCGGAGGTGTAGGTGAAAAGTAATCAAGAAGGTTAAAGCCCTTCCAACGCGGCAGTGGATTTCTTGGAAAAGCCGCGGCTCCGGCAAAGACACTATTTCCTGCTAATGTAACAGCAGCGGCAGCCAGCGTGGTGTTCTTAATAAATAACCGGCGATTAATCTTATTTGTACTCATGGCAATGCTTTTTATGTTGTCATAAATTTATATTATTATTTTGGTTTTCTGAAAATTCGTGCCTATCGAATAAGATAAAAGAAGAGTAGAGCTTATCAATTTGCAATCCAGGGAAATCGTTTTCTGAATGTTAAATAATTGATATTATTAAGGGATAAGGTCATTATGATTGCATATATATCATATTTTTAAGAAATAATGATTTCAGGAAGTACTTTTAAGCCTGGTTATTAATATAATTTACAACTATGGCGACAAATGCTTCCGGTGCCTATCTGCCCGAAATGGATCTTTTTAAGGATTCATATATCTCCTCAATGGATCAGTACAAAAAAGTCTACGCAGATAGTATTAAGAATAATTCAGAATTCTGGGAACGGAATGCCCATGAGCTTTTGCGATGGCAACATGATTTCCAGATGGTTAGCGATTGCGATTTCTCAGAAGGCCTTATCTCGTGGTTTCTTGGTGGAAAACTTAATGCGTGTGAAAATTGCGTTGACAGGCATGTTATGGAGAAAGGCGATCAGGCAGCTATTATCTGGGAACCTGATGAGCCTGGAAAAGAAGAGAGGATTACTTACAGGGAGCTTCAAAGAAAAGTATCCCGACTGGCTAATGTTTTAAGACATAATGGCATCAGAAAAAGGGACCGGGTAGCAATTTACATGCCAATGATTCCTGAAGCAGTTTATGCGATGCTTGCCTGTGCCCGTATTGGTGCAGTCCATTCAGTTGTGTTTGCCGGATTTAGTGCAGAGTCGTTGCGCGACAGGATCAATGATGCTAAATGCAAAGCCGTGATTACTGCAGACGAGGGAATACGTGGCAAAAAAACAATTCCTCTTAAAAGAATGACAGATGAGGCTGTAATGGCCTGCCCAAGTGTAGAGCATGTTTTTATAGCCAGACGGACCAAAGTGAAAATTCCTTTTTACCCTCCTCGTGATATATGGCTCGATGAAGCCATGGAAGGTGAACGGCCATACTGCCCCATAGAGCACATGGATTCAGAAGATACCCTTTTCCTGCTTTATACATCGGGAAGTACAGGTAAACCAAAAGGCGTTTCACATACAACTGCAGGGTACCTGTTGTTTACTGCCATGACTCATAAATACATCTTTGATTATAAAGAAGGAGAGATATTTGCCTGCGTGGCTGATATAGGGTGGATAACGGGACATTCATATGTTGTTTACGGTCCCCTGTTGAATGGAGCGACTACCGTTCTGTTTGAGAGTGTCCCAAATTACCCTGATGCCGGCAGGTATTGGGAAATGGTTGAAAGACTAAAGATCAATCAATTTTATACTGCTCCGACAGCTCTGCGCGCTATCCAGCGGGAAGGTGATGCCTATGTGAAAAAATATGACAGATCGAGTCTTCGCATCCTTGGCACGGTTGGAGAGCCCATTAACCCCGATACGTGGAAATGGTACTATGATGTAGTAGGAGGGGGAAGGTGTTCCATTGTGGATACCTGGTGGCAAACAGAAACTGGAGGGATACTTATTTCACCTTTGCCGGGTGCTATTCCAACTAAACCTGGCTCAGCAACTTTGCCTTTTTTTGGGATACAACCTGTTCTTCTGAGTCAGGAAGGAGTGGAACTCAAGCCTGTTGAGTCTTCAGGACTATTGGCAATAAAAGGTGCATGGCCAAGTATGGCCCGAACCATTCAAGGCGACCATGTACGTTTTTATGAAACGTATCTCAAGGAATTTAAGGGGTATTACCTCACCGGTGACGGTGCTACACGCGATGCAGACGGATATTACTGGTTGACAGGGCGTGTTGATGATGTAATGAATGTATCAGGACATCGTATTGGATCTGCTGAAATAGAAAGCGCGCTGGTATCTCATCCATTCTGTTCGGAAGCAGCAGTTGTCGGTTTCCCGCATGAAGTTAAAGGGGAAGGGATATTTGCATACGTTATTCTGAAAGAGGGCTATGAGGCTGATGAAGAACTGGTTGGCGAATTAAGGAACGAAGTAAGACGTCATATTGGAGCTTTTTCAACTCCCGATATGATTTTGATAGCACCAGGCCTTCCTAAGACACGTTCCGGCAAAATAATGCGTCGAATACTCAGAAAGATTGCTTCAGGTGAGACTGAAGACATGGGAGACGTAACTACTCTTGCTGATCCAGGCATAGTGGATGTATTAATAACTTTAAGGGCAGAGTTGGGTTAACAGCTTGTTAAGTATTAAGAATAATTATGTATAATAAAAGCAGTCCTCTTTTAAGGAAGACTGCTTTCAGGTAAATATTATGAGTTAAGATTTTTTAAAACTTAAGTGCTACACCAAGGTTCAGGTAAGTAATCCCGTATCCTAGCTCTCCCATAACTGCGAACGAATCGCTGAAGTAATATCTCGCTCCAAGGAACCATGAATAAGCAACTCCACCTCCAGAGGAACGAGTGGTTTCGGTTCCGGTTCCAGTCCATTTCGCAGATGCAATATTGAAACCTAACAATAGACCGGTGTATGTATCCAACTTATCTACAAAAGGATAATGAAAGGCGCCTCTTGCCCCAATTATAAAGTTAGAATAACTCCAGCTATCTGTGTAACCTATGTATGAGTACGAGTATCTATGTGAGGAAAATCCAAGATATCCTCCAACACCTATTGATCCTTTATCAAGAATCCCATCGGCAACTCCAACCTCTAACGAAGCAGAAATAGGAGGAACTCCTATTTTATAATATGACCCAGTGTACAACGTAGATCCAAACCCGATACCAAGATTCAGAACTTTGCTCCCCTTTTCAAAAGTAGATTGCTGAGCAACTAATTGTGATAAAGAGAAAAGACCGACAAGAAACAACAGCAAAAGTTTTTTCATAATGACTGATTTTAGTGTTTAATTTATTAATTAACAATGTTTGCTTCGATTTGTTTATTGTGAAAATTTCTATCCCTTGTTCCTATGCTGTAAATAATATCCAAACGAGTATCTGCCACCACCGGTTAGCAAAAGGATGATATAGCCAAGTAAATATATTAATACGTTATAATGATTCATCATCGGTTCATCGACATGAACGATAAACAATATAACCGACATAGTAATAATTAAAGGAATAACTGCCAGTTTTGTCCCAAGTCCGGCAGCAATTAAAAGCGAACAGATAACTTCGGCAAAAATGGTTAATATTAATGAAGCTGGTGACCCAAGACCAACAGGGTCAGGGAAATTAAAATCACCCGCAATGAGTTTACCTAATTTGGGAATTCCATGGGTCAGCATAAGCATAGCGATACCAAGCCTTAAAATTAGCAAAAAAAGATTTATTATTCTGCTGTAATCATTTTCTCTTAAGAGTGTTTTTATCATAAGCTTAAGTTACCTGACGGGGTAACTATTTTTATATTTAGTTCCAAATATTACACTATAATAAACAACTACATTCCGGAATTGGTTCAAACTGCAATAAACAATTTTTCAGAAATTCTTAAGCAGGAAAGATCGGCTACCTTTAAATACGAAAACCATATATGTATTGTTATTGATAAATTATTAATTATTTTTATCAGCTGATTTTTTAACTTAAATTTGATTTAGTAGCATTTCTTTCAATCAGACGCTGCCAATAATAACCAGAGTAACTCAGGTGTCGGTTGAATAAAGAAATGCTGTTTTTTAAAAAGATATTGTATGACTGACTCATTTTATTATTTTTTCAGTGCTGTACCCCAGGTACTTGCCGGAATACTTGCATTATTTGGCGTTTTTGTTGTTTTTAAAATCCAGACCATAAAATCTGATCTTCTGGGAATCACACAGGACATTATAAAGAAGATTGAATATTTGGAAACTTCACCTGCTCATCTCGATAAAAGTATATTTGATGGTACAATTGGTGTTAAGACAGAGATGGTTACTGATCTCAATAGACATTTTAAAAGAAATAATCTAAAAGGATTAAAATCTATTATAGATGATATGTTACTTATCGAATACGCTTTTGATGATCCCACCGGGCTATTTGTTAAAAATTTTGTGGATGTGTATAATTTCCTTCAGACTCTTATCAGGGGTACAATTAATTTATCAATTTTTACTGCAATAATAGTAACACTGTCTTTAGCAATACTTCCTTTTGGAGAAATAATCCTTCAACACAGTGCCATTTTATATTTTTTGTTCAGTCTAATTATTGCCAGCATAATTTTATGCTTTTATGGTCTCATTTATATCCTTACAGCCTCACTTAAAGAACATGA
>CAYUQR010000010.1:21849-73825 GCA_964446825.1 uncultured Rikenellaceae bacterium
TAATGGTATAAGCTACAATCCAAAGACATTGGCAGCTATTCATTATGGTGGATATTTAGAGGTTCCCGTAACATCAAATCTTACTTTGCGCCCAAACCTTTTATTTTCTGCAAAAGGTTCAGTTTATAAAACTGATACTGCCGAGTTCTCAATATCTCCGGTTTATATTGAAGTTTCTGTTTTAACTGTTTTAAGTATTGGATCAGATAAGGTGAAAATATCACTGTTTGCAGGTCCTTATTTAGCCTGTGGCATGTCCGGCTATAAGATAGATTCACACGGCGATATGAAAGATATAAGTTACGGATCGCGCGAATATAATGATTTAAAACCTTTTGATTTTGGATTGAATTTTGGAGCCGGAGTGAATATAAAGGGAATACTCATCTCTGCTCAATATGGAATGGGTCTGGCTAACTTGTCCCCTGTGACAATGATTGATTCTGAAATGAAAAACAAAGTTATTGGTATCTCTATATGTTCATTACATTCAGGTAAATAAAGGCCATAGGATTATTTTACAGAAATATTCAGTATAGGGTAAAATTAATTCTGATAATAAATAGATATATTATTCTGATAACACCTCACACCTTCTTTATTAGTTATATCTTATATGTACATTTTTTTGACATGTGTTATTGTCTTTCATAACTTTGATAAAAAATGGACATGAAAAAACTCTTCTTTTGTTTTTTTGTATTTGTTTTTTGCTACGACGGAATAAGCCAGGAGCTTGAGCCTTTCAGATATCAGGCGATTGTTCGGAATGTTGCTGGTGAAGTGGTTGCGTCGCAAACAATATCCTTCAAATTCAGCATTCTTAAAGACAGTACATCAGGTGCAGTTGTGTATAGTGAAAAGCAGCGAGTAACAACCAACCCGGATGGACTGATTTCCCTTAATATTGGTGACGGGACTGAGGAGACCGGTAATTTTGCAGCAATTGACTGGAGCTCTGGCGATTATTACTTAAAAGTTGAATTGGATGCTTCCGGTGGGACCTCATATGCTGATATTGGTACTACACAATTATTGAGAATCCCTTATGAATTTAATGAAAAAATATCAATAAAACCTGCCCCACCTCCTGAAGAAAATGATTTGTTTATTATAAGAAAATACATAGGCCATTTCATAGATTATCGCCATACGGGTCCGGAAACCTATGGGGGTCCAAATATTATCTGGATTAAGACTTCAATGGATAAAATGTATGGCAAAATATCCGCATATGGGAAAAAATGTGATTTTTCTGTTGGAGATAATTTATATTTAAAAAGAACATATTACTCTCCGGGTGGAGTTGGAGGTTATTGGGTTTATCAGATTGAAAATGATTCCTCCGTTTATTACAGGTGTACTAATTTTCAGCATGATAAGAAGGTTATGGTTGAAACCTGGTTTTGATTTCCTGAATAAGATTATTGAGGTCAGTTTTCCTGCACTGATATCTTATGATGTTAATATACCTTTTTTTACCATCTGTTAATCTGTAAAGGTCCTTTCCTTTAAAGAATAATTTATCATATTTTACTGGTCTTTTAATGGATGCTAAAAATCCTGAGAAAATGATCTTTTTACCATTTGGGTCAAACCTGATGTATCTGCCTCCTGATATTGCATATATACCATGAGTCAACAATATCAGACCAATGAATATGAAATAATATTTCATAAATATATCTCTGCCAGGTAACAAAGCCCATACGACAGCTGCAATTCCAAAAAAGATAATAAAAATGGAATATACCAGATTATATCTTACATCAATATATTCCGTCAGTGATGGACCATTTTCATTTTTCATTATTACTTAAATATAATTTGTAAGAAAGTAATTACGCTGTTTCGCAGGAAGTAATATCAAAGTTATATAATAAATGGATAACAACAAAGAATGATTTGTTTTCGACCCGGAAGGGTTTTAAATTTGCTTTTAAGGGCAGGGAAATTTACATTCATTTGCCTTTAGGTCTGAATCCTGTAAAAAAACCGGGAGAAGTATTTGAAAACAAATTTGATTCTTTATATGTTGTATAAAAAAAGGATATAAAATCTCTACTTATGAAAGGGATCTTATTTATTGTCGCAGTTTTATTGATACCCTTTGCAGGTTACGGCCAGACAAAAGATAAAAAAGCAAGGGAATACTATGATAATGGATGTGATAAGGTTTCTAAAAAAGACTTTAACGGAGCGATTGATGACTTTACTAAAGCTATAAAACGTGACCCTGATTTCATTCAGGCTTATGAGAACAGGGGCGTGACCAAGTTCTATCTTAAAGATTTCAGGGGAGCAATTGATGACTACAACAAGGCCCTGGAAATTAATCCTAATGATTATAATACTCATGGCAGAAGAGGATGGGCAGAATTTAATGTTCATGAATATAAGAAAGCAATAGCCGACTTTACAAAAGCTATGGGAGGCACTAAAAATGACACTCCTTATCATAATATCAGGGGACAGGCAAAATACTATCTCCGGGACTACAAAGGAGCAATAGCTGATTTTAATTATGTTATCAGGTCATGGACCGGTGAAAAAGTACAAAAAAGTGGAGCATTTTATTGGCGGGGGTTGGCTAAAATAAATTTGGGAGAGAAAGATAATGGCTGCCTTGACTTAAGCAAAGCTGCAGCTTCAGGATATCCAGACGCTGATCAGGCAATTCAGAAGTACTGTAAATAGATTTTGTTTCGGGTTGGGAGATTTTTAAATTTCAGGGAGGCTAATAATTCTATAAACAAATCCCATATCGCGTTATTTCAATCTGACATATTTTTCAACTGAATAAACATTTTTATCTGGTTTCCCGGTTGAATCAAGACGATGATAGATTTGGAAAATTGTATCATTCCTCAAATCAAGCTCCATTTTTATTGTCTTGCCTTCATATGGCCTGTTGAAATGATAAAGTATCGTTTCTGCGTATTTATTTCCATCAAGAGTATAAATACCGAAGCCGTAGTTATCCGTTGTTATTGAATCTTCTTTCCATCTTCCTGCAAACATAAAATTCTTTTCCGACCATGCTTTAAACTCACTGCCAACCAGAGCTCCCGGGTAGTCAGTAACTGTCTGTCCGTTTGTAACGCTTTGAGTTTGAACCAATTGCCAGATACCTTCAATTGGCAATTTTTTACCCCGGGTACAACTTCCTGATATCAGCAACATAACCAGGCATAAATAAATTATCTTTTTCATAAATAGATGTTTTAATTGTTACATTAAAATGAAACAGAAATCTGTTCCTTAAAATTACAACATGAATAATTTAAAGTCAAATTTATATTGTGGGTTATAAATTGAATTATATATAGAGTTATAATGTTATGTTGTTATAATGTTATAACGATATAATGTTAAAATGTTATAATTTTATATCTAATTAAGTATAACTCACCATGAATAAACCAGCATCTGTTTTTCTAAGTTTTTTAATGATTCTTAGTGTAACTACGTTATCTGCCCAGCAGTTTTCTGCCAATTATGATGAAACAAAAGTTCCTGCATACACTCTGCCGGATCCGTTGATCTTTAATAATGGAGTTAAAGTGCAGAATAGTATAGAATGGAACAAACGGCGTGCTGAATTACTTAAACTTTTTGAAAATGAGGAATATGGCATCAGCCCTGTCTGGAAAGGAAACATTATTTCCACTGAGTTATCATCGAACCTGAATGCCTTAAATGGTAGCGCAATACGTAAAGAGATTAAACTTACCCTTAAAAACGGAACTAAAGAACTGTCCATGGTAATGCTTCTTTACCTTCCCCGGTCATCAAAGCTCGTTCCGCTTTTTTTGGGCTATAATTTTAGTGGCAATCACTCTGTAACTGACGAAAAAGATATTTCCATAACAAGTTCGTGGATGAGGAACGATGCCGCGACAGGTGTAACGAATAACAGGGCGTCGGAAACAGGAAGGGGTAAGGCAGCATCAAGGTGGCCGGTCCGTGAAATCATTTCAAGGGGTTATGGACTTGCAACTATTTACTATGGCGATGTTGACCCTGACTTCGACGACGGATTTAAGAATGGCGTGCATGGATTATATGATCAACAGAGAGATAGTAGTTCATGGGGAACTATCGCGGCATGGGCATGGGGATTATCGCGTGCAATGGATTATATCGAAACTGTTTCTTCAATTGATTCAAAAAAAGTTATTGTTATAGGTCATTCAAGACTTGGAAAGACAGTCCTGTGGGCAGGAGCAACCGATCAAAGATTCGCATTGGTAATATCTAACAACTCAGGATGCGGAGGGGCTGCGCTTTCGAAAAGAGCGTTTGGAGAAACAGTTGGAAGTATTAATGCAGCATTCCCGCACTGGTTTTGCAAAAATTTCAATAAATACAACCAAAAGGAAGCCTTATTGCCTGTTGATCAGCATGAACTGCTATCATTAATAGCACCACGACCATTATATGTTGCCAGTGCAGAGGAAGACCAGTGGGCTGATCCCAAAGGAGAGTTCCTTTCCTGTGTCGGGGCATCACCGGTTTATGTTTTGCTGGGCAAAAAAGGATTTCCTGCCTCTGAGATGCCTCCTGTAAATTCGCCAGTTGTTGGTACTATAGGTTATCATATCAGGACAGGAGGGCATGACATAACATCATACGACTGGAAGCAATATATTGATTTTGCCGATCTTTATTTGCGTAAATAATTTTCTTTCCACATCATCAGGGAAATCAAAACGATAATAATTATGGCAAATATTGGGTCTTATAATGCTATATATTTCAATAATGAAATAGCGGCAAAAAGAAACTGTTTATAGTTTGGACATAAAAGAAATACGCGATTGAATTTTTTATGTTAACTTTCTTACCAATCATCCATAAAACTAATCAACATGACAATGAACCGTAGAAAATTTATTGAAACATCCGGCATTGCTGCCGGTGCTGCTATACTTGGCAACGTCAAATCTACTGCAAATCCCGAAAGCGCGTTTGTTATGGAACAAAAACCTGGAAAGAACGCGAAGATAAAACTTGGTTTATATTCCATATCATACGGAGGTATCTGGTATAAGGGAAAGGCCCTTTCGTTTGATGAGTTATGTAAATATGCAAAGGAATACGGATTTGATGGTGTTGAACTGGATAATAAACGTCCTATGGGAAACCCGATGGATCTTGATCAGCGCAAAAGAGACGATATGCATAATTCATTGACAAAATATGGTCTTGAAATGCCGTGTGTAGCAGCGAATAACGATTTTTCAAGTCCGGTTCCGGAACACAGGGAATGCCAGCTTCTTATGGTTCGCGAAACAGCCCGGCTGGCTAAAGAGATGGGCTCAAAGGTCGTACGTCTGTTTGCTGCCTGGCCCGGAGTTCCAATTCACAACGGAATTGGTACCTATGAGTTTGTCCGTGACGAAGGGTTTTACACTTTTCTCAGGCAGTATCCTTATGCAACCTGGCTCGACAGGTATAACTACGTTAAAGAATGTCTTGCTGAAGCTGCAAAAATAGGAGAAGAAAATGGTGTCGTAATGGCTCTTCAGAATCATGCTCCCCTTATCAGGAACTGGAGGGATACATTTGACCTGGTTAAAGAGGTGAATTCTCCGGGGCTTAAAATATGCCTTGATCTTCCTATATTTGATAAACAGGATAAGGAATACATCGCAGATGCAGTTCGTACAGTTGGAAACCTGCAGGTACATTCACATTTCGGTGGAGAATATTATCGTGACGAAAACAATGTGATAAAGCCCAAAATGCTTTATTATTATGCCGGGGGAAAAATGCCCGATTATAGTCATTATATTCAGTTAATGAATGAAATAGGTTATAATGGCTATTTTACTTTCGAACTTTGTCATCAGTTATTGAATAAAGATCATAGTATTGCAGGTATAGAATTTGTTCATGAGCAGGTAGCTCTTGCCAGGGAATATCTGGCCGGCATTATTAATTCATGAACTATAAATCTCCAGACACTTATGGTTTGTAAATTGGATACAAACCTAAATTGAGATCCTTCATCTTCAGTGAAACACAAGAACCCGGCTTTAACAGGTCGGGTTCTTTATTAAGACAAATTCGACTTTGGCTTAAAAAATGACTTTTAAGACGTCTGATTTTAATATTTTAAATTTATATAGTTCATAATTATGCCTTTAAGATCAAATTTTATCCTTTTAAACCTTCCGTTTGTCAAAATTGCGATTTTCTTAATATTAAATTTAATGCTTCCATATTCTTCAGATAATTAACGATATAGGATATAGTATGACTTAAAAATCCCTGTTTCTTAAAGATTCCTGATAAATATTTTAGTGAATTTGACGAATGGCCTCATTCCGGTTATCAGTTGTGTGTTTCTGTAAGTACTCATTCTTTTTTAATTGATAATGCACTCTCAAAACTCCCTCATATTCCTTCTAACTGCCCATCATCGGCTTGATAGTATTATTTTTGTGAATTACTTTTAATATCTAAAATTAAGATTAAAGGTGAATACCCTCGATTTGGATCTTAAAGGTAAAAATATAATTATTGTTGAGGATGACCCGTCATCGAGCAAGTACTATGATGCTTTGCTGACAGGTACAGGAGCTGATTTTAAAATCTTTCATACAGGTAAAGAATTTGTTGATTATCTAAACCGGGAAAATAAAAATATTGATCTGGTTATTATGGATTTTCTTGTTCCGCTGATAAATGGAATTGATTGCATAAAAATATTTCGGGAAAAGAGAAAAAACACTCCGGTTATAATGATCACTGCATATTATTCTGAGCAGGCTAAAACAGAAGCCTTCTTTGCAGGATGTAATGAATATGTGTTAAAACCGATTTACCCGGAAAAGATATTTTACCTTCTTAAAAAATACCTGAGCCCAAATATTTCTGTTTCCTCTTCCAATTGATCTTTTTAAATACTAAAAAGGTGTTAGCTCATTTTAGTGGGGTATACTTATAAATATACATAAGGGAATCTGTCTCGTTCACATGGGATTGACATCTTAGATTGTTAAGCATGAATTTTCTTTCTATTTAAATATATTTGATATTATGCAATATATTCAAAATATAACTATATTTATGCAATATAATTTGGTTTTATGCAAAATCTATCTTTCTTTAGTTGGGGGGCACATAATAATAATTTGGCCAAAAGTAGCTTTAAAAAAATTTCTAAAATTTTTTAAAGCTTCCAATTAAAAGATTGAAATGCAATCAATTTTAGGATTATCTCGAAAAAATTGCAGTGATAAAAATTTTCAGCTTTAGAGGAGAAAACTTTGTGGCAGATTTTGTGGCATAAAGCACAAAAACCCATGAATATCAAGATGTTATGAAGATTAATGGGAGGTGCGGACGGGATTGATCTCCTTTCAGTCGATCGGACCCTTTCATCCTGAGGTTACCTGGGCAAGAAAAAAAAATGATGCTGGCGCATCATTTAATGTATTTTAAGAAGGCAGCTTTTTACAGCAAGCTGTCAACGCTGCCTTCTTAAAATACTAAGCCGGTCCTCAGGGACCGGCTTTTGTTTTTCTTGCGGTGCGGACGGGACTCGAACCCGCGACCCACGGCGTGACAGGCCGTTATTCTAACCAACTGAACTACCGCACCATTTATTGCGCTGCAAAATTAATCTAATTTTTAAGTATGCAAAATAAATCTTGTTAAAAAAATAGCCTGTAACGTCCATTAAGTTTATTAAATCCATAGAGAGTCCGAGTTGTATCAAATATAGAAAATCGCTAAGGTCCTTAAAGATTGTCAGGCCATAACATTTATTTGACGTATTACTTTCAACTTTTGACCTGTAAGTTTTGAGTTCAGCATAAATATGTTATTTTTATCCGCTTATCGATCTAAATAATAAATTAATTGGAAACAAACCGCCGCATTATCAGGATTATAGAATTATTTATTTATTTACTACGGAAATGAAGAAGTCACTCTTTTTAATAGTACTTCTTTCATTAATATCCTGGCGCAACGCTCAAGGCCAGTCAATTAATCATTGGGAGACGGCTGTTTTCAACAACGATATCTGGCGCTATTTTGTCGGAACGTCAGAACCTGATGCAAACTGGAGAACATTATCATTTGATGATAGCAGCTGGGCATACGGACCGGGCGGATTCGGGTACTCTGATAATGATGATAATACCATAATTCCTTCATGCAGTTCTGTTTACCTGAGGATTAAATTTACTGTAACTGATACCGCTGCCATAGCAGAAGCGCTGTTAAGCATGGATTATGATGACGCTTTTGTGGCTTATCTTAATGACGTTGAGATAGGCCGTGCTGGTATAACCGGTTTACATCCAACCTATGACCAGTATGGTACTGACCATGAGGCTCATATGTACCAGGGAGGAGATCCGGAATCATTTTTTGTCTATAAAAATCAGCTGAAGGCTTGCCTTGTACCTGGAGAAAACATACTTGCAATCCAGGTTCATAACGCTTCAGCTACCTCTTCAGATATGTCATCAAATGCGTGGCTATCTTTCGGAATAATAAGCTCAGATTATTATTTTCGCCCCGTACCTTCCTGGTTTACTGCTCCAATAGATTTTAATTCATCAAATCTGCCGATTGTAATAATAAATACCGATGGGGGAGTGGTAATTCCTGATGATCCTCGTGTATTGGCCAATATGAAAATAATTTTCAGGGGTAAAGGTTTAAGGAATTATCTAACCGATAAAGATTCAGCGAAATATCTTAATTATGACGGCAGAATTGACATAGAGATCAGAGGTTCCAGCTCACAGGTGGACCCAAAAAAACAATATGGATTCTCAACCAAACAGGCTGACGGTATTGCTAATAATAACGTCAGTATTCTGGGATTGCCTGAAGATAACGACTGGATACTTAACGCCCTGGTATTTGAGACATCGCTGATGCGCAATTATCTTTGCTACAACCTGTCGCGAATGATAGGAGAATACGCCAGCCGTACTGTATATTGTGAGGTGGTAATTAATGGTGAATATCAGGGACTTTACCTGCTACTGGAGAAAGTGAAACAGGGTCATGACAGGGTAAATGTAACAAATATTGATGTGGGTGATAACAGCTACCCGGATGTTACCGGGGGTTATATAACAAAAGCCGATAAAACCACAGGAGGTGATCCGGTTGCATGGACAATGTCAAGTTCCCCCGGGCTGGAAGATGTTGCTTTTATTCATGAACTGCCTAAACCTGAAAATGTAACATCTCAACAGAACAATTATATCCATTCTCAGTTTGAACAACTCAGTATTGCTGCTGCCGCAGGCAATACCTCCCTTGTAGATGGATATCCTTCCATAATCGATATACCTTCTTTTATTGATTATCTGATTATTAATGAACTTTCTGCCAATGCTGACGCATATCAGTTCAGTACTTTTTATCATAAAGACAGGAACGGAAAACTGAGAGCCGGTCCGATTTGGGATCAGGATCTGACATTCGGGTATGATCTGTTTTTCTGGGGATTTGACAGGAGCAAGACCGACACCTGGCAATTCTGGAACGGCGACAATGAGGGACCTGCCTTCTGGAAAAACCTTTTTAGTAACCCTAAGTTCAAATGTTACCTTTCTAAAAGATGGAACCAGCTTATTCAACCTGGTCATCCACTTGATTCAGTTTTAATAGATAAGTTCATTGATAAGACGGATTCAACAATAAGTGAGGCAGTTGTGCGGGAAAACACAAAATGGGGCACTTCTCTTAATCATGCCAGTGAGATACAAAAGATAAAAGCATTCATCCAGGAGCGAATCCCCTGGATGACCAGTAATGTTGGTCCCTGTACCGCATGCAGCAATATTGAAATGCCTCCGCTGGTGATAACAAAAATTATGTATTTCCCTGATTCTACCCTTAAATTTCCTGAAAGCAAAAAGCAGGAATTCATTGAAATAACAAATACAGGGAATACACCGATTGATCTGACTGGCGACTATTTCAGCGGAACAGGATTTGTGTATCAATTTCCGCCTTCTGCTAGTATTGAACCAGGAGGGAAAAAGATCATTGCCAGTAATAGCGCAGTGTTTATTGCAAAATACGGAATACATCCTTCAGGCCAGTATACAAGGAATTTATCCAATTCCGGTGAGACCCTGGTGCTGGCTGATGGTTTTGGAAATGTAATTGACAGCGTTAAATATTCCAGCCTGCCACCCTGGCCCGATGCCAGCGCAAACGGGTATTACCTTGATCTGCCTGATCCTTTGTCGGACAACAGCCTGGCAGAAAACTGGATTGCCTCAAATAATACGATAATGGGGGTTGAAGACGTAAATACTGAGGCTGTTCTGAAACTGTACCCTTCTCCTGTAAGAGATGTCCTTCAAATAGAGTCGGACAAGGAAATAAAAAGCCTGCAGCTAATCAATTTACAGGGATATGTACTGCAAAACATTACTGTTAATTCAGACAGCTATATTCTTGGTATGAGAACTCTTTCACCCGGAATGTACTTTATTAAAGTAATTACTGCTGAGGGAAGCTTTGTAAGAAAGGTGGTAAAAGAATAAACCTGCATTAAACAGCATACTTTTTATCTGCTTCTTTAGTATTTAAAGAAGCTGAAATTTACGCCACCATAATTCCTGTGCTCGAAGAAAAGCCTGTGGTTATTGAAATTTAATCCTCGCGGATGCTCAAGAATGAAAAATCCATTTTCATTTATTATATCTGAATCCATGACCAGGTCAGGTAGTTCCTTAAGCCATGAAAGATCATAGGGAGGGTCAGCAAAAACCATATCGTATTTTACTGAACATGTCTTCAAATAAGCCATGACATCAATATGCACAGGTTTGATATTCTCAAATCCCATATCTTTAATAATATGTCTGATACCTGCAATGTGCTTAATGTCCTTCTCAACCAGATGCACTGATGCGGCTCCTCTCGATGCAAATTCATAACTTATACTTCCTGTCCCGGAAAAAAGATCAAGAACATTAACAGTCTCAAAATCAATCCTGTTATTGAGTATATTGAACAGGCCTTCCCTGGCAAAATCAGTTGTTGGTCTTGCCTTAAAGCCCGACGGAGGTATAATTCTCCTTCCCCTGTATTTACCTCCTATTATTCGCAATTTACTACACTGAATAGATTTAGATAACGTTGAAGTTCTGTTTCATTAAAAACATAACTGAAAGTGAATTTTCCTGATGGTTCTGCAAATTTTATTGTCCGGATATAAATAGAAAAACCCGATGAAAGATCATCATACTTTTCTGTAAGTCCGCTGAAATAAATCGTCTCTTCCTGTTTTATATCGAATTTCTTAAAAACGTTCAGAACAAAATACAAAATGTCTGAGATGTTTCTGTAGATGAAGGTATTACAGAATTTTAATATATTATCATTAAATATTATGAGGTTAAAATAATCTCGTTCAACATGCATATGTATATAATTACCATGAACACTTTTTCTGGTATGTGAAATATGATTTAATAAGGGCTTTATGTGATGAAACGGATATACCCCGGGGTAAAAACTATTAAAAAGGTCATTAACGGATTTTGAAACTGAGAAAACGAGGTATGCATCGGGATCATTGATCTTATTTGCAACTATCAGATTTCCTTCATCGTTGTTATGGTTAAGATTGAAATATTCCTCTTTTTTCGCCGGGTCAAAAAGCGCAGATGGAACAAGAGTGAACTTCTGCGATGGGATCACAATATTGATTTTTTTGTAACGTTTCAACAGAAAATCATCTTTGCTTAACAGGTCATTCAGATTGGTTGCATTGAAATACTTATTCTCGTCGGGCTCAAATGACCTCAGCAGTATGAATTTATTCCGTATTGAATCGAGAATACAATAGGATAATCCATCGGGGCTTCCCTGAACAGATAACTCATAGTTCTCAGTCGAGTTTATATCGAGTGTCTCGTCAAAAAGTTCAAGGAAAGGCATTTCTTAATGTTGTCAGGATTACCTAAGTTTACAAACAAAATTATAAAAAATATTCATGTAGCAATTTAAGATGCTGTCAAATAGTAATGCGGGATACGATAATATATAATAATCTTTGCAAGAACCTGGGGAATATTCCTACTGATGATCAGTCGGAGGCACTGAAAAAGATTGCCGGGTATATCTGCGATAATAATAATGATGTGATCTTTCTGATGACAGGTTATGCCGGAACAGGCAAAACAAGTGTCATTAGCTCAATAGTCAAAACCCTTGATCTGTTAAGAATGCGATCTGTCCTGCTTGCTCCGACCGGGAGAGCTGCCAAGGTATTATCATCATATGCAGGGAAACAGGCCTTTACCATACACAAAAAGATATACCGTCAGAAATCCTCAAAGGACGGAGTGGGAAGTTTCTCTCTTGACAGGAATCTCCATAAGGATACTTTTTTTATTGTTGACGAAGCATCTATGGTATCGAACAGTGCCGGCGATTCATCCCTGTTTGGCAGCGGCAGGCTTCTTGATGATCTTATTGAATATGTTTATTCAGGAACTGATTGTAAATTGATTCTAGTTGGTGATACTGCCCAGCTTCCGCCTGTCGGATCAACATTAAGCCCGGCCCTTGACCCTTCAGCACTGGGAGATTATGGATTTGGGCTTGTGTCGTGCGAACTGAAACAGGTGGTAAGGCAGAGTGAAACGTCAGGGGTTCTCATGAATGCCACACGTGTCCGCCTCCAGGTTGCAGAACAGAACCTCATACATCCGGCAATTGACTGCATTAATTATAATGATACTGTAAGAATAACAGGGGAGGAGCTTATCGATGAGATCTCATCTGCTTATGGAACCTGTGGAATGGAGGGAACAATTATTGTCGTTAATTCAAATAAACAGGCAAACAGGTATAACCAGGGTATCCGGAACCGAATCTTTTTCAGAGAAGAGGAGATAAGTGCAGGCGATATGGTAATGGTGGTAAAAAACAACTATTTCATTTTAAATGAAGAAGAAGACGGCGCAGGATTCATTGCAAACGGCGATATTGCAGAGGTGAGGAAGATCAGAAAATATGAGGAAAGGTACGGTTTCCGTTTCGCTGACATGGTCCTTAAGTTTCCTGACTATAATATGGAGATCGAATCTAAAGTTATGATGGATGTACTGCACCTCGATACACCTGCTTTACCTTCAGAAAAGAATAGAGAGTTGTTTCAGAATGTTCTGGCTGATTACCTGCATATAAGGACAAGGCGGAAACAATATGAAGCAGTCAGGAATGATCCTTATTTCAATGCTCTTCAGATAAAATTTTCATATGCAGTAACCTGTCATAAAGCCCAGGGAGGCCAGTGGGAAAGGGTCTTTATAGATCAGGGGATGTTCAACCGTAACGAGATCACTATAGACTATCTTCGCTGGTTCTATACTGCATTAACCAGGTCAACCGACAGAGTTTACCTGGTGAATTTCACAGATACATTTTTTGTTAGCTCTTAGTTTCTGAACTGTTTGAGCTTTTGTCTTTATGAATTATGAATTTACAGGGAATTTAACACTAGTTTCCGGGAAAATTAAGCATTTTTAGTTTAATTATTAATATCTTAGTTCTTTAATATTCAGTATCATGAAAGATAAAAAACTAATAATTGTCACAGCCTTTTTCGCAGTATTGATATGTTTAATTATAACTGTTTTGCTTTTCTACAGTGTCTCCCCACGATTCCTGGTAATCTTATCTTTCACTATCGGTGTCATTACAGGAGTTTGCATAACTGCATTAATATTCTACCTGGTAAATAATTTAAGAAACAAAAGGTCGGGAAATGATAAATAAACTCTGGACATGAAATCATATAAAAAGGAACTTTGGTTTGAAATACCTTCACGCAGGGCATTTGTAAATATTACGGGTGAGGTGGAAAAGTGTCTTGGCGAATCGAATATCAGGGAAGGTCTGGTACTCGTTAATGCAATGCATATAACAGCCAGTGTATTTATTAATGATGATGAATCGGGTCTTCATCATGATTTCGAGGTCTGGTTAGAAAAACTTGCCCCTGAAAAGCCTTATTCACAATATAAGCATAACGGTTTCGAAGATAATGCGGATGCTCATATAAAACGCACTGTAATGGGCAGAGAGGTGGTTGTTGCAGTAACAGGAGGTAAACTTGACTTTGGCCCCTGGGAGCAGATATTTTATGGTGAGTTTGATGGGAAAAGAAGAAAAAGAGTGCTTGTTAAGATTATAGGGGAATAAAAATCTATCCTATTTGCAATATACCAATAAATTTCATATCTTTGTATGCCTCAAATAAACCGACTGCTTTCCTAAAAATCATTTTCAGGTAATTTTGATATTGACAAAAACTAAAAAAGTTTAGAAAAGTCAATTAATGAAATAGATATCTATTTAGGATTACAGAATGATATAATTAGAATTCCAGGCAGTCGTTATCTATTTAAAATTTATTTTAAAATAAGTAATTATGAAACAAGTATTGATTTTCTGTATTACAATGTTTCTTATAGTATCTGGTTGTAAAAAAATCGATGATCAGGCTGATAGAAAATCATCAGATAACATAGTATCAAAAAATATGTTAATTAATAATAACCTGAATGCCTTAAATGAAAGGATTAATTACACCGGTAATTCACCTAAATATATAATTGAAGATTCAGCAAAAGAAATATTTAAAAGTAGTAAAGGAGTATCAAATTCCTCAATAACTATTCAGTTGATTGCTGTTTTAATGCCACCCAATTATAAGGATGAAGTTTTGCAGGCATCACATATACGAATAGTGGATAATTATGCTTACATAGCATATAATACACAAGGTCCAAGATATTTGGGTGGTGTTGATATTGTTGATATAAACTCTCCTGATCATCCAAAACTAATATCCAGCGTTATCTTTATAAATCAGGAAACAAATAAAGGCAAAGATGTAAGTTCTATTGATGTTAAAAGTTCGCCTGCTGAAAAATGTAATACTTATCTTTGGATTACCGGAGCAGATGAAGCGAGTGATAGTGCTTTTGTAGAAAAATATGAGCTGAATCCATCTCACCAATTTGAATCAAGCCAATCTTTAAATTTCTATTTAAAGGGTTATGTCGGTACTGATGTAAGATATTATAATGGGAAAGTTTATATTACGTCTGGCACTGATGGAGGTTTGACAATATTAGATGATCAAATGAAAGAAGTGAGTTACCTTGATTTGACAAATGCCCGTTCAGTTGATATCAATAAAGATTTTTTAATAGTGCTTGGCGGAAATCCCGGGCATTTATATATTCCTGGTTCCTTGGATAAAGAAATTGGTGGTGCAAATGATCCTGAAGCAAAATCTATTGTAAGATTATTCTGCAAATTTGCCCTTGCTGCTCTTGGTGAAGACGGTTTAAAATGTTATGATATAACTTCTGATACACCTTTTGCATTAATATCTGCATTACCCAGACCATCAGTTCCTGAAGGTAAGGAACCCTGGGATTATGTTACAAACGGAGTGTCAGCCTTTAATAATGGCCGTGTTTATATAGCAAACGGCGCCGGAGGACTGGATATTGCTAAAATAAGTGGTAGTGGTCAGTTAAACTGGTTGGGTAATATTAATCTGGGTGCGTCAGCTAACTTTGTTGAAGCTAATACAAATTATATATTTGTTGCTACTGGTACGGGTGGATTGGAAATTTTAAAAGTTACAGAAAACTAGAATATTAAACAAAGTTCAGTATACAAAGGAATTACAGCTTCAAAAACCTTATTTTATTCGTTTTGCGAACACTTCAAAGATAAATCTTATAATTGCTGTTATCCGATAGAAAAAATCACGTCAGGTGCTTGAGTCTGACTTCCCGGTCTTTTCAGGTTTTACCGGCCGACGTAAAGAGGGTTGACGTACTTTTTTCTTTTTAATTTCAAAACCTTTCCTTTCAGTTTTACCCCATCCTTTTTTGCCTCTGAGTGCTTCCAGATTCCCCCTGACGGCAAAATAGGTATGCATGGGATAAAAGAAGGGTTCTAAAAAAGCAGCGAACACGAGTTTCAGAACATCTCTTTTCTTCTTGTACTTATGATAAGTTATTTCTTCAAAAAGTATTGCCCATATCGAAAAAGATACTGCAGAGGTGTAAACAAAAAGGAAGAGGAGTATGTAAAACGGCAAGTTAAGCGAATTAGTTAAAACAAGATAAATAGTATAAACAAAACCTGAAAAAGCAAGCAGTGGTGCTAACCATTCAAAGAAAACCCAGTATGGGTAACCAAGGAGACCCAAACTGCCATAAGTTCTATTAAAAAATATCTTACGATGTGTAAAGAGAGATTCCAGAAGACCGCGGGTCCATCGGGTACGTTGCTTATACAATGATTTGATGTCAGATGGCACTTCTGTCCAGCAGAGAGGATCGGGTATATATGTCACTTCGTACTTCACTCCTTTTTCAGCCATTTTCCGTCTCATACGGAGAACCAGTTCCATATCTTCGCCTACGGTCTTGGTACTGTAGCCCCCGCTTTTTATGACTGTTTCACGGTCAAAAATACCCATAGCTCCGGAGATAAGCATCAATCCATCAAGCTGGCTCCAGGCCATCCTCCCAAGAAGAAAGGCACGTGTATACTCAAGAACCTGAAGACGAGGCAGCATCTGGCCAGGAAGATGGATTTCACGTATATGACCACGTTCCACATCGCATGAATTAACAATTCTTATTACTCCACCAGCTCCAATAACCTTCCGATCTTTTTCTTCAAGAAATGGTTTTACAAGTTTAAGAATTGAGTCAGTTTCGATGATCGAATCGGCATCGATGGAAACAAAAAGACTGTTGTGGCAAATATTTATACCTGCATTTAGTGAATCAGCTTTGCCTCCATTTTTTTTGTCGATTACAATCAACCTGTTATATGAGGGATTTTTTGACTTATATACCCCTCTTATTCTTTCACAGGGTATATGGTAATCGAAATAATAATTAACCTTTGTAAGTTCATAATGCTCCTTTATCTTTTCAAAAGTATTGTCGGTTGAGCCATCATTTACCAGGATTACCTCAAAATTGTTATAATAGAGCGAAAGAAGAGTACGCACATTATCAATAATAGTTTTACTTTCATTATATGCTGCAGCAATAATTGAAATTTTAGGGCTCAATGGTGATAACACCAGGGAGTTATAGTTGACATAACTGTTTTTCCTCAGGTACTTACGAAGTGTCACGGCAGAGAAGATACCCAGAATCAGATATGATCCAATGAGGATCAGTGAAATTATAAAGAATATATTTGCAAAAATGGATCCCATCATATTTTAAAATATTCTCCGGTCAAGAACATGTTTTATAATAATATTGTAGTTCTTATATTTTGAAACCATTAGTTTGTCAAGTGCTATAACACCCTCTTCTCCATTGTTATGTATAGCTTTAGTCGCTTCGATTTGCAATTGTACATCGTCTTCCTTGTCGATTACAAGTTTCAGAAACCCCATCATAGAAATATCGGGCATTTTACCCATCGATTTAATAATTTCAAGGCAAATATTGTATTCCTGATATTTATACATATCCTTCATTGTCTCAAGTGTCGAACGCATATCAAGATCCCCGCTTACCTGTACTGCCAGGTATCTGACTGCAGGATCCGGGTGCATAAGTGTCTCCCGGACATCGTTTTCAGATTCTTTCTGTTTAAACTCCCTTATCATCCTAAGTGCAAATATAACCACGGAGGGATTGGGCGATGTGAGCCACTTTTGAAATGATGGGACAGGAATATTATGTTGAATGATAAGCTCATGAAGAGTTATCTGCTCCCATAAAGAGAAATGACTGGTGAGATGTGACAGAAACTCAAAAGGATTATCATCATTGAGTCTGACCAGAGCAATCTGAGCCTCCATTCTAAGTATTTCATTCGATGAGTTAAGAGCTTTATATATAGCACTATTAGCGTCATTTATATTCATAAAAGCCAACTCGCGGAATCCTTTTATTTTTTTATGCCATTGATGACTGTAAGCCCTTGTTATTGAATCCTTGTCCAGACTAAGAAGTTTATAAAGGCTGACAAGTTTTTTACTTTCGTCTCCCTTCAGGTAGATACTTACATCTATCATCTGGTCTATAAGAACCTGACGTCGGTGGGTATCAGAGGCAATTGAGCGGAATTCTTCAGGACTGGCACTGCCAAATAAGTAGTTAATGATAAGACTTTGATATTTCTCCATCAGATACAGATGCAGCAGCTCTTCCTTTTCCATCCTTCTTCTGTTCATAAGAATAATCACCAGTAAAATTATCATTGTAGCAATAGATATCATAATAGCTGCAATCAAGGCAGTGATAAAGGCTATTGATTTATCGGAATAATTTATTTTTTTTAGCCAGCGGCTTTCTCCTTTGAAGAAAAAGATATTGCGGACGACAGATGTAGATTTTTCAGGGATATCAATCGTGTCGGTTAGGTAAGTTGATGTCTTGAGAGTATCAGGTCCAACAGAGGATATCTGTATTTTGTGGTGGTTGTTTATATAATCAGGAGATTCCATCACAACATGAACGCAGGCCTCTGCAGTCATATAATTTGTAATTGATGGGTAAGCCCACCCAACATTAGCTGATAAAAGTGATAATATTAACAACAGAGTGTATCTTATCATTTCATTTTAATTGCATAGATTAAATTAACATCACCTTCAAACCTGTTTCGCCATATTTTTTCTCCATACTCCTCGCGGGAGAAACCTGCCCCAATTTTCATTATCAATTTATGAGTTACCGATAGGTTATACGCCAGCCTGACAGTGTTGGCATTTAGACGCATAAGATCTGTCTGTATATCAAAAGGTTCGTCTGGAGCAGCTCCTGTCCCCAGAGCAACCTGCAAGTAATCATTGTCATTGAAATATCTCCTTATTTTAAGGTATAATGAGTTTCTGGGACCATTATCCTTAAAATAGACAAATCCTTTTAAAGATAGCCAGTATTTGCCAATGTACTTTTCAACAGATGCTCCTGCAATGAAGGCACTACGGTCAAAATAATAAAAGTTTAATCCGGCAGATACAGCCCAGCCTGACGGCAAAATCTGCCATACTTCAACCCCGGCCCTGTGTCGTGGAAAATATGAACCAGGACTATAAGCATAAGCCAGATATGCATAGTTTTTATCAGTTATATTTGGCCATGCTTCAGCTTCTAATTGAAACTCTGTAGCATCTGAAGCAGGTGGTGCACCAATTTTAATATTTCCAACATTCAGTCCAGCGGATGCAGGTCCCCAGTTAAATCTGTGCCCTGCGCCGGCTTTTAAAAGTTGCCATAATCGTACATAAGGTTCTCTGAAGCTGTCGAAAGAATACCCGGCTCTTATATCAGTTGATGCTGGTGTATTATCTCTTGACCATAGGAGTATATCTCTTCTGGCTGAGAGTGCATCTTTATTGTCAGGGTCATTTAAGAGCAGAGTATCAATAACGGCAGCGGCATTAATATAATCTTTTTGCCATGCAAGTATGCGGCCTAATAGTATCCGTGCATCGCCATAAGTGGGAAACGTATTGACAAGTTTACGTGCAGCAGCAGCTGCAGAGATATAATCGCCATCAAATGCTATTGTTTTAATCCGCAGATACTCAGATTCAGGATCAGTAACATTCTGAGCTAGTACTGGAATGATATTTAAGAGGCCTGCTATTAGTACACTAAGAACCAAATATCTGTTCATGGATTACTTTTTGAGAATAGACCTGATCTGCTGAATAAGATCAGATGGGTTAAATGGCTTGACAATATAACCACTAATTCCCAACTCCCCAGCCTGATGTTGCATCTGAAGATCACTGAATGCAGTCAGAACAAGCACCGGCGTTTTCATTTTAAGATCAGACCTTAGATATTTAATCAGTTCCAATCCGCTGTGAAACGGAAGATGTATATCCACTATTATCAAATCATAATGAGTTTTTTGCAAAAGATTCAAGGCTTTATTCCCATCTTCTGCAGTATCTGATTCAAAACCTTCCTTTTGCAGAATGAAGGAAAGGGTCATCATTGCAAGCCGATTGTCCTCACAAATTAGTATCTTCATTTTATTCTGAATACTTCATTTGAGAATTCCGTCCCAACAGGAACACTCAACTTTCCCGATAGATTAATCTGCAAAATTGATTATTTTTCACTGGTATATCAAAGAAAGCGGCTATTTTTTAATTGTTAAATGAATTTATTAACCAAACAATTGTTGGAATAGCAAAGGACAGGTTTTAATAGATAGCCCGAAGGACGTAAAGGCTTAGAGACTTTAAGATTAAGTAAGTTTCATATCGATTATTATATCATTAATTCTATTATCTAGTATCTTCTCTGTTTCCTCAAACTTATCTGAGGAAGCCAGTTTTGTATTGACACTGAAATAGAATTTAATTTTTGGCTCAGTGCCTGAAGGCCTAATAGAGATCTTTGTTCCGTCAGCAAGGAAAAACTGCAGAACATCCGATTTAATTAGCTCGATGCAGTTTTTTGAACCAGTAAGAATATTGTGAGAGATTTGCTTTTCATAGTCATTTATCTTTATCACGCGGCTGTTGTTTATCTTTTCAGGAGGATTTATCCTGTATCTGGTCATAATTGCTCTAATCTCATCAGCACCCTCCTTTCCTTTCCTGACAATATTAATCAGTTTCTCTTTATAAAATCCATATTGTACATAAATGTCGATGAGAAGCTCAAATAATGATTTACCCCTGCTTTTTGCCCATGCGGCAGTTTCAGCAGCAAGTGCACATGATCCCACGGCATCTTTATCCCTCACATATTCTCCGGGCAGAAAACCGTAACTCTCTTCTCCTCCACCTATATATTTTTTAGTACCTTCATTTTCCCTGATCAACTCAGCAAAGAATTTGAACCCTGTTAGTACATTAAAATATTCAACATTATAGCTCTCTGCAATTCTTTCTATCAGGTCAGATGTAACAATAGTTTTAATTATGTATTCATTGCCTTTATATTTATTTCTCTCTTTAAACTGCGAAAGGATATACCAGATAAGTATAACTCCTGTTTGATTACCGTTAAGAAGAATAAATTCCCCATTTATGTTTTTTACTGCAAGACCAAGTCTGTCAGCATCCGGATCTGTGGCCATAACAAGTTCCGCTTTTGTTTCAAGCGCTTTATTTATTGCCATCTTCAGAGCATCAGGTTCTTCGGGATTAGGTGATTTAACTGTCGGGAAGTTTCCATCTATCACATCCTGTTCCGGAACACTTATTATGTTTCTGAAACCGAACATCTTTAAGGCTGCCGGAATCAGTGTTATACCTGTACCATGTATAGGAGTATAGACAATGGGAATATCACTGAACTTTTTTATTATCTCAGGATTGAGGCTCATTTTGTTCACCTCATCCAGGAACATTTCATCTGTCTCTTTTCCGATTATTTTTATTTTATCCTTTTTGCCATTGAACCTGATATTGTTTACCGAAGTAATTTTTCGTACCTCATCTATTATTGCATCATCGTGAGGAGCAACGACCTGCCCTCCATCATTCCAGTATGCTTTATACCCGTTGTATTCCGGTGGATTATGCGATGCAGTTATAACCACCCCGCTATGGCATTTATAGTGCCTTATTGCAAATGAGAGTTCCGGAGTAGGTCGAAGTGATTCAAAGAGAAAGACTTCAAATCCGTTTGCAGAAAATATGTTTGCAGTTGTTTCGGCAAAATAACGGCTGTTATTTCGGCAATCGTGAGCAATTGCAACTTTAATGCCGGTATTACCGCATTGTTTGATTATATAGTTCGATAGTCCCTGGGTTGCCATTCCAAGGGTGTAGATATTCATCCTGTTTGTGCCGGCACCCATGATCCCTCTGAGTCCTCCTGTTCCAAATTCAAGATCCTGGTAAAAGGCATCAACCAGCTTTTTCTCATCGCCGTCAAGCATTTCGCGAACCTCTTTTCGGGTTGCATCATTAAATTCTTCTCCAAGCCATCTGTTTGCTTTTTCTCTGATTTCATCCATTAACATAATCCGGTTATTAATTTATATGTCTAATACATTTTGAAAGGCTGGTCCTCCAGTGAGGAATGGCAAGGTTGTAGATTTCCTTTATTTTGCTTTTATCCAATACCGAATATTCCGGTCTCAGCGCAGCAAGCCTGTATTCTTTTGTCAGAACCGGATTTATATTACATTGCAGTCCGGCTTCATTAATTATCTCAGTTGCAAAATCATACCACGAACAAACCCCTTCGTTTGAATAATTGAAGACACCGGCGCTCATTGCAAAATGGTTTCTTATTACCCCTGACACAATTGACATAATAGCTCCTGCAAGATCTGCAGCATATGTAGGCGTTCCTGTCTGGTCAAAAACTACTTTCAGAGATTCTTTCTCACTTGCATTTTTAAGTATCGATTTTACAAAATTATTTCCGAAAGAAGAATAAAGCCAGGATGTTCTTATTACCATCGATCCATGATGCTGCAGAGCAAACTTTTCACCTGCAAGCTTTGATCTTCCATATGCCGACAGGGGATTCGGCGTTGAATATTCACTGTAAGGCACATTGTTTTTTCCATCATAAACATAATCAGACGAGATATGAATGAACTTACATTCTGATTCCCTGACTACATCTATGATATTCTTTACAGCAATACCATTAACAAGCATCGCCTTATCCGGTTCGCTTTCAGCTTTATCAACCAGGTTGTATGCAGCACAGTTGATTATCCAGTCAGGGTTTGTTTCATTAATAAATTCTTTGGTTTGATTCTCACTGGTTAAATCGAGGGTTTCGACATCGGTAAAAATAAAGTCATAGCCATAATAGTTTTTTGATATGACCCTGAGCTCATTGCCAAGTTGTCCGTTAGCCCCGGTTATTAAAATTACTGCCATATTTATATCTTCTATATTAGAAATTTTTCTCAGCGTCCTTCAGGTAAGGATGCTTAAGATCCTTTTCACTTATTACAGGATTTAATGATCCAAGTTTCCAGTTTATATCCAGTTCGGGATCGTTTATGGAAATACCCCTTTCGTACTGTTGATTATAAACACTATCACATTTGTACTGTATAATAGTAATATCGCTGAGAACAGAAAATCCATGTGCAAAACCCTTTGGAATCAGTACCTGTTCCTTTGCCTCAGAGTCAAGTTCCACACCAAACCATTTTCCAAATGTCAGAGACTTTTTGCGGATATCCAGTGCCACATCAAATATTCTTCCTTCAACAACTCTGATAAGCTTTGCCTGGGCATATGGCTTTAGTTGGTAATGCAAACCTCTTATAACTCCTTTTGAGGACCTTGATTCATTATCCTGAACAGGGGAGAATGAGATACCCGCATCGTGAAAAACAGTCTGGTTAAAGCTTTCAAAGAAGTATCCCCTGGAATCGGCATAAACAGTTGGTCTTATTACTAAAAGTCCCTGAAATCCTGTTTCAATTATTTTCATGTCTGTAACTTACTTATTTTAGTCCCTCAAACACATTTATTTCTTCGGTGGCTATCCTTAAAAGATATTTACCGTACTGGCTGTTCCTTATTGGTTGTGCTAATGCTATCAGCTGATCTTTATTAATGAAGCCGCGTTTTAAGGCAATCTCCTCAATACATGAAGCTTTTAATCCCTGTCTCTGTTCAAGGGTGGCAATAAAGTTTGCAGCCTGTAACAGGCTTTCGTAAGTACCTGTGTCGAGCCAGGCCATACCCCTTCCCATCAGTTTTATCTCAAGTTTGCCTTCCTCAAGAAAAACCCTGTTGAGATCAGTAATTTCAAGCTCACCCCTGGGTGATGGTTTAAGCGATTTTGCTTTTTCAACTACTGTGTTGTCGTAAAAATAAAGTCCTGTTACTGCATAGTTTGATCTTGGTTTTTCAGGTTTCTCTTCAATGCTGATAACCTTTTTGTTATTATCAAATTCCACAACTCCATAACGCTCCGGATCGGTGACATAATAACCGAAGATACATGCACCGTTTTTCAGTTTAGCAGTTTTAAGCAGTGCTTCTCCAAATCCGTGTCCGTAAAAAATATTATCGCCAAGGATCATGCAGACAGGGTCTCTCCCAATAAATTCTTCTCCAAGGATAAACGCCTGTGCAAGACCATCGGGAGAAGGCTGTTCCTTATAACTGAATTTTAACCCCAGGGAGATTCCGTCGCCAAGCAGATTCCTGAAACCGGGTAAGTCGCGCGGAGTCGATATGATTAATATCTCCCTGATGCCTGCCAGCATCAATACTGACAAAGGATAATATATCATGGGTTTGTCGTATACCGGCAGCATCTGTTTAGATATAGCGCTGGTTATCGGGTAAAGTCTTGTTCCGGATCCTCCTGCGAGTATTATTCCTTTCACGATATTTATCTAAATTAATATTGAGTCATCTTATAAACTATAACCGGCTACCGGCTACCGGCTACCGGTAATAGGCAGCCTCACGCCTCACGCCGCGTACCTATCTTCTTCCTATTCCAAAATACCTGAACCCAAGTCGTTTAATTTCTGCCGGGTCGTATATATTTCTTCCGTCGAAAATGACCTTTCCCTTCATAATTTCTCCCAGCTTATTAAAATCAGGAAGATGAAACTCTGACCATTCAGTCATTAAAGCCAAAGCATCAGCATCCGCCACAGCGTCGTAAGGATTAGCTGCATATTCAATTCGATTGCCAAGTTGCTTTTTTGCCTCCTCCATGGCTGCAGGGTCATAAGCTCTGACTTTCGCTCCGGCAGTAAGAAGATTTTCAATCAGAATAATTGCAGATGCTTCTCTTATGTCATCTGTTTTAGGCTTAAATGATAATCCCCAGATACCAACCTTCTTGTTTTTAAGATTATTATTAAAAAAGGCCATTATCTTATTGAATATCACATTTTTCTGAAATTCATTAGCTTTTTCTACTGCCTTTATCACATTAAGCTCATAATCATTGTCAGTGGCGGTTTTTATGATTGCCTTTACATCTTTCGGGAAACATGAACCTCCATATCCTGTACCCGGATAAATGAATTTACTTCCTATCCTTGAATCGCTGCCTATGCCTTTCCGGACATAATTTATGTCCGCTCCCAGGATATCGCAAAGATTTGCTATTTCATTAATAAAGCTTATTCTGGTAGCCAGCATAGCATTTGCTGCATATTTTGTAATCTCAGCAGAGGGAATATCCATGAACAGAATGGGGTGATTATTAAGAACAAAAGGCATATAAAGGCGCTTCATCGTTTCCTGGGTTTTTTCATTGTCGGTGCCGATAACAATTCTTTCAGGTTTAAGAAAGTCGTCAACTGCTGCACCCTCTTTTAAAAATTCAGGATTTGAAGCCATGTCGAAAGAAACAGATACTTTACGCTTATCGAGTTCATTCTGAATGGTCCTGCGTATCTTCTCCGAAGTTCCGACCGGCACTGTGCTTTTGGTAACAACAACAACATAATCTGATAATACCCGCCCGATATCTTTTGCCACTTCCAATACGTGTTTCAGGTCGGCCGATCCATTCTCTTCAGGAGGAGTTCCGACAGCAACAAATATAACTTCAGCTCCTTCAATACCATCACTGATATTCGTTGTGAAGACAAGTCGTTTCTTTTCAACATTCCTTCTGACTAAATCTTCCAGTCCTGGTTCGTAGATCGGAATGGTTCCCTTTCTAAGTTGTTCTATTTTAACTGCATTGTTATCAACACAGGTTACATTTACACCGCTTTCTGCAAAACAGGCTCCGGTGACTAATCCAACATAACCTGAGCCTACAACAATAATTTTCATAAATTTCGAGACAAGATTAATAATAACATCATTAATGCAAAGATAATATAACAAGTTAAATACAAAAATGAAAATAATGGCTCTAGACGCTGGACGCTGGACCAGGGATTAGTGATAACCAGTTTCGATAAGTATATTAATTTATGACTGACCTCTCTTACCTAATGCCTAGTGCCTAGCGCCCAGCGCCTAGTGCCTATTGCCTTTTTTTAACCCCGTGAAAATCTTAAGTTTATTATGGGGATTTTAAAAAAAATCATATCTTTGCATCCAATTTTTTATACAAAATAATGTCTAACTTATTAATTATTAGTTCTTTTATTTTAAAATCATGACTGAAAACAAGAAAAAAACAACCAAAAAGGAGGTTGCTGAAAAAAGTGAAGCACCTGTGAAACAGGTAAAGAAGACAAAGGTTAAGGAAGCAAAAGAAGATCAGAAGGGTACGACTGAAACTGCTGTTGAAGAAGTAGCAACAGCAATTATGTCAGAATCTGCCGATGAGATGACTGAAGTAAAACCAAAAGCAAAAGCAGCTGCAAAAAAAGCGGTAGCTGAAACTGAAACCGCAACCGCAACAGAAGCAGAAGTGGCTGTAGAAGAAATTACCCCTGTTACTGAAGATATAGCTGAACCTGTAACTGTAACAGCAGAAGATTATGGTCTGGAATCAGAAAAGAAAGAGAAGAAATCCAGAAAAACACATTCAGAAAAGGAAACAGAACCGGAAAAGGAAATTGAACTAAAAAGAGAATCCAGGTCAGGTGCAACAGCTGAAGAATTTGACTGGGATGCTTTTGAAAGTGAAGAGAATCGTTCTTCTCCCAAATATAAGGAGTTCGAATCGCTATATGATGAAACACTTTCGACTATCGCAGTTGATGAAGTTGTGATAGGAACCGTAATTCAGATGACATCACGCGAGGTTGTCATCAATATAGGTTACAAGTCGGAAGGTGTTGTCAGTTTGAACGAATTTCGTTATAATCCAAATCTTAAAGTTGGAGATAAAGTTGAGGTTTATGTTGAAAGCCAGGAAGATAAGAAAGGACAGCTTCTTCTTTCTCATAAAAAAGCCCGTGCTATCAACTCATGGGACAGGGTTAATGCATCCCTTGAAAAAGACGAAATCATAACTGGTTATATCAAATGCCGTACAAAAGGTGGTATGATCGTTGATGTATTTGGTATCGAAGCTTTCCTTCCAGGATCCCAGATCGATGTAAAACCAATACGCGATTATGATGTATTCGTAGGCAAGACCATGGAATTCAAGGTTGTTAAGATCAACCAGGAATTTAAGAATGTGGTTGTCTCACACAAAGCTCTTATCGAAGCTGAACTTGAACTGCAGAAGAAAGAGATTATTGCAAAACTTGAAAAAGGTCAGGTTCTTGAAGGAACCGTTAAAAATATTACTTCATATGGTGTGTTCATTGACCTTGGCGGTGTTGACGGACTCATTCATATTACAGATCTTTCATGGGGCAGGGTAAATCATCCTGAAGAGATTGTGCAGCTTGATCAGAAACTCAACGTTGTAATTCTTGATTTCGATGATGACAAGAAAAGAATTGCCCTTGGACTGAAACAGCTTACAGCACATCCCTGGGATTCTGTTGATCCTGACCTGAAAATCGGTGACAAGGTCAAAGGTAAGGTTGTTGTAATGGCTGATTATGGGGCATTTGTTGAAATTGCTCCGGGCGTTGAAGGGTTAATACACGTATCGGAGATGTCATGGTCACAGCATCTTCGCAGCGCTCAGGAATTTCTGAATGTAGGCGATGAAATAGAAGCGGTGATATTAACACTCGACAGGAGTGAGAGGAAAATGTCGCTTGGTATCAAACAGCTTAAACCAGATCCATGGCAGAATATTGATGAGAAATATACTGTAGGTTCCAAGCATACAGCCAGGGTCAGGAATTTCACCAACTTTGGTGTTTTCGTTGAGATTGAAGAGGGAGTTGATGGACTGATTCATATTTCTGATCTTTCATGGACAAAGAAAATCAAACACCCTGCAGAATTTACATCTATAGATGCAGAGATTGAGGTAGTCGTGCTTGAAATTGATAAGGAAAACAGGCGCCTGAGCCTTGGTCATAAACAACTTGAAGAAAATCCATGGGATGTGTTCGAGAATCTGTTTGTAGTTGATTCAATCCATGAAGGCACTGTTGTGGAAGTATTTGATAAAGGAGCTGTAATAGCCCTTCCTTATGGTGTTGAAGGATTTGTAACCCCGAAACATCTTGTAAAGGAGGATGGCCTGATGGCGAAAGTTGACGAAAAATTGCTTTTCAAAGTAATTGAATTTAACAAGTCGGCAAAGAAAATTATCGTTTCACACAGCAGAGTATTTGAAGATGAAAAGAAAGCCGCTGAGGCTCCTGTAGCCAAGTCTGAACCTGTTGCACCCAGGAAAAGTTCAAGGAAACAGAAAAGTTCTTCTGAGAAAACAACCCTTGGCGATATTTCTGATCTTGCTGCTTTAAAAGAAGAAATGGAAGAAAAAGAGAATAAAGCTTCCAAGAAATAGAAAAAATAATTAAATTTAGGCTATCAAAATTTATTATTATGGATTTTAATATTGAGAGCCGGAATAACAGCACTGTTATCCAGATACAGTCGGAAAAACTTGATACTCACATAGCACCGGCACTTAAGTCGGAGCTTGTGCTAGTTTCAGGCAAGGGAGAGAAGAATATCATTCTTGATCTTAAAAAATGTCAATATTGCGACTCATCAGGCCTGAGTGCTATACTTGTAGCAAACAGGCTTTGCAAAAATGCGGGTGGAACATTCGTTCTATGTGGCCTTAATGAAGCAGTTGAACGACTAATAACCATTTCTCAGCTCGATACCGTACTTACTATTACAGGGACGGTTGATGAAGCAGAAAAGATGATATCTTAAAACCGCTCGCTTTGCAGAGTGCGATGACACTGACTATCCTGGGTAGTAGTTCTGCATTGCCGACATCAGAAAGATATCCCAGCGCTCATGTGCTCAATGCTCATGAGCGCTTATTTTTAATAGACTGCGGAGAAGGCACACAGATGCAACTCAGAAAAAGCAGGATCAGGTTTGGCAAAATTAATCACATCTTTATCAGCCACCTCCATGGTGACCATGTTTTCGGACTTTATGGGTTATTATCGACGTACAGCCTTATGGGAAGGAAAAACCCGGTGCACCTTTATGCACCTGCAAACTACCCGGAGATACTTAATTCACACCTGAATGATTTTGATATACACCTGAGCTATGATATCGATTTTGTGCCTCTGTCCGGTAACGACCCGGTTCAGATTCTTGATGATAAATATCTGACTGTAACTTCTTTCCCACTGCAGCACCGTATTCCTGCATTTGGATTCCTTTTCATGGAAAAGGAGCATGAGAGAAACATAATAAAAGAGAAAATTGAAGAATATCATATACCAACAGTCAGAATACCGGCAATAAAAAAGGGAGAGGATTTTATTACTTCAGGGGGTAAGGTAATAAAGAACGAAGAAATAACTCTTGCTCCTTCAGAACCTCTGTCATATGCATATTGCAGCGATACAAAGTACTTCAGGCGGCTGGCATCTTTTGTAAGAGGCGTAACCCTTCTTTACCATGAGGCAACATTTGATAAAACAAAAGATGATCTCGCATCTCTGACCGGTCATTCGACTACCATCGATGCAGCGAAAACGGCACTGGAGGCAAAAGCAGGGACATTGTTAATAGGACATTTCTCGGCAAGATATAAGAAGGTAGCGGTTCTGGTTGATGAAGCAAGGTCCGTTTTTCCAAGAACTTACGCCGCTATCGATGGTATGAGTTTTGAGGTTGGTAATATGACTGATCTTTAAGAAAAGAATAATTATATTTGTGGCTATTTTATTAAAACATTAAGTATTGCAGGAGAAGATCTTAATACTCGATTTTGGTTCGCAGTATACTCAGTTGATAGCAAGGAGAATACGTGAAGTTAACGTATATTGTGAAATATATCCGTTTAACCATTTTCCTGATCCTGATGATAGCGTAAAAGGGGTAATCCTTTCAGGCAGCCCTGCTTCAGTCAGGGATAAAAATGCTCCGGTACCTGATCTTTCCGGGATTAAGGGGAAAAAACCTTTGCTCGGAGTTTGTTATGGAGCACAACATCTTGTACATTATTTTGGAGGAGAAGTACTGCCTTCAAATAACCGTGAATATGGAAGGGCGAATCTGGTTTCAATTGATGATAAAGATCCGCTTTTTAAAAATATTGCTGCTGGTACCCAGGTCTGGATGTCGCATGCCGATACTATCGCAAGGATACCTGAAGGATATGAAATTACCGGTTCAACAGCTGATGTAAAGGCAGGAGCATTTCATATAAAAGGTGAAAGTACCTGGGGAATTCAATTCCATCCCGAGGTTTATCATACTACTGAGGGTACACAGATGCTTAAAAACTTTGTGGTTGGTATTTGCGGCTGTTCACAAAACTGGACTCCGGATTCTTTTGCAGGTTCAACAGTTACAAACCTTAAAAATAAGCTTGGCAATGACAGGGTGATACTTGGATTGTCAGGTGGTGTAGATTCATCAGTTGCTGCTTCTTTATTAAATAAGGCAGTAGGTAAAAATCTAACATGTATTTTTGTTGATAACGGATTATTAAGAAAGAACGAGTTCGGGAAGGTCCTCGAATCGTACCTTGGCCTTGGTCTTAATGTTGTCGGTGTGGATGCCTCTGACAGATTTCTCGATCAGCTTGAGGGAGTAAGCGATCCGGAAACCAAACGTAAGATAATAGGCCGTATATTTATTGAAGTTTTTGAGGAAGAGGCCGGAAAGGTGAAAGATGTAAAGTGGCTGGCACAAGGAACAATTTATCCCGATGTTATTGAATCAGTTTCGGTAAACGGTCCTTCTGCCACGATAAAATCACATCATAATGTTGGCGGGTTGCCGGATAAAATGAATCTTAAAGTTATTGAACCTCTTCGTCTTCTTTTTAAAGATGAAGTCAGGAAAGTAGGAAAGGCACTTGGTCTTCCCGATAATATCCTTAAAAGACACCCTTTCCCGGGACCGGGGTTAGCTATCAGGTTACTTGGCAAGATGTCGAGGGAAAAACTTGAAATTTTAAAGGAAGCAGATAATATTTTTATTGAAGGTCTGAAAAAACATGGATTGTACGATAAAGTCTGGCAGGCAGGCGTAATTCTTTTACCTGTCCAGTCGGTAGGAGTAATGGGTGATGAACGAACTTACGAGAATGCTGTAGTTCTCAGGGCCGTAGGGTCGACTGACGGTATGACTGCCGACTGGTCGCAACTTCCATATGAATTTCTGGGGTTAATATCAAACGAAATAATAAACAGGGTAAAGGGAATCAACAGAGTCGTTTATGATATCAGTTCCAAACCACCTTCAACAATAGAATGGGAGTAGGTACATGCCATGGCATGTACCTTCACAATGTGGCATGTCCCTACCCAATCATTGGTTATTTAAAACATTAATTAACAATATAAAAAACATGAAAAGAAAAATTGCTAATGCGACAGGTCTGATAATGGCATTATTCCTGCTTACTTTGTCGGCCTCATCACAGATGCTGAATGAAAGTACATTTAAAATAGGAAGAACATTTAGTCTGATAGATGCCTTCTATGTTGATACAGTTAATGACAGCATGCTTGCAGAAAAAGCCATAATTGAAATCCTTAAAAATCTTGATCCTCATTCAACCTATATATCAGCCAAGGACGTAAAAGAAATGAATGAACCCCTTAATGGTAATTTTGAAGGGATTGGCGTGCAGTTTAACCTTTTACGCGATTCGATTATTATCATTGAACCAATAGCTAACGGACCTTCAGAAAAGGTAGGCATAAAGGCGGGTGACAGAATACTTACCATTAACAAGGAAAAAGTTACAGGGATTGGTATTACAACTAGCGGAGTCCGCAGCAGGCTTATGGGACCAAAAGGAACCAGGGTTAATGTTACTATTTACCGGAAGGGAGATAAAGATATCCTTGATTTTAATATTATACGTGATAAGATTCCTATATACAGCCTCGATGCCGCCTATATGCTCGACAATGAAACAGGCTACATCAAACTGAACAAATTTGCAGCTACAACTGATAAAGAATTTTCAAATGCAGTTGACAGCCTGAAAAAGAGTAATATGAAAAATCTTGTACTCGATTTACGAGGTAATGGTGGGGGATACATGCTTGCTGCAACAGCTATCGCGGATAAATTTTTCGCTGACCAGAAATTGCTGGTTTATCTTGTTGGACGGAAAACGCCGCGACAGGATTATAAATCATCAGGTTCAGGAAGTCTTTCGTCAGCCAGACTTGTTGTGCTTACCGACGAGGGTTCGGCATCAGCAAGCGAGATACTTGCTGGTGCAATGCAGGATTGGGACCGTGCTGTTATTATGGGCAGGAGGACATTTGGGAAAGGTCTTGTGCAGAACGGATTTTATCTGAATGATGGTTCAATGATACGTCTTACAATTGCCAGGTACTATACGCCATCAGGAAGATCGATCCAAAGGCCTTACACCGAAGGGTACGATAAGTACATGGAAAATTTTTATAAAAGGTTTACTGATGGTGAATTGTTATCAGCTGACAGTGTTCCATTCAGGGACTCCCTAAAATATAAGACATTGGTAAATAAACGTTTAGTTTATGGTGGTGGCGGAATTATGCCTGATGTATTTGTATCAGTTGATACTACATATAATTCACCTTATTTCAACAGGCTGGTTGCCAGGAACGTTCTGAATACTTTTACTCTTGAATATTATGACAAGAACAGGGGTGTGCTTAGTTTCAGGTATAAATTATTTGATGACTTCCGGAAGAATTTTCAGTTCAGTCCTGATGATATAAAATCATTTATAGCCAAAGGTGAAGCTGATGGAGTTAAATATGATGAGAAACAGTTTAATAAGTCAAGGGATGAGATCCTTTTGGTATTAAAAGGTCTGGTTGCCATAAATATGTGGCAGACAAGCGAATATTTTCAGATTGTAAATCAAGATGATAAAGTAATTGCAAAGGCATTGAATGTTATTAATGATAAAAAGAGCTATAATTACATACTTGGCATCAGATAATCAGGTTTCACATTCTTCAGAATGAAACTTATTGCAAAAACTCTCTACGGCCTTGAGAATGTACTGGCCGAGGAGCTTAAGAGCCTTGGAGCCGGTGATGTTAATCCCGTAAATCGTGCAGTTACATTTAGTGGTAACAAAGAGCTGCTTTACAGGGTCAATTACTGTGCAAGAACAGCTTTGTCGGTTTTAATGCATGTTGCTGATTTCAGGATCAGGACAAAAGATGACCTTTATAATGGAGGACTTAAGGTTGAATGGGACCGGTTCATGGATGCAGATGATACATTTTCAATAACACCTGTGATCAATTCACCACATTTTGATCATACCGGTTATGCCGGACTTATTCTCAAGGATGCTGTTGCTGATTATTTCCGAAAAAAATATGGCCGACGTCCTTCTGTGAACAGAGATGATCCTTCTTTACTTGTAAATCTTCATATTAGCAATGATCTGGTAACTATTTCTGCAGATTCTTCGGTTATCCCGCTGTTTAAGAGAGGCTACCGTCAGGAACAGGCCGTTGCTCCACTGAATGAAGTGCTTGCAGCAGGAATCCTTCATATGTCGGGGTGGAATGCATCCACATCATTAACTGACCCTATGTGTGGTTCAGGAACGATAACGATAGAAGCAGGATTGATTGCATGCGAAATACCACCGGGGAAATTCAGGACTTACTTTGGTTTTCAGAAATGGAAAGATTTCGATGAAGAATTGTTTACGGCGATCAGGAATGATTGCGATAGTCATATAAGAACTTCTCCGGTGAGGATTTATGGGAGTGATATTTCTGAGCAGGCTGTTAGTCAATCAAAATTAAATTTGTCGAAAGCAGGTTTAACAGAAACTGTATCAATTGAATTATCTGATTTCCGGAATTTGAAATGCATTGATAATCAGGGTTTCGTTTTTCTGAATCCTCCTTATGGTCAGAGAATAAAAACTGATGAGATTGACGCATTGTATAGCATGATAGGGACAACCCTTAAGCATAATTTCACAGGCTATACAGTCTGGCTGATTACTTCAAACATGGAATCACTGAAGCATGTAGGACTCAAGCCAAAAGAAAAATACACTCTTTTTAACGGAGCACTCGAATGTCTCCTTCTGAAATATGAAATGTACCAGGGATCAAAGAAAAAAAAGGAGATCTGAAATCTCTATAAATATGTCGTTTATCACAATAAATTGTTACTTTGATCAAAATTATCTGCTATATTTAAAAAACCCTAAAGAGTGGATGTTATAATTTGGTAACTTCATATTTTTATTATATTTGTTATTATAAAAACTTCACCATTTCTTAAATGAAGCTTACATGAGCTTTAATGTAGAGAATTATTTTTCGGATCTGTCGGACAAGGATATTATTCTTTTTTATAAGGGTAATGTTGATTCGGACATCATTAATCATATTCTTGACACTGTTGAGGATAAGATGGTGGAAATGAATGAACAGCCCAAATTAAGAAAAAAGGTATATAATGTTCTTGTTGAAAGCCTTCAGAATCTCTATCATCATGTTGACAGGGTACCTGAAGACTTTGAAGATCAGACATCTGAAAAATTTGGCTTACTTGTAGTTAAAAAAATAAAGAACGGGTATAAAATAATTACCGGTAATTTTGTTCATGCCGGTAATATTGAAAAACTTGAAGAGAAAATTAAGCGGATTAACAGATCAAGCCACGAAGAAATTAAAGAGTTGTACAAATTCATTCTGAACCATCAGAGGATATCTCCAAAGGGAGGAGGGGGACTTGGTCTTGTGGATATTGCAAGAAAAACTGGTAATAAGCTTGAGTATTCATTTAAAGAATATAATGATAAATACTCATTCTTCTATCTCAATATATTAGTAACTGAAGATATTTAAATAAACTTATAAATCTGATAAATATGGAACCGATCATTATTGAAGGAACTCCAAAAACTCCCACAGTAAAATTTAATGCTGCTGAGGGTGTATTTGAGATAAAGGGACGTTCAATTCCAGAAAATTCAGTAGAATTTTATAAACCACTGGTTGACTGGCTCGACAATTACAAAGAGTCTCCTTTGCCAAAAACAGTTGTGAATATTCGTCTTGAATATTTCAATACCAGCTCGTCAAAATGTATACTTGATGTATTCAAAAAGCTCGAAGCCATACATAAAGCAAAAAATGAAGTTGAGGTGAACTGGTATTACGAGGAAGATGATGAAGACATGCTGGAGGCAGGAGAAGATTATGAATCAATTATCCGGGTCCCGTTTAAGATGATTGAGATAGTTGAATAACCATTTTAATTAATCTCTGATTAATCTGATCGATCTTCCAAAAAATATGAGGCTGTCTCTTATGAGGCAGCCTCTTGTTTTGCTCTGAAGCGATTATTATAAATCGGATCCTTTTGATTTTTTTCCGAAGATCACTTCCCCTGAATCCAGTATCTTTTTAAGAAGTCTTAAATAGAGGATAATATAAAGGATTATTGTTATACACCACAGTACAATGACATTTATTACAAAGGTATTGACTTTCGTTCCGAATACCTGTTTTGTGGGTGAATAGAAATGAGCCCTGATGAAACTGAATTTAGGATCCATGTAAATTGGTTCCAGCTTCTGGACGATCTCTCCTTTATAGTCAATGGTTTTCAGATTTTCATTCTTGTTTGTTACAAACTCTTCAAGAGATTCATTTGCATAATTATCCCTGAGTTTGAAGAATTCCGCACTATTTTCCGACTGTAACCGTGTTATAATGACATCTTTGCGATCCTTGGCATTATTGTAATAGGCCACATAGTATTTTCTTATTTCTTCGGTATAATCCATAGCTGAATTTATAATAGCGGGTGTCACTTTATCGGGTGTGAGATAGTCGATAAATCCGAACTTAATACTCGGCAATGTTATCGTTTCTTTTTTAAGCTCGTTGTGAACAATAAGTAACTTTTCATTGAAATCATCACTCCTGACACCCCTCTCAAGATCACTTAGCATATTATCAAGTTTCCCTTTTATTTCAACATTCCAGTAGTCTTTTTTAAACCTGGCTTTGCTCATTGCTTTATCGTAGGGATAGAAAATCACTTCGTATTTGTTATAAATGAATTGTTCAACAGCCAGAGCCTCGTATCCCCATCGGGCTGTTATTAGATCGCCGTAGAAAGGAATTGCTACCGGTGAAGAAATATTTGGATTAAGTTTTTCAAATTTAACCATAACTCCGCTTAATATTATCTGAGGAATAACCAGGAAAGGTATAAGTATATAAATGGTAACCACTGTTTTGAAACTGTCTGAAATTACCAGTCCAAGCATATTAGCCCCTGCCCAGCAGCTGAAAAGAACGAGCCAGTACTCGAATGTCATTCCTCTTACCTGGGTAATCCCGTTTCCAACAAGTACAAAAGTAAATGCCTGAATTGCGGAAATTCCAAACTGCACAAACACTTTTGACATCAGGTAACTGTTCCAGCTGAGATTCAGGAATGATTCCCTTTTGAGTATCTTCCTGTCCTTTATGATCTCTTCGGCGCTGACTGTCAGACCCATGAAAATAGCCACAATTACCGACATGAATATATATACAGGAAGGTTACTGTTGTCGTAAAGAGTATAATGGGCATTTTTTGCACTTTCGTCGAAATATCTTATAAGGAAAGCAAGAAAAAACGCAAGAACCGGCGCTTCCAGCAGGGTTATCAGAAGGTATTGAGTGTCAGAAATTTTTGAAAGGACATCACGCTTGGTAAATACAATAAATTGTTTGATCTTGTTGGGTGTCTTGAAATTGATCTCAGGTATTAGTCCCCCCGGTTCACGTTTATCTTCCTTCGATTCGGCACGGTACAGATTACTCCAGTCAGCAGGTGAAATTCTTCTTGTATCCGTCGGTTTACCGCTTTCAGTGAACACTCTCGTTTCTACAATATTGAATATCTGCTCGGGATTTACATTCCCGCACACATAACACTCACTTTCATTATAATTGGCCTGCTCGATTTTTCTTTTGAAATATTCAATTGAATCGATCGGGTTACCATTATAGATAAGATAGCCTCCTGTATCAAGAATTATGAGTTTGTCAAACATTTTAAATATATCTGACGAAGGCTGATGGATAACAATAAATAACAGCTTTCCCTTTCGCGCAAGCTCCTTTAAAAGGTCAAGAATATTTTCAGAGTCGCGCGATGATAAACCTGAAGTAGGCTCATCGAGAAACATAATTGCTGGTTCCCTGATAAGTTCCAGGGATATGTTTAACCTTTTTCTCTGTCCACCGCTTATCTTCTTATTCAGAGGTGATCCAACCTGTATATCCCTTATTTCATAAAGCCCGAGGTTTTTAAGGACACTGTCAACTCTTAAGATAATTTCTTCCTCAGTAAGGTTATCAAAGCATAATTTAGCATTGAAATAAAGGTTTTCAAAAACGGTAAGCTCTTCAATCAGGAGGTCATCCTGGGAAACAAACCCTATCAGGCCTTTGATCTTGTCTTTCTCCTTGTGAATATTTATTCCATTTACCAGTACTTCTCCGTCGTACGGATCGTTAGAGCCATTTAGTACTCCGAGAAGTGTTGATTTGCCTGCCCCGCTGGCACCCATGATACCAACCATTCTTCCTGATTCTTCCTTGAAACTCATGTGGTGAATTCCAACTTTCCCGCTTTTAAACCTGTATTCAACATTATTGACCTCATAAACCACCCTCGATGCCTTGTATTCTTCTTTGAGAAACTGCATCGTTACATCCCAGTAATAAATAGGAGTTATTTTATATCCCTTTATTGAAGATCCCTGACTAAGAGGATATACCTTATCTTCCTGGAGTAACTGACCGTTCATTGAAAGTTCACCGGAACCCTTAAATCTTACAAAATACTTATCAACTGAGGGAACAAAAAGAACCCATATCTGTCCTTTTAAAAGATCTTTGTATACATGTCTGGCCCCTTCAATTGAATATTTTTTTATACCATTAATTATAAGCAGATTTGGAATAGGAGGGATATTTGTAAACGGGTCCAGAACAAATCGTTCAATGAATTCATATTCTTTTGAGGTAATATTTAATCCTTCTGCCAGGGTACTTATGAAACCCAGTTCAAGCTTACTTACTTCCTGGCCGCCTGACTTACAGAATTCAAGTGCCTGGATCACCACAACAATTCTTTGTTCCTGATCGAGCTGTCCCTGCTCATTAATCTCTTTGCAGAGCTTTCTTATCCTTATTGCAATTGCGCCTTCTCGTCTTTCAGTGCTGCTCTTTTCCAGCTTTTTCCTGGCCTCTTCAAATTCTTTGTCATAAGTGGCAAGATATTCTTTTACAAGTTCCTGGTTGAGAAGACGCTTAAGAAAAGCCTCTACAACTCCTCTTCTCTCACTGTCGTTACTCTGAGGTTTTGCGATAATCGCAAAAAGCTGCATAAGTGTTTCCAGTATCTTCTCACTCATATAAGATCTCTATTATTTTGAGGCATTGAAGTTATGAAATTAGTAATTTGGTTCTATTATTCCTAATAAATGTTTTTCAACACTTAAATTTCAAAGTTCCCTGAACCAGTAAGTTCAGGATATGTTAATATCACTTTTTTTTGTTTTCTTTTTTTTCTTCTTCTCAACAGAATAACCGAATTTCCCTATAAGTTTCCCTGTTTCATAATACTTGCCGTGGGAATAACATATCGGTTCAGAATCCTGAAGTCTGAAAAGCCCTGTTTGCTTATCAATATATTTTTCATCTGCATTAATGGCAACAACTTCTGAAATAAACATATGATGGGAGCCAAGTTCCACTATTTCTTTTACAATACATTCAATATTTACCGGTGATTCATTGATTAAAGGTGCTTTAATTTTGGTGGCAGCTACAGGGGTAAGCCCCATCTCCTTGAATTTCATGTGCTTGCTTCCCGATTTAACACCACACCAGTCGGTGGCGAAAGCGAGCTCTTTTGTGGTTAGGTTAATTACAAATTCCCTGTTCTTCTTTATTATTTCATATGAATGACGGGAAGGTCTTACCGAAATATAACACATGGCTGGATCTGTGCAAATAGTACCTGTCCACGAAATCGTTATGATATTATAATCTTCAGGGACAGAACCGCAACTGACCATTACAGCTGGCAAAGGATAAATCATTGTTCCGGGTTTCCATAAAATCTTGCTCATAATTCATTATTTTGAGCAAAGATAGTTTTAAATCTTTTACCTCTCCCTACCACAAAGGACACATAGGTTTGCACAAAGTCGCACAAAGAACTTTTTCAACATCCCGATGGGGAATGAAATGTCACTTTGACATTACAGACTGATGCTAAGATGTCAAAAAGACCATAATATTTGACCTGGAGTAATTGGCAGCAATTTTGCAGGTCATTGTTTAAATACAATTTTATGAATTTGAACAATTTTACTTTAAAAGCACAGGAATCAGTTCAGCAGGCATTCGATATAGCCGGGGCTAAAGGCCAGCAGGCTGTTGAATGCGCTCATATTCTTAAGGGGGTGATCAGCCAGGCTGAAAGTATCACAGGCTTTATCTTTGGAAAAATGGGAGTCAATACAGCCACCATTGAGAAAGAAATTGACAATCTGATAGATACTTTTCCGAAGGTTTCGGGAGGTGACGCCTACATTTCTTCATCAGTATCAGAAGCCTTCAGGAAAGCCAGTGACCATGCTTCAAAGATGAAAGACAAATTTGTTTCATCTGAACATCTGCTTATGGGCATTCTTGATACTAATGACAAGGCATCCCAAATACTTAGAGACAATGGGGTCACTATGAAAGAGCTCAGGGCGGCAATAGCAGAACTAAGGAAAGGCGCGTCCGTGGAGACCCAGACTTCAGAGGATACTTTCAACTCACTCAACAGGTTTGCAATTAATTTAAATGAAAGAGCCAGATCAGGTAAGCTTGATCCGGTGATAGGAAGAGATGATGAGATAAGGAGGATACTGCAGATATTGACACGCAGGACAAAAAACAATCCTTTGCTGATAGGAGAACCTGGAGTCGGGAAAACAGCTATAGCAGAAGGTCTCGCTCACAGGATAATTAGAGGCGATGTTCCTGAAGATATAAAAGCCAAGGTTATTTACTCTCTCGATATGGGGGCTCTCATTGCCGGGGCGAAGTATAAAGGAGAATTTGAGGAGCGCCTTAAATCTGTGGTAAATGAGGTAATAAGCTCGGACGGTGATATTGTGCTTTTCATTGACGAGATACATACCCTGGTCGGTGCCGGCAAATCTGAGGGTGCCATGGATGCTGCCAATATTCTCAAACCTGCGCTTGCCAAGGGTGACCTCAGGGCTATCGGTGCTACTACATTAAATGAATACCAGAAATATTTTGAAAAAGACAAAGCCCTCGAGCGTCGGTTCCAGGTAGTGATGGTCGATGAACCTGACAGAGCTGATTCCATCTCAATACTTCGTGGCATCCGTGAAAAGTACGAAGCATACCATAAGGTTATAATAAGAGATGAAGCTATCATTGCTGCGGTTGACCTTTCAACAAGGTACATTACTGACCGTTTTTTACCCGATAAAGCTATTGATCTTATTGATGAAGCAGCTTCGAGGTTACGACTTGAAATGAATTCGGTGCCTGAAGAGATTGATGAAGCAGAAAGAACCATTACCAGGCTCGAAATTGAAAAAGAGGCAATAAGGAGGGACGGAGATACGGTTAAAGCTGCAAAAGTTTCCCGTGAACTTGCTGATATGCAGGCAAAAAGAGATTCCCTTAAAGCTGACTGGAAGTCAGAGAAGGAGATGATCGAAAAGGTACAGGTGAAAAAAGAGGTTGTGGAATCACTTCGCTTTGAAGCAGAACAGGCTGAAAGAAGCGGCGATTACGGAAAAGTTGCCGAGATAAGGTATGGTAAGATTGTAGAACTCGAAAAAGAGATTGCTGAACTAAAGGAGTCGATAGAAAAAAAAAGAAGCAAAGGTTCTCTTATACAGGAAGAGGTCCGGTCTGAGGATATTGCGGCCATTGTATCCAAATGGACAGGCATTCCTGTATCGCGGATGCTGGAAAGTGAGAAGGAAAAATTATTAAGACTGGAGGAAGAATTGCATAAGAGAGTAGTGGGTCAGGATGAAGCTATTACCGCTGTTGCTGATGCAGTACGAAGATCAAGAGCAGGATTGCAGGATCAGAAAAGACCTTTAGGTTCATTTATTTTCATAGGTACAACCGGTGTTGGAAAAACAGAACTTGCAAGAGCACTTGCCGATTTTCTCTTTAATGATGAAAACATGATGACCAGGATAGACATGTCAGAATATCAGGAGAGACATTCAATATCACGACTTATCGGTGCTCCTCCCGGATATATAGGATATGATGAGGGAGGCCAGCTTACTGAGGCAGTAAGGCATAAACCATATTCTGTTGTTTTGCTCGATGAGATTGAAAAAGCACATCCCGATCTGTTTAACCTTCTTTTACAGGTTCTTGACGAGGGCAGACTAACTGACAATAAAGGACGTACAATAAATTTCAGGAATGTCATTATTATCATGACTTCTAATCTTGGTTCTGATATCATTCGGGACAGAATGGATAAATGGAAAAATGAAATGCCTGAAAAAGAGGAAGAACAACTCCGAAATGAAATACTGACATTACTTAGAAGGTCACTCAGACCTGAATTCCTGAACAGGGTTGATGAAATAGTTATGTTCCGACCTTTGAATTGGAAGCAGATAAGAGAGATTGTTGTTATGCAGGTTGGAAAAATTGAAATTATGCTCAGGGATTATGATCTTAAACTTGCTGTTTCAGATGATGCAATCGATTGGCTGACAAACCGGGGTTATGATCCGCAGCTGGGGGCAAGACCTGTTAAGAGATTAATCCAGAAGGAGATAGTAAACGAATTATCTAAAGAAATTATTGGAGGGACAGTCTTAAAAGAAGATAGTATAGTAATTGAAGTGAAGGAAGATCACCTGGTTTTTACAAAGAAATAAGATCCTGAACTTTGCTAATGAAAGGATTTTAAACAGGTATCAATATCATCGTATATCTGGAAAACAGTCTGAAGGTGAAGAGTATGAAAGACTTCCATAACGCCAGGTTCGGGATTTGCAAATTTGAGTATGCCGTAATTGTTCCTGGCGGTTTTCATTATTGAAAGGAAGCATCCAAAGCCTGAACTGTCAATATATTCCACTCCTTTAAGATCAATAATAACTTTTGAATTTGAATTTATGAATGATTTGCTAATGCTCTCTTTGATCTCTTCAGTGATCAGTGCATTAATTTTATTCACAGTGAAGGTTATAGTGTCAATATTATCAGTTTTCTTGATATTGATCATTGAAATATTTCTACGATTTATTTAAAAAGTCTTCCAGTTCAATAAGAGCTGCATCAGTATCAGATTTAAATTTTGAGATATATGATTCATATAATTCAGATTCTTTTCCCTCTTTTGCCTGTAGTTCAAAAGTCTTTAGCATTGTCGCCAGCTCATTCATACCCATTATTGCAGCAGAAGATTTAGCCTTGTGCGCCAGCTGACCAAGAAAAATGAAATTCCTGTCTGAAAGTTTTGATTTCATTTCATTATAAATTTCACCCGATTGTTCCCTGAACATATTAACCAATTCGAGGGTAATCTCATGATCTCCTCCCGAAATTGACTCGAGATATTCAGTATTTATGAATTTGTAATCCATCACCTGCTTACTTATTCAGTTTTTAACAATTAAACAAATATAGTAATATTTTATTCTGATATCTTTATATGCTTCGAGGTTGATAAATAAGAAGTTTTTTAAAAAAGAAATATGTACTACTTTTATGGTTATAAAAATGAATATTATGAGATATTATTTAAAATTCCCGGTTATCTTATTTCTGTTCTTTTCCCTGGTGTCAGGAGCTCAGACTAATGTATCGATCCGCAAGAAAGATTTTAATACAGGGAAATCAGGATTTGAAGAGGCATGGAAACATGTTGTTCAGGGTGATAAATATTATAAAGATGGTGGTATCTGGTACAATGGAGCCTTTAATGAATATTTGAAGGCTATCGTTTACAATAATTCTGATCCGGCTTTAAATTATAAAACGGGTGTTTCAGCTCTTTTTTCAGACAAAAAGGAGGAAGCTGCAGGGTTTTTACTGAATGCCCTTGAATTTAAAAGAGATATAGCTCAGGATGTCCTTCTTCTTACAGGACGTGCTCTTCAATTTTCAGGCAGGTTCTCAGAAGCTGTTGAAAAATTCAATGAATACCTGAATACCAGTTTCAAGAAACCGAAAGAAAATATTGAATTGGCAAAGAGGTGCATTGACGATTGCAACTCTGCCATGATTCTTACAAAAGACACGATGAGGATCCGGATAGAGAATCTCGGGGCAGGAATTAACTCTGGCAGTGATGATTATTCAGAGATCATAAGTTCTGATGGAAAATCGATGTATTTTGCTTCACGTCGCGAAACCAGTGTATCGGTAAAGCCTCATCCTGATACAAAATTTGATGAAAATATATTTGTTTCACGTCTGAACAATGGTATATGGGAAACTGCAATGATTGCAGGAAAAGATATTACTACAAAATATTGCGAGGCCCCTCTTTATATTAATGCGGCAAATGACAGACTATACATTTATGTAGGATATGAGAAAGGTGGAGATATTAAGGTGTCGGTGAACAAAAATGGAATATGGAAATCACCTGAGAAGCTCCCATATTCAATTGACAGCAGGGGATCCGAAACATCATTCTGTATCAGTCCCTCGGGGAATGAGATTTACTTTGTTTCAAACAACGGGAAGATAAATATAGGAGGCAAGGATATCTATTACATTAAAAAATTAAATGAGCGGAAATGGTCAAAACCTGTAAATATGGGAAGTGTTATTAATACAAGGTATGACGAGGAAGCTGTAAGGCTTTCTAAAACAGGAGATACCTTGTGGTTCAGTTCAAAAGGTCATAATTCTATAGGGGGATTCGATATTTTCTATTGTGTAAAAAATCAGAACGGAGAATGGGATAATGTTAAAAATGCAGGTTTCCCGGTAAATACTGTATGGGATGACATGTTTTATTATCCTTCACCCGTCAGCGACAGTACATTTTATTTTGTATCAAACCGTAGTGGCGGACTAGGTGGCCTTGATATCTACAGGAGCCGTATTCTCCCTCCTGAACCTGTTTTTGTTGCTCCAAAACGCGATACAGTGGTCATAAGAGATACAGTGGTAATTAAGGAAGCGGCCCCCAGGAAAATCCCTGTATACCTGGCAGGAAAGATACAGGATTCAGAATCAGATGAACCGGTTATGGCTAAAATCGATGTAATAGATATGTTAACTGATTCAATTGTAGTTACCACTGCAAGTTCCGTTGTGGATGGCACATACAGAGTTGGATTACCTGCAAAAAAACCATTTAATGTTAATATCAGGGCTACCGGATATCTTTCTGAGATGAAACAGGCTCCTATTCCTGAGAATTATACAGGAGAAACTTATACAATGAATGCTACATTAATAAAGGTAAAAGTCGGTAAAAGAATAGTACTTAATAATATATTGTTTGAAACTGGCAAATCAATACTGACTTCAGGATCCTATGCTGAACTTGACCATTTGCTAGGTCTTATGAAAGATAATCCGAATATGAAAATTGAAATATCCGGACATACCGACATAACGGGCAGCCCCGCTATTAATATCAGATTATCAGGCGACCGGGCAAAAGCTGTAGTTCAATACCTTGTCAGTAAGGGTATTGACCGTTCACGTATGGAATACAAAGGTTACGGTTCCACTCAACCAATAGCAGATAATGCCACATCTCTGGGAAGGGCAAAAAACAGGAGAGTTGAGTTTAAAATACTTGAATTCTGATAATAGTCAGACTTTATTTGGGATCTCTTTGCTTCCTTTGCCGGGAAATCAGGAACTGTTTCCTTATTAGATAATTATATTATACAATTTTTCAATGAAAAATACTGCATTTACAAAGTTTCACCAGGAAGCAGGTGCTAAAATGGTTCCTTTTGCCGGTTATAATATGCCGGTGGAGTACTCCGGCATTAATGAAGAACATATCACTGTAAGGGAAAAAGTAGGGGTCTTTGATGTTTCCCACATGGGTGAGTTCTGGGTATCAGGGCCTTCATCTCTAAAGTTCCTTCAGTATATTACATCAAATGACGTCTCTGTACTTCATGACGGGAAGATACAGTATTCATGTTTTCCTAATGGGAAAGGCGGTATTGTCGATGATCTTCTTGTATATCGGTTTAACCCTGAAAAATACCTCCTTGTTGTTAATGCAGCAAATATTGAGAAGGATTGGAAGTGGTGTGTTCAGAATGCAGCCGGATTTAACATGGCAACAGGGAAAGACCTGATAAATGTTTCTGACGATATAGCCCAGCTTGCCATTCAGGGACCGCTGGCACTCAAGGCAATGCAGAAACTGACGAAAACATCTGTTGAAGATATGGAGTATTATACATTTAAAGTAATTGAATTTGCCGGGATAAAAGATGTTATCTTCTCGACGACAGGTTATACAGGAGCCGGAGGTTGCGAGATATATGCCAGGAATGAAGACGGACCTAAAATATGGGAAGCTGTTTTTAATGCCGGAAAAGAGTATGGTATCAGACCTGTAGGTTTGGGCGCAAGGGACACTTTACGCCTCGAAATGGGATTCTGCCTCTATGGGAACGATATAAATGATCAGACATCACCAATAGAGGCAGGGCTGGGATGGATAACAAAATTTACCAGTGAAAAGGATTTCATTGATAAAACCTACCTTTTTAATCAAAAACAGGATGGTGTGGACAAGCGACTTAAAGGCTTTGTCATGACAGAAAGAGGCATACCCCGGCAACACTACGAAGTTGTTAATGCACTGGGTGAAATCGTAGGTGAAGTAACCTCCGGGACAATGTCTCCTATGATGAAACAGGGAATTGGGCTGGCTTATGTTGCTAAAGGATACTGGAAGACAGGTATGGAAATATTCATTCGTATAAGGAATAAAGATCTCAAAGCCAGAATTGTGGATCTTCCAATATATAAAAAGGGTTGAATGGTGGTGCTATGTTGAAAAGAAAACTTGAAGCATGTTTTTCACCGGCAATGTTCATGCCTGATGAAAACCGCGACTCAATAGTTATAGTGATTGATGTATTGCGAGCGTCATCTGCAATTTGTACTGCTTTTGCCAACGGCGCCTCTGCCGTAATACCCGTCGCTGATATTACTGAAGCAAAAGATTATAAGTCGCGCGGCTATCTTGTTGCTGCTGAACGCGATGGTTATATTCTTGATTTTGCCGACTTTGGTAATTCTCCTTTTAATTTCACTAAAGAAAAAGTTGAAGGAAGAACAATAGTCTATAGCACTACAAATGGTACAGCGATTATTAATCTTGCTTCTTCATCTTATATGACAGTAATAGGCTCCTTCCTGAATATCAGTGCTCTTACTGAATGGCTTATTAAACAGGACAGGGATATCATGCTGTTTTGCGCGGGCTGGAAAAACAGGTTTAATATTGAAGATACTGTTTGTGCCGGGGCAATGGCGGAAAGACTGATGGAGACCAGTTTGTATTCCACAATTTGTGATTCAACCATTGCAGCTATGGATCTATGGTCGCTGGCAAAGACTGATCTGCCAGGTTATATCGATAAAGTTGCACAAAGGACACGCCTCCGTGATAAAGGCCTTGATGATTGCATACAGTTTTGTATTACAAACGATTTTACCGGAAAAATACCTGTCATGAAAAATGGTATTCTTGTGGATCATGACTTATAATGAACCCGGAAGGCGCAAACTGACAGTAATGATAGAATTTTATATAATTTTGTATAAACATTACCTGAGGTATTTCAATTATTATTAATAAATAATCCTATATGAAAAAATATAACTTTTATGCTGGTCCCTCGATTCTTCCCCAATACACAATTGATAAGACTATTGAAGGAATAAAAGACTTTGCCGGAACAGGATTGTCCATCCTGGAAATTTCTCATCGCAGCAAGGAATTTGTCGCTTGTATGAATGATACAATTGAACTTTTTAAGGAATTACTCAATATCCCGGCAGGCTATAAGGTCTTATTTCTGGGTGGAGGTGCCAGCTTGCAGTTTGCAATGGTACCAATGAATATGTTTAATAAGAAAGCTGCTTATCTCACAACCGGGGCATGGGCAAGTAAAGCCCTGAAAGAGGCAAGACTTTTCGGGGATGTTGTTGAGGTAGCATCTTCAAAAGATAAACTGTTTAATTATATACCTAAGAATTATGCTGTTCCGGCAGATGCTGATTATTTCCATATCACAACCAATAATACAATTTATGGAACGGAAATAAAGAAAGATTTTGATGTTAAAGTACCTCTTGTTGCAGATATGTCATCTGATATCTTCAGTCGTCCCGTTGATATTTCGAAATATTCTATCATTTATGGTGGAGCCCAGAAGAACCTTGCGCCTGCAGGTGTAGCATTTGTAATAGTAAAGGAAGATGTTCTGGGAAAGGTAACCCGTCCTATTCCTTCGATGCTCGACTACAGGATTCATATTAAAGGGGAATCCATGTTCAATACACCTCCTGTTTTTGCGGTTTTTGCAGCTCAGCAGACTCTTAACTGGCTGAAAGCTATCGGCGGAGTGAAGGCAGTTCAGAAAAAGAATATTGAAAAAGCCACAATTCTTTATGACGAGATAGAAAGAAATAAATTGTTTGTTCCAACTGTTGCCGATCCTGAGGACCGATCGCTTATGAATATCTGTTTTGTAATGGATGAACAGTACAAAGAGCTTGAAAAACCTTTTGCAGAATTTGCCAAAGCGAAAGGATTACTGGGGATTGAAGGCCACAGGTCGGTGGGAGGGTTCCGCGCTTCAACCTATAACGCTCTCCCGAAAGAAAGCGTTGAAGCACTCGTAAGCGCTATGAAAGATTTCGAAAAGAAGAATTAATAAATAATAAATTTATCAGCGAGTTCCCGTGAAACCAGTATTCGCAGTATACTATAATATCTGATTATGAAGATCCTTGTTGCTACAGAAAAACCATTTGCTCCGATTGCCATACGGCAGATTCGTGAAGTGATCGACGCTGCAGGTTTTAAACTTGCCTTACTGGAAAATTATAAGAATATGCCGGAGCTTCTTAATGCTGTATCAGATGCCGATGCCCTTATTGTAAGGAGCGATATGGTTACAGGTGAAATACTTGAAGCCGCAAAGCAACTTAAGATCGTTGTCAGGGCTGGCGCCGGATATGATAACCTCGACCTGCAATCATGTACTGAACATAATGTTGTTGCCATGAATACTCCTGGGCAAAACTCAAATGCAGTTGCCGAGCTTGTATTCGAATTATTGCTGTACCAGATACGTGGTGGTTTCAGTGGAAAGAGAGGGAGTGAACTCAGAGGCAAAACAATCGGATTGCACGCTTTTGGAAATGTCGGAAAATATGTTGCTGATGTTGCACGGGGATTCGGAATGGATATCTACGCATACGATCCGTTCGTAAGTGAAAGAGTAATGAAGAATAATGGAGCTAAACAGTGCATACATGTTGCTGAGTTGTATACAAGATGCCAGTACATTTCTGTTCATATGCCGTACAATGATGTAACTAAAGGTTCAATAGGCTATGAACTCATAAAAGAAATGCCTCATAACGCTGTTCTTGTTAATACAGCCAGGAAAGAATTGATCGATGAAGCAGGACTGCTGAAGATCTTTGAGGAGCGTTCTGATTTTAGTTATCTGTCTGATATTGAACCTGATTGCAAAGATATTATTGAAGAAAAATATAACGGGAGGTTTATATTTACTTCAAAGAAGATGGGAGCTCAGACTGAAGAAGCCAATGTAAATGCAGGTGTTGCTGCCGCTCGTCAGGTAGTAAATTTTTTCAAGACGGGTAATCAAAAATACAAGGTAAATTAACAGATTTTAATTAACCGACTGATGGCAGTTGTTAAACCTTTCAGGGGATTGCGGCCCCCAGTTTCGATAGCCAGTGAACTGGCATGTCTTCCATACGATGTGATGAACTCCGATGAGGCCAGGAAAATGGCAAAGGGAAAGGAATGTTCACTTCTTCATATTACCAGGTCTGAGATTGATCTGCCTCCTGATACTGAAACTCATTCCGACATTGTTTACGAAAAATCTGTTGAAAACTTCAGGAAATGGCAGAATAATGGCTGGCTGGTGCAGGATGAAGTACCTCATTTTTATATTTATGCCCAGACAATGAAGGGGCGCACTCAATACGGTATAGTAGGGTGTGCTTCGGTTGATGACTATCTTCATGGAATTATAAAAAAACATGAGCTCACACGCCCTGATAAAGAGCAGGATCGCATGATCCATGTACGTGTGAACAATGCAAATATTGAACCTGTATTTTTTACCTACCCTGCAGTAAAAGAGCTGGACGAAATTGTTAACATGATTGTCAACAGTGAAAAACCAGAATATGATTTTATATCTGATGATGGCTTTGGCCATCATTTCTGGGTTGTAAGTGATCCCGAAACAAACAGAATGATTGAAAACCTTTTCTCAGAAAAGGTTCCTTTTACCTATGTTGCTGATGGTCACCACCGTACATCTGCTGCTGCCCTTATAGGGAAAGAGAAAAGGGAGAATAATCCTCTTCATACCGGAGATGAAGAGTATAATTTTTTTCTTGCAGTCCATTTTCCTGCTAATCAATTGAGGATAATCGATTATAATCGCGTGATTAAGGACCTGAACGGACTTACTCCGGCTGAGCTTCTGACAAAACTTGAAAATGGATTTGTTGTTAAGGAACAAGGGAGGAATACATTAAAACCAAAAAAGTTGCATAATTTTTCAATGTATCTCTATGATAAATGGTACAGCCTTACTGCAAAGGCAGGTACATTCGATGATAGTGATCCCATAGGTGTTCTTGATGTGACAATACTTACTGATCAGATTCTTAGCCCCATTCTGGATATTCAGGATCTTAGAAGGTCGAAACGGATCGATTTTATTGGAGGAATAAGAGGACTTAATGAGCTTAAGAAAAGGGTTGACAGCGGTGAGATGAAAGTGGCCTTCGCTCTCTATCCCGTATCGATGGATCAGCTGATCAAAATTGCTGATTCGGGGAATATAATGCCGCCGAAATCAACCTGGTTTGAACCAAAGCTTAGAAGCGGTCTGGTTATCCATCTTTTAGACTAAAATATTCTATACTCTGCGTCCCTCTGTGGTTCTCTGTGTGTCTCTGTGTAAGTTTTTTTTCATACTTTTATTATTTAATATAATCTCTGTTTGACCGACATAGCCGGAAATATTGCCCTGATAAAATCAAAGATTCCTGAATCTGTTAAACTGGTTGTGGTATCCAAGACCATGCCGGTAAGCGATATCCTTGTTGCTTATAATGCCGGACATCGGTGTTTCGGAGAAAACCGCGTGAAGGAAGTCCTTAGTAAGAAGGACATGTTGCCATCAGATATTGAGTGGCACCTTATTGGCCATCTGCAGAGCAATAAGGTGAAATCTGTCGTTCCTTTTGTAAGTATGATTCATTCGATCGATTCCTGCAAACTTTTGTCGGTGGTTAATGATGAAGCCTCAAAAGTCAGAAAGATTGCAGATTGCCTTTTACAAATTCATATAGCCTCCGAAGAGACTAAATTTGGTTTTACGTTCGATGAAATAACAGAACTTATTGAAAAACAATATTTTAATAATTTAGATAATGTCAGAATTTGTGGAGTAATGGGCATGGCAACGTTTACTAACGATAAAGACCAGGTGCGAAAGGAATTCGCATATCTTTATAAATGTTTTAGCACATTAAAGAAAAGTTATTTTGCAGGTAAACCATATTTTAAGGAGATATCTATGGGGATGTCCGGAGATTATGAAATAGCTCTTAAGGAAGGGAGCACTATTATAAGAATCGGAAGTCTTATATTCGGAGAAAGAAAGAAATAAAATTTGTTGAAAATATAATGGAAAAACTGACTACAAAATACCTTGGTCTTTCATTGAAGAGCCCTTTGATAGTAAGCAGCAGCAGGTTGACATCTACAATTGAGAATCTTAAAGAAGCTGAAGCAAACGGAGCAGGAGCCGTTGTTTTAAAATCGCTTTTTGAAGAACAGATCATGCATCATATCAGTTCAGTTCCGTCTTTGCAAGGCTATCCGGAAGCAGATGATTATGTAGCCTACTATACTAAATCACATTCTGTTGATGAGTATCTTAACCTTATACGATCGGCGAAAAAAACTCTTGGAATACCGGTGATACCAAGCATCAACTGTTTTTCATCCAGGGGATGGACGGATTTTGCCAGAAACATTGCTGATTCAGGAGCTGATGCTATTGAGATAAATGTATTTTTCCTGCCTCACAACAGAAAGACCTCTTCAGAAGATTCTGAAAAGATATATTTTGAGCTTATTGAAAACCTTAAAGCCACTATAACTGTCCCTATAGCATTAAAGATAGGATACAGGTTCTCTAACATACTCTACATGATAGACCAGTTTTATATGAGAGGAGTTGAGGGGGTGGTTATGTTTAACCGGTTTTATGAACCTGACATAGATATAAAAAGGATGGAAATAGTTCCGGCGCCTGTTTTCAGTGTTGAAGGAGATAGGAGATATGTGCTCAGATGGATAGCCATGGCAAGTGCCCAGGACATCAAAATTGATATCTCTGCATCTACCGGAGTTCATTCAGGCGATGATGCGATAAGATACCTGCTTGCAGGTGCAGATACGGTACAGGTTTGTTCGGCTATCTATAAAAAAGGATTCCCTGTGCTGAAACTTATGGGTCAGGGGATAAGAGAGTGGATGGCTAATAATAAATTCAGGAGTGTTGATGATTTCAGGGGTAAATTAAACTGGATAAACTATGATAAACCGGCCGTTTTTGAAAGAACCCAGTTTATGAAGTATTTTTCGTCGGTTGATTGAAGGTTAAGGTTAAGGTTAAGGTTAAGGTTAAAGTACTATTGATCTGTAAATTAA
>CAYUQR010000011.1:0-9845 GCA_964446825.1 uncultured Rikenellaceae bacterium
ATGTTTTTGGTTATAAAGACAATACTAAGAGGAATCCGAAATGATAAAACAATTTCTTTTTTATCATTAGCAGGATTATCTCTGGCTTTTTGTATTACCATACCATTGGTTTGTAATATTAAATTTCATAAATCTTTTGATCGCTTCCATCCCGATTATGATAGGGTATACAACGTTTATATCAATGAAGTATATCATGGGACAAGGGATATATACGGAGAATTACCTCTTGAATTCGGAGAAAAGATTAAGGAATTGTACCCTGAAGTTGAAGGAATGGTACGTACAAAAGATCAGTCTGATGTTCTGGTTTCAGTAGACAATAGCCAGGCATGGAAGGAGGATGTTCTGTGGGTGGATCCTTCCTTTAAAGATATATTTTACCTTAAACTTATGACCGGAGACAAAGCCTCATTTCTTACCAACCCTGACGAAATTCTTATTTCAGCATCGCTTTCCGGGAAAATTTTCGGAAATTCAAATTCAGTAGGTAAAAGGATTAAGATTGATGGAAGAGACTATACGATATCCGGAATTTTCAATGATTATCCACGCAACTCCCATTTGAAGTTCTCAATCCTGATCCCTTTAATAAGCCGTATCCCCAAAGAGAATAACTATAACTGGGACAGTTACGAATTTCTCACCTATATAAAACTGAAAAAAGGAACGGATATAAACAAATTCGGGAACAAATTACAGGACCTGCTGACTGAATACTGGGTCCCCTGGTTGAAATCAACTCATAATCTTGATTATGCATTTAATGATGAAAACTCAATCAAACTTAAACTTATGCCTGTTGGGGATATTCATCTGCATGGTTCGTTCGTGTCCAGCTTTGAAAATGAAAACAGAGCTTCATTAATAAACATCAATCTGGCTATTGTTTTTGTGCTCCTGTTAATAGCTTACTTTAACCTGATTGGTTTTACTTTTTCCAAAGGGAAAAAACATCAACATCAGATAACGATCAGGCGCTGCATAGGAGCTCCCAGGATAAAACTCATCAATGCTTTCATATTTGAAAATATCATCTATACATCAGTATCCTTTATAGTAGCCCTGATCATCAGCTATGAAATCTGGAGTAATAATCCCCTGATTTTGAATGAGCTGGTTTCTATTCCATTATCAAGATTCATATTACCTGTCACCTTACTCCTTTTATTGGCTCTTGCCATCTCAGTTATTTCCGGTTTAGTAACTGGAATTTACTTCATCAGGACGAGCCTCAAAAAGAATTCTGAAAATTCAATTTCATATTCAGGTTTCTGGCTTAACCGTATAATGATCGTTGCTCAAATGGCTTCATCAATAGTGCTTATAATCTGTATAGCCGGGATTTTTAAACAACTTAAATATTTGTCAGGTTACGATATAGGAATGAATACTGATAATGTGGTAATTATTGAGAACGGTAATAAAATAGGTGACCACAGTGCCGCACTTAAAAACGAACTAAAAAAATCGCTATTAATAAAAGGGGTAACATGTTCAAATTCTTATCCTTTCAACTGGATGTCAGCTAACAGCTTCACACATGCCAACTCTGAGGATAAAACACCTTATCCTTTTCAGTATTTCAGGGTAGACACAGATTTTCAGAAGGTATTCAATTTTAAACTGGTAAAAGGACGATGGTTTTCCGAAAAATACCATGATGATAAAAATGCAATCATATTTAATGAGGCAGCTGTAAAGGTTATGGGGATGAAAGATCCAATCAATGAAGAATTTTATGAAACCATTTCTCCGGCCAGCAGATATCATGTAATCGGTGTCGTAAATAATTTTAATTTTCAGTCACTCCATCACAATGTAGGTCCACTAATATTATATCTTCTGAAAAACGTGGACTGGTGGCGTTATATCGAAATAAAAGGGACAACATCTGACAGGAACAAATTAATTAATGAGATAAAACGAGTATGGGGACAAATATCCGGGAATGTATATCTCGATTACTCATTCCTTGAAGATAAGCTGGGACTTCTTTACGAAAAAGAGAAAAAACTGGAACTGACAGTTAGTATTTTTTGCCTTATAGCAATCCTTATCACATGCTTTGGATTATTGGGGACAATACTTAATATAACAGCTGAAAAAACAAAAGAAATAGGCATTAGGAAGATAAATGGGGCCAAGGTATCTGAAGTGATGACTTTGCTTAACAGAGATTTTATAAAATGGGTCGCAATGGCCTTTGCAATTTCTTGTCCTGTTGCCTGGTATATTCTGCATAAATGGTTGCAAAGCTTTGCATACAGAACGGAATTGAGCTGGTGGATATTTGCATTGGCCGGGTTGTTAGCTCTGGGAATTGCATTGCTGACTGTTAGCTGGCAGAGCTGGAGAGCAGCATTGAGGAACCCGGTGGAAGCTCTCCGATACGAATAACCACCCCCTCTCCCGCTAAAGCGGGATCTCCCCCAGAGGGGGAGAAAGTATGTTAAAAAATTAAAATGAATGAAGAATGAAGAACAAACGATTTAAGAATGCAGAACTGTTATAAAATTCTGATTTCTGACTTCGAATGTTCAATATTCTGACTTCTTAGCCCCCCTTGGGGGGGTTGGGGGGTAGTCGCACAGGGAGGTTGGGCTTTAAAATAAATAAATATATTAGGTCTATATGTTCAGAAATTATTTAAAAACAGCTGTAAATGTCCTGGTTAAACACAGGTTTTTTTCATCGATTAATATTATTGGATTGGCACTTGGAATAACTGCAAGTCTCCTGATACTAATGTATGTTGTAAACGAACTCAGCTATGAAAGCTTTCAAAAAAACAGGAATAATATTTTCAGGATCGCGCTCGAATGGGGGACTGAAGGAAACCTTATGAAATTTGCAGGATCAATGCCAGCTCTGGCCCCCGCAATAAACTTGCAGATCCCGGAAGTTGAAAAAGCTGTCCGCATCAGGAAAGACTACGATGCAGTGATAAAAGACAAGGATAACCAGGAAATCAGGGAGGAGAATCTGTATTTTGCCGATCAGGGGATCTTTCAGATATTTTCATATAATATGATAGAAGGGAACAAAGGGAATGCTCTTATTGATCCATTTTCTGTTGTGATATCAAAAAAGACAGCCACTAAGTATTTTGGATCTTCAGATCCATTAGGACAGGAATTATCATATCATGATACTCCATTGAAAATCACCGGTGTCATGGAAAATATCCCTGAAAATACGCATCTGTACTGTGAATTACTGGTCTCGTATTCCACACTTAAAGCAATGGGACAAGAATCGGAACAACCTTGGAACACCTGGGGTGATGATCTGATTTATATTTTAATGAAAAAAAATGTACCTGTAAATTCTATCATTCCAAAACTTGACGATCTTCTCAAAAAAAATGCAGGAGAATGGCTGGCTGCAAGAATGAAATTTGTCATTCAACCTCTGACAGATATCCACTGGGATACCGAAACACGTGGGGACATTGGGGAGAAAGGGAATAAAACCTATGTTTATATCTTCCTGTCGGCCGCCATCTTTGTATTATTAATTGCATGTTTTAATTTTCTGAATCTCTCTATTTCTCAATATCTGGGAAGGATGAAAGAGGTGGCAATACGGAAAACTGCAGGGGCATATAAAAAACAGCTTGTAATGCAGTTTATGACCGAATCGATGATCATTATTCTGATCTCAACAATTATTGCTGTCTTCCTGTTTGATAGTTTATATCCAAACCTGTACTCTTATCTGGGAACAGCTTTCGTCCTGAATAACAGCTATTTCACGATGCTTTCCTTACTTGTAATATCAATTATTATTGTTGTTGGTGCCCTTGCAGGCGGATATCCTGCATTCTATATATCAGGTTTTAACCCGATTGAGATAATAAGAAAGGAAACTGAAGGCAGAAAAAACAAGTTGACTTTCAGAACGATTCTGGTCATGTTCCAGTTTGCTGTATCAATAATCCTTCTGGCTGGAACAATTATTATATTCCGCCAGACAGACTTCATGAAAAATAGCAGCCTGGGATTTGATAAAGAAAATGTACTCCTGTTAAAGTTCCCGGGATCATCACAGACAGTGAATAATAAATATGAGACACTAAGAGATGAACTTTTTAAAAATTCAAATATCCTTAATGTTTCCGGAGCGTTTACGCTTCCGGGTATCAACAGCCAGATGAATATAAGTGTGACCCCTGAAGGTTCGCCTCCAGACAAATCAGTAAATGTGCAGGCACTGCCTGCTGATTATGGGTTTGCAAAAGCCATGGGACTGGAAATAGTAGACGGCAGGGATTTTTCAACTGAATTTTCGACCGACCGGTATGAAAGTGTCCTTTTAAATCAGACAGCCGTAAAAGCGCTTGGACTGACAAACCCGCTGGGAACCTTACTGACAATTCCGGGAGATGAATTTAAAAACGGGGTTAAAATAATAGGTATTGTAAGGGATTTCCATGTACAGTCGTTCCATAATAAAATTAATCCTGTGCTGATATTTATTAATCCTAAAATGTATATTTTTATTGCTATAAGGATGAGTCAGCAAAATATGGGTGGTACCCTTGACTACATAAAAACTTCATGGAATGATGTCATGCCAGGAGTTGCATTGAGCTACGATTATCTTGAAGATGCATATAATAATTTGTACAACCCGGAAAAAAAGACCGGTCAGCTACTGACCATTTTTACAATACTGGCTTTGTTTATCTCATGTCTGGGATTATTTGGATTTGCTTCATTCATTGTCACCGGGCGTATTAAGGAAGTCGGTATTCGGAAAGTTTTGGGGGCCAGGTTGTCAGGTATTTCTGTATTACTATCGAAGAATTTTATTTTATGGATTTTAGCTTCAAGCTTTGTGGCTTGTCCGGTTGCTTACATACTTGCTGATAAATGGCTGCAGAATTTTGCATTTCATATTGAACCAGGCTGGTGGGTATTTATTGTCGCCGTTTTATTTGAACTTTTAATTGCAATTTTTACAGTCAGCTGGCTGATCTGGAGAACAGCAACGAGGAATCCTGTCGAAGCTCTTAGATATGAATAGTAAAAACCGGCACCTGGCACCTAACACCCAGTAATCAAAAGAAAATGCTAAACATAAAACTCATACTTCGAAACCTCTTCAAAATAAAAAGCTACGCGATCCTTAACATCCTTGGGCTGGGTATTGGATTAGCTTGTTCCTTCGCTGTAATAGTCTGGGTTAAAAATGAATTCAGCTATGACAGGCGCCTCCCGGATGCTGACCGTATTTACAGGCTGACCTTTGAAACAAATATCTCCGGTATCCGGTCGCATTTTGCCCGATGCTGGGAGAAATGGGTTTGGCAGATGCCGGAAACATTTCCTCAGATTGAAGAAATGGTCAGGTTGGATCCATATCGCCATACTGCTGTAAAGATCGGTGAAAACAAGTTTTATTCTGATAAAGTTTTCGCTACGGATACAAATTTTTTTAAAGTTTTTGATATAGACTTGCTGTACGGCGATGTTGATCAAGTTCTTAACGGACCATATTCCGCAGTAATTTCAGAGTCCCTGTCCCATAAATATTTCGGTAATTCAAATCCTGCTGGCCAAACCATCTTGTTCTCAGGAGAATACGATACAAAAATGGGCCTTTTCAATATAAAAGGGGTAATGAAGGATACTCCTTCCAATTCCCATATACATTTCGATGTGCTTACTTCATTTGCAAAACCCGATGAATCACCTGACTGGGCTTATGTTTATCTTCTTTTAAAACCAAACACAAGCCCGGATGATATTTTAAAAGGATTTCCGTCTTTTATTAAAAAAGTAGTTGACAAAGAGTATCAGAATGTTTTTACACCAGATCTTCAAAAGATTACCGATATTCATCTCTTTTCGGATAAAGACAGGGAAGTTGAACAAAACGGAAGTATTAAAAGTATCTACCTGTTCATTTTAATTGCATTTGTCTTGCTTCTTATATCATGGGTTAACTATTATAACCTTAATAAAGCAAGATTAATGACGCTTCAGAAACAAATCCACATCCAGCGGATAACAGGCTCGAATAACAAACTTATAATATTACAGTCCTTAACAGAATCTGGTATATGTGTAATTTTTTCTCTGTTCCTGGCATTGTTACTTATTGGTATAGCCGAAAACCCTGCAAAGACCTTGTTTGACATTAATCTGCTGCCAAACGGATTTATCGACCTTGTCAACTCCTGGATTATTGTCCTGGGATTTTTGATTGTTTCCGTGCTTGCCGGAAGCATGCCCTTAATTATTTATATAATGAAAGGTAGAATGGCAATTCCTGGTTTTAAAGATGCTTCTCATAATATCCTGCCAGGGATTTCGTCGTACGCCATATTAATGACGGCACAGTTTTGCCTTGCAATAATCCTGATGGTTGCATCTGTAACCATTTATAAACAGAATGAATTCATGCTCTCACGCAGCCTTGGGGACATGAGTAATAATATCCTTGTATTAAAAAAACAGAATTGGGAAATCCGATCCAAATACAATGCTTTTCGTAACAGGGCAATGCAGGATCCATTGATAAAAAGCGTCACAGCTTCCATGGAGGAACCTTCAGGTGAAACGCTTGATGCCCTTCAGGTAGAATCACCCGGGTTAAAAGACAACCTTGAAATAAAACGACTATACGTTTTATCAGTTGAAGACAATTTTTTCGACTTTTTCAATATCCCTTTAGTTGCCGGCCGGAACTTTTCACAGTACAATCCTGACAGAAAAGGGGAAGATTACATATTGAATGAAACTGCCTTAAAGCTTTTGGGATGGACACCTGAAGAAGCCATTGGCCAGCCTTTCAAAATAAAATTCGATACACCCGATATCTTTTACGGAGGAACAGTTGTCGGAGTGGTACCCGATTTTAATTTCACTACAGTCAGACAGAAAATTAAACCTTACGTGTTTTTTCAGAAGCCCATCTTCTATCTTTGTTTTCTTGTTAAAGTTGATTCCGCAAGAAGAGATGAGGCTATTGCAGATCTGAAAAATATCTGGGACGAGGAGCTGCCAGATTATCCCTTTCAGTATGAATTCATTGGCGATCTTTACAGGTCAGCCTACAGCAAGGAGGTTTCACAGGCTAAAATGACGGGGTTTTTCTCTTTTCTTTCAATAATAATTATCTGCTTCGGTCTTTTTTCAGTTACTTCCGTGCTTGTCGCCAGACGAACAAAGGAGATAGGCATCCGTAAAGTCAATGGGGCCAAAGCTGGTGATGTGCTGATCATGCTTAATTCTGGATTTATTAAGTGGGTGACAATTGCTTTTATCATCGCATGTCCTGTTGCCTGGTATGCTATGAATAAGTGGCTTCAGAATTTTGTTTACAGGACTGATATGAAATGGTGGGTCTTCATATTTTCAGGTATAACCGTCATGGTCGTTGCGCTTCTTACTGTCAGCCTTCAGAGCTGGAGGGCTGCTGCGAAGAACCCTGTTGAAGCTCTCAGATATGAATAGTGGGGAAAATCAGTAATCAGTAAGCAGTAATCAGTAAGCAGTAATCAGTAAGCAGTAATCAGTAATCAGTAACCAGGAAAAAACAATGACGAATTTAAAACAAATCTTCAGAAGCATTTTAAGGGACAGGTTAAATACTATGGTAATTATTATCAGTCTTGCTGTGGGAATGGCAAGCTTTAACCTGATCATAATGTTTATTACGAGGGAGTTAAACACCGATAGCTTCCAGAAATATAAAGAGCAGATATATGCTCTTAAATCAGATGACCCATGGATCCCGGGAAAGCAAATGTACTATTGCAAATTTGGTTCGGCTGAATATATGAAGGAAAATTTTCCACAGGTAGAAGATTTCTGCAGGATAAACAATTATGGTACCCAGAAATTAAGAGTCAATAATATTGATTATTCTGATCCTCCAATTATAATTGCTGCTTCAAAAAATTTCTTCGAATTCTTTTCGTACAAGCTTTTAACAAATAATCCTTCAACAGTACTGGTGGCAAAGAACAATATTGTAATAGCCGAAGATCTTGCGAAAAAATATTTTGGCACAGATAATCCTGTAGGTCAGGTTATTGAAATCCTCCGGCGTAACAAGATTGAAAATATGATCGTAAGTGGAGTGTTTAAAAGGCCGGATGAAAACAGCCAGATAATCTTCGATATGGTATGTCCAATTGGCGAAGACGACAGTCGTTGTTATATCAGGTTGAAGAAAGGAACAGACCAGGGGGAAATGGAGAAGCTCTTTTCTGAAAAAAAGGAGTCCATCCCAATTATTAATACCGGCATTCCCGGTCAATATTTCCTGGAGCCTTTCACTCAGGCTTATTTCGATACAACCCGGGCGTCTGCTATTGAAGCCAGTCGCGACAAAACAGATATCTGGATTGCACTGGTCATAGGATTGATGATAATCGGGGTGGCATCATTCAATTACCTGGGAATACTTACAAATAAATATCTTGAAAAAATAAAAGAGTATTATGTCAGGCGTATTAATGGCAGTTCCCTTTTCAGTCTTATTGCCCGGTTTTTGCTCGAAAATTCAATTATGGTAGTTATTTCGTTTTTGTTAAGCATATATTTAATGTCTGAGTTACTTCCGTTTTTCAATAATCTCACGGGCAGCACCATAAGCCTTAACTTTATTCTCAAACCCGCACAAATGATTTTTCTGGCAATGGTATTAGTATTGATATTGATAATTACATTGCTATTTGTTTCATACCTGATATGGTCAAATCTTAATTTACATTTTTTAAAGACAGAACAGAATCAAAAAGTCAGGAGTATCCAGATTCCTGTTTTCAACATTTTTCAGATAGCAAGTTCCATTGGTCTGATAATATGCTCAATGATAATCATAAGGCAAATGAATTTTATAACAAATAAACCAATAGGCCTTGATAAAGAGGTAATAGAGATAAAACTACCCTCTAAGTATGGAGATAAAGCCGGTGTATTCAAAGAAGAATTATTGAAAAGCAGTTCCATCGGTAATATTTCTGTTACCACCGCTTCCCCTGTTCTTGAACATTTTTTAGTCGCATTAAAGTACCAGCAGGATGGAGTGGAAAAACAGTATTCTCCTGCCGGTTTCAGTGGTGATGAAAACTTTCTTAAGGTTTTAGGTATCCAGCTTATTGAAGGGAAGGATTTTTCTGAAACCCTCTCCTCCAATACCAAAAAATGCCTTATAAACGAATCATTTGCCAGGCTTTTTCCCGATCAGGATCTGGTAGGAAAAGGAATACCCGGAATGGAGGATATGATCATTATCGGTGTTGTAAAAGATTTTCACTATTCTGATCTTAAATCATGGGTAGAGCCTGCTTTCATATCATTCGACAATCATGGGAGTCATCTCCTTGTTAAAGCATCGAAAAACCAGTCAATACAGGCAAGGCAAACAATTTCACAGGTTTGGAACAGGCTTATTCCTGATTACCCTGTTAACATTGAATCCGTGGGAGATCGCTATGACTGGATGCACAGGGAAAATAAAAATTACCTAAGGTTAATAGCATCATGCTCTTTTATAAGCCTTTTCCTTTCAATGATCGGTCTTTTCGCCATCTCATTTCAAAGATCCCGTTGCCGCACAAAAGAAATAGGCATTCGTAAAATAAACGGTGCAAAAATTGTTGATATAATAACACTTATCAATAAGGACTTTGTAAAATGGGTTGCAACAGCCTTTCTTGTTGCTGCACCTGTATCATGGTATGTCATGCATAAATGGCTCGAAAACTATGCTTACAGAACACATGTTACGTGGTGGATATATATACTGGCTGGAATAATTGTTTTGGTTATTGCCCTGCTTACAGTTAGCTGGCAGAGCTGGAGAGCTTCAACTGCTAATCCGGT
>CAYUQR010000011.1:9945-67826 GCA_964446825.1 uncultured Rikenellaceae bacterium
TTGCCCTGCTTACAGTTAGCTGGCAGAGCTGGAGAGCTTCAACTGCTAATCCGGTAGAGGCATTGAGGTATGAGTGATCTACCCCGCCTTTGTTTTACCCCTCTGACTCCCCCAGGGGGGAGATAAAATAGGTCAAGAATTTAAAATCTTCTCATTACAAAAATATTGATACATTTAACGTCAAAATATAATTTATGAAACCCGGAATCATTCTCATGACCCTGCTGCTGTCAATATCCGGTCTGGCAGTTGCACAGGATGGATACTCAGAAATACACGCTTCCCTGAATTCTGAAATTTTGAAGCAGAATCGTATGGTAAGCATCTTTCTCCCTGACGGATACTATGCTAGGAATGTCAAATTTCCTGTTATTTATGTGCTCGATGCTGACGGCAGGGACCAACATATAGTGCCTACTGCAAGGTTCCTGTTTGTAAATAATAAAATGCCAAAAGCAATAATAGTCGGGGTTTTTAATATTGACAGGAACCATGATTTTCTCCCCGATTCAAGTAAAAATGCCCCTACAGGCGGCGGGGCAGATAAATTCGTTCTGTTCTTTAAAGATGAGCTCATACCATATATAGATAAAAATTTCAAAACAGAACCATATAAAGTACTTGTAGGTCATTCATATGGCGGATTATTTGCAATGTACGCTCTTTTGAACGATCCCGATATATTCGACTCATATATTGCTATAGATCCCAGCTTCTGGTATAAGAACCAGATGCTTGTTAAAAGTGCGGAAAACAAATTTCATGAAGCCAAAAACTGGGATAAAACAGTTTTTATAACAGGCCGCCAGGGAGGAGGCATAAAGGATATGGGTATCGCAGCGATGGAAAAAGTACTTAAAAGTTACGCTCCCAAAAATTTAAACTGGAAAATTGCCGAATATTCAGATGAGGATCATGGATCAGTTCCTTTTAAGAGCGCATACGACGGCCTGCGTTTTATATTTGATGCCGGAGGTAATTTTATGGTCTATCCCGGGGCGGGCATAATGCCCGATGGCACTTCAGCTTATGCGATGATACAGAACAATAATCCATATCTCAGGTATACAACTGACGGATCTGAGCCAGATATTAATTCGCCGAAATGCAAAGACAGGATCAAAATAAGCAGTCCCTGCACACTAAAGGTAAAAAGTGTAGCAAAGAAATATAAGATTGACCCTGCTGTTAAGGTAGTTTTCTCTAAAGGTGAATTTATTAACGGACTGCAATCTGTGAAGAACCTCAAACCAGGGCTGAAATACTCCTATTACGAGGGAGTGTGGGACTCAATACCCGATTTTTCAAAGCTGGTTCCTGAAAAAACAGGTGTGACGGATAACCTTGATTTTCAATTTGCTCTAAAACGGGATAGTTTCGCCGTTCAGTTTGAAGGCTACCTTCATATTACAAAAAAAGATATGTATTATATCTGGGATCTATCCGATGATGGTTCAAAAGTATACTTTAACAATCAATTGTTTTTAAATAACGATGGCCTCCATTCCGCTGATAATCCAGTGGTTAAGCTTGTTCCATTGAATCCGGGTTACTACCCTTTGCGTATAGATTATTTCGAAAAGACAGGGGGAGAATCAATATCGCTGGGAGATGTTACTTTTAATAAAAAAACTACACCTGTACCTTTCCCGAAAGAAATGTTTTTCTTTAAGGAATAAAAATGAATTCGTTTCCTGCTAAATTAAAAGCCGAATTGCAGAAGGACCTTCCTGGAACTGAGGTTCAGTGGCAGATGGCATCATCAGACAGGATGCTGAAGAATTTTCCAAGGGTGCCGGATAAGAATGCCCGTGTTGCTGCTGTTCTTATCCTTCTGTATCCTGAAGCAGGACCGGTTTATACTGTTTTCATGCAACGTCCTGATTATGATGGTGTCCATGGTGGTCAGATTAGCTTCCCCGGAGGAAAGAAAGAACCTTTTGATAAAGATATAATACAGACAGCTTTACGCGAGGCAAATGAGGAAACAGGTGCCGATACATCAAAAACAAAGATACTTGGTACACTTACTCCATTGTTTATTCCTGTCAGCAACATGATTGTAACCCCGGTTGTAGGGTGGACCGAAAAAAAGCCGTTATTTAATCACAGGCCCGAAGAAGTTGTTTTTCTTTTCGATGCATCAATAGAGAGACTGAGTGACCCTGCAATAGTTAAGACAAAACCTTTTAAGATAAGGGGGGAAATGATGAATGTTAAATATTTCGATTATAACGGACATGTGATATGGGGGGCAACAGCTATGATGCTTCATGAACTACTTACCATAATCAAAAAAACGGGCCTTAGCCCAACAAAGTAAGGTTAATTGTACTTCTCCTCCGGAAGGATATTTTTATAATGTTCGTACCTGTCGAGGATCTCTGTAACAAATGCTACCGATTCAGTCCCTTTGAAATATCCGTTTTTCACAGCAGAATCATTATAATACTGCGGCTCAGTTTTTTTCAACATCCAAACAGCAACATTTCCTTCCCATTTATGGGGATCCATCCCATTCTTTTCCGCCAGCTTCATGGCATCAAGAATGTGACCGGGACCAGCATTATAAGCTGCAAGAATAAAATTTAAACGTTCGTTTTCATCAGGAATTTTGGGATCGAAGATCGAATGCAGATAGTTGATGTACTTTATACCCGCTCTCATATTATTTTCGGGAGATGAGGTTATATCAATGCCTAAATCCTTCCCTGTCACCGGCATTATCTGCATTAAACCGTATGCGCCTGCCCACGACCTGACTGTTGGATTAAAGTGTGATTCCTGGCAAATGAGTGATGCCAGTAAACGCCAGTCCCAGTTTATACGGGTACTGAACTTCCTTATCATATCATCGTAACGCGATACTTTACCGGTATTCAGGGCATAATAATCACTCTTTACAATAATGCTCGAACGGGAATTCCTGAAATATTTTGCATACAATAATGCATAAGACTCTGTTCTTTTATAAGATGTGATCCACCGATTCAGTTCCTGTAATAGTCTTTTGGAATTTTCCTTTCTTACTCCCCATGCAATGTTCTGCGGAAAACTCACGGGAGTATTTATATCTATGTCAGGATAATAAGTTGCATTTACCTGTGCAACATTTTCATCACAAACAGTATAATCAATTTCACCATCTGCAACATTCCTGATTAACTTTTCTGAATCGTAAGGAACCTCAACAATATTTATTGAATCGCCTATCTCTGACGCCAGTGTCACCATACGTTCAACATGTGAAGAGCCTACCTGGACATAAACAGTAAGCTTTGCCAGGTCAAGCTGGTTCCTTATTAACCTTTTATCAATATCGTCTGCAGTTAATGCCCGCCAGTTTTCAGGTTTCCGTTGCACAAGTACCTGTCTGGTTTCTTCAATAGGTTCAGTAAATTGTATATCCTGTTTCCTCGATGAGTTGACTGTCAACCCTATAGCCAGAAGATCCGCCTCTCCTGAATTTAGCATTTCAAATGCTTTGTCCAGGTGGTTTTCAGTCACAATTTCCAGGTCAATACCAATATGATCTGAAAAAGATTTAAGCAATTCATAATTAAACCCCATTGGTTCACCTTTGTAAATAAAATAATTCGTTGAATTAATATCAGTTACTGCAATGAGTTTCCCTCTTGACCTGATGGAATCAAGATCAAACGAGACATATTGGGGTTTACTTGTTTTTGAGCCGGTATGAAGATAAGAACAGGATAATGCTATTGTTACCAGGAACACCAAAAGAAATATTAACTTTTTAACCAAAGATGTTGTATTAATTAAACATAAATTCTTAAAAATGGGTGCAAAGATACAACAAAATTTTAATTATAAAAAGTCCAGGCTATTCCATAACGTAACGTCCTGATATTCATCGGGTAAGTTGGAATCATGAAATAATCGTTTACTATACTCTGACTCATCAGACCCCAATTAAGATGGTCTAACATAATGAAGATTCTTGTCCTCTTTAACTTTATATTCAGAAAAGCACTTATATAGGGATAATCCCCTTCAGTGATCTTATCCTGCCTGTAGAATATTCCCGTTGCCGGCATAAAGGCATATGCATGATAAGCAGTATTATAGGTTACATCAACCCCCAGCTGTGTATTAAGCTTACCTCCTGTTTTCGGAAACCTGAAGAGGTGTTCAAAATACCCTGCTGATCGTACAGTAACCAGGGGAAGGTCAAGAATTTCCGGATTACTTGTTTTCTGAATGATTAAATCGGTTGCAAGATGGAACTTCCAGGCTCTTAAATCTTTACTTAATTTAAGGGCAGCCACGGAGAGCCCTCCGGCGTATTGTGACGGAAATGCAGTTGTATCAAAATCGGTATAATTTTTTATTATCGCATAATTGAATTTTATTTCCATTTTTCTACCCGGAAATGAAAAATCCGAACCCAGGTCTATTCTGAACTCCTTATTCAGATTATTATGCCATTCAAAGTTATTACCTCCCCATTGCTGGTACCAGAATGAAGGTTGCCTGTTAGCTATTCCTCCTGTTACAAGCCACGCAGCCCTTCCTTTCTTCCAGTCAAAATACTTCGATATCTCTCCGTTAAGGTTAAAATCGCCGGCCCGGTAACCGGTTAAGTATAATTCACCTGTAGCCAGCCATCTGAATTTGTTTCCTATATTATTGTATAATCTGCCCACCAGGGAATTATTACTTCTATTCCACGATGCAGTATCGGCACGTAAAGTATCATGAGTGGGAATGATCTGACTGTACCGGAATATTTCACTTCTGATGCCGACACCTCCACCCAGCCGGAATTTCCTGGTTTCATCCGTTGTAAAATCAAACCTTACAGTGTTCTTAATGCTTCTCGAATAAAGTGAATCATGCGTGACTGACTTACTTATGTATGAGGTATCATAGAAACCACCATCAGGATAATTATCTGAATAGTTCCTTTTATTGTTTTCAAAAATAAATATATGTGAAAAAGTACCGCTCAGTCCCAGGAATCCGGATTTTTTACCGGCGGCAGTATCTTTTTTTGTCAAAGTAGTGCCTCCGATTGTATATCGCTGGACAAGCAGTAAGTTTTTGTTCTTCAGCACACCCTCTGCAGTGTTAAGGCCTCCAAGATTAACAGGCACATCACGTGTGTTAGACTGATTTAGTTCATTAATATCCGTGATCCCGCCATTGTAATAGGAAGTAATGCTGTTTATACCTGCTGAAAAATAAATATTATACTTTCCCCCTGTATATGATGAGAAAAATGTAAAAGTCTTGTCCTCTGCTCTCTGATAGTCATACTGTCCCAGACTGAATACTATATCATATATAAGTCCGAAGTTCAGAAACCTGTTAACATTCTGTGAATGCATTACTCTGAAAGTCTGTTCAGCTGTTTCACGCGGACCGCCAATAGACCAGTCCAGTTCAGTATACGGAGCCTGTGTATTCATAAAGATGGTATTGTCAGGCAAGTGCATAAGGGGATAGTAGTACTTATAAAGATATTCGTCAGGATCTGTGGCTCTGTCAAAAAAACTAAGCTGGTAAAAAGGGAGGCCATAATTGCCAAGTGTAGCATTTACAGGTGAGTACTTGTCAGCAATCTTGTTCCGGTGAAATAAAGAGAATGCCGTGTCAATCTGTAACGGAATTTCTTCAGAGTAATCAGGAGATAATTTCCATTCTTTCAAAATTCTCGGTTTTTTTACTGTATCTGCTTTATGTGAATATTGTCCTGAAGAAAACGAGGCGGCTCTCTGTGAATTTGATACAGAAGTAACGGAGGTCGGTTTCTGTGCCATTAATCCTGAAGAAAAGGCAAAAAGCACTATTATTGAAATGTGTCTGATCATCAGGTGCAAATATAGAAAATCTGGTAGAGATTGTAACATGAGTAGTGCACTATACCTTCTTTGTATATAGAAAAATACTGAAGAAGATCAAAAAAAATCAGACCCTGGTTATCAGAAAAGTCACCACCTCCCCCCGACGTAAACGTCGGGGTAGTGAGTGTTGAAAATATCCTTAGTCAACATTATCATTAAGATAAGCATTGTTCTCTCTGAGAACAGGCTCATCATTATCATCAGATGTCAGTGTGAATTTTGACAATTTACTTTCAGAGGTGGCATCAGGAGCCTCAATCGACAAGTTTCTTCTAACATATGCCGGAACATCCTCAAAAGTGTCAATATTTTCTTTCATGGTTTTGTTTGACAAGCCTTCCTTTTTCAGTAGGTTCTGCATATGTTTAACCTTTCTGAGGGTTGCTTCCGGTTTTTCGGGCTGATCATCATCATTCTCCGATCTTCTGTTCCTAATATCATTTCTGTCTTCACTTTTCTCAAGGCTGAAATCAATCACTCCCTGCGATTCTTCTTCAAAATCAGTTATAATAGGCTTCTTCCCTTTCTCATGAACAGAAAATGCATCCATGCCCGTTTCAGGAGTAATCCGCTTTGGAATAGCATTTTTATTTGTCATCAATTCCACTGTAGCGGGTTTTTTAGGCTTATAAGGCTGAAAAATGCTGTTAGCTTCAAAGCCTGTGGCTATCACTGTAACACAGATCTCCTCATTCAGATTTTCATCCTTCGACAGTCCCCTGATTATCAAAGCCTCATCAGATGCTGCCTCGTACATGTAATCAGTGATCTCGCCCAATTCATCCATGGTGATCTCGTGTTCTCCGATTCCGGAAGATATATTGATCAGAATACTGTTTGCCCCTGTTACGTCATTGGAATTCAGGAGAGGCGAAGCAAGCGCATCTTCTATAGCTTTTATTGCCCTGTTCTCCCCTGAAGCTGTACCCATACCCATAATGGAGACACCGGAATTTTTCATTACGGTTTCCACGTCGGCGAAATCAACGTTGATATAGCCTGTAACAGTAATTATTTCTGCGATACCTTTCACAGCTGTTGTCAGGATATCGTCGGCCTTGGCGAATGCAGTTGAGACGGGTTGATTTCCATATATCTCCCTTAACTTTTCATTATTAATAACCAAAAGTGAGTCAACATGGTCCTTCAGGTCAGAAACACCATCTATTGCCTGTCTGATACGCACTTTCCCTTCAGATTTGAATGGAATTGTCACCACTGCAATTGTAAGCAGGCCGACATCTTTGCAGGCTTTTGCAATCACCGGCGCAGCTCCGGTGCCGGTTCCTCCTCCCATTCCGGTGGTAATAAATACCATTTTTGTATTGCCCGACAGGGCTTCCATGACATCATCGATATTCTCGATGGCAGCCTGTCGTCCTATTTCGGGCTTACTTCCGGCTCCCCTCCCTTCTGTAAGGGCCTCCCCAATCTGAACTTTTATGGGAACAGGGCTCTTCGTAAGAGCCTGGTGGTCGGTATTGCATACCACAAAATTCACATCTCTGATACCCTTTTCGAACATATGATTAACGGCATTGTTCCCACCACCTCCTATTCCCAGGACTTTAATAATTGATGATCGTTCAACGGGCAGATCAAAGTTCATTATATCATCTGACATAGCTTCGATTTTTAGTTAATTGACTGATCTTCAACCTCAAACATCTTTGACAACATAGCCTTTATTTTTTCTGTAAGCGGAGTTTTTTCTTCTTCCTGAACAGGAGGCCTGGCTGTCTCTCCAGTTCCATTTTCGCCCGGTTCCTGTTTTTGCTCTTCGGTTTTAGTTCTTACATACTCGTCCATAGTGCCTGCATTGAATGTCTTTTTATATGTTTCAAGATACTCAAAGCCCCTCATTATCAATCCAACGCTGGTTGCATACATTGGCTGGTTGATCTCATTTTTGGCAGAACCTGCGAGATGTTCGTTCGGAAGGCCAATCCTTACATCCATTGCCGTTTTAAACTTCATCAGCTGCGAAAGATGACGCAGCATTGCACCTCCACCGGTTATAACAACGCCTGCTGCAAGTTTATCGGCATAACCTGAATTCTGTATCTCAAAATTTACGGCATCGATGATTTCCTCCATCCTCGATTGTATTATATAGGCAAGGCTCTTAAAGGATATCTCTTTCGGCTCTCTTCCACTGATACCGGGGATAGATACTACTTTATCTTCAGGAGCTATATCTCCCAGGGCTGATCCGTATTGAATTTTAAGCTGTTCCGCATGCCTGTGAAGGATAGCGCACCCCTCTTTGATATCCTTTGTTACAACATTGCCGCCGAAAGGAATTACTGCTGTATGTCGTATTATGTTATCATAATAAACAGCGACGTCGGTCGTGCCTCCGCCAATGTCAACCAGCACAACTCCTGCTTCCTTTTCATCGTCCGTCAGAACTGCATCTGAAGAAGCCAGTGGTTCCAGTATCATATCCTTAACAGACAGGTTAGCCTTCCTGATACATTTTTCTATGTTCTTGGCTGCAGCAACCTGCCCAATAACGATATGAAAATTAGCTTCCAGCCGTCTGCCGCACATGCCTATCGGACTTTTCACTCCTGTTTCATTATCAACAATAAAATTTTGAGGGATGACATGAATTATTTCCTCGCCTATTTCGATATGTATCTTGTGCATATCCTCAATAAGCCGGAAAACTTCCTCCTTCTTGATTTCATCATCATATGCATCGCGCGTAATATAGCCCCGGTTCTTCATGCTTTTAATATGCTGACCGGCTATTCCCACAAAAACCTCTGAAAACTTTATCCCTGAGCGTTTCTGCACATCATCCACTGTGGTCTGAATAGCGGTCACTGTCTCTTCAATATTCAGGACGACACCTCTCTTCACACCTTTTGAAAGAGCTTTGCTTAGTCCGAGAATCTCTATTTTACCATTCTCGTTTTTCTTACCGACAATAGCCACTATCTTGGTAGTTCCAATGTCGATTGCTGCTACATATTGTTCTTTTTTACTCATAACTTATTTATGGTTATTTCTGGTTATCTCTTTTTACAAACTATCTGATCCTTAAATTCAAGGTTAATAATTGAATATTTATTCCATCCTACTTCAGGCATTACCTTATCATAGAACGCTTCAAGGTTTCTTAGCTTCCCCTTAAAATCTTCAGCAGTACCGAGGTGAATCAGCTGATTCCCAACACGAGGAATAAGGTCAATCTCATTACTATTGTCAACATATATCTGATCGATCTGAGCCGACCAGAACCTGTCACTGTTTATATAATCGACCAGGTAATAAATATCCCTGAGTATCGTATTCTTTATGCTTGTGTCAAGAACACTTACTCCGTTAAGCATTGCAGAACTGATATTTACATTGCCTTCAACGATGTGTAACCTGGGATTGTACAGGTTTCTTTTCCTTACCACAATGCCATCTTCATCAATAAAATAGTCCCCTCCGCTTTCGGGCATCACCCTCATGACAGGATTTCGCTGATCTACACAAACATGCAAAGTCCCTCCAATATCCATATACACCTCTGCCGATTTCAGCTCTCTGAGATCACCAAGTTTGCTTTCAATGTCGCCGAATGGGAGGTCTTTAAATTGCTGTCCCAGTATTTTACCTGTACTGCTGTAAACAAGATTTAGCAGTTGCCTCTTTGTAACAAAATGATAATCAGCAGAATCTTTTATATCAATTGATATCCCGGTGCACCTCCTCGAACCTGTCGACATGGCAAGAAAAACAGGTATCGCAATAAGGTATAATGCAGGAATGATCAATAATATTTTGAACACCTTTCTCATCTTTCTTTTTTCATTTTAATTTTTTCCTCGATAGGCTCCACGAGAGTGTCAATATCGCCTGCTCCTATTGTAAGCAGGACATCCAGCTTATCCACATCCAGCTTATCCGGAATATCCTCCTTTCGCATCAATTTCTTCGACTTTAATTTCATCTTATTAAAAATCAACTCCGACGTCACGCCTTCAAGAGGTTTTTCCCGCGCAGGATATATCGGGAGAAGAATTACATCATCCAGCTTGTCGAGTATCCTGGCAAACCCGGCAGCGTGGTCACGTGTACGTGAAAACAGGTGCGGCTGGAATATCCCGGTGATTTTCCTGTCTTTGAAATACTCCTTCACCGATTCTATACATGCGTTGATTTCTTCAGGATGATGTGCATAATCATCGATATAAGCAATATCCGTCCTGTTGATCCTTATATCGAACCTCCTCATAACTCCGCGGAACAGGATTATAGCTTTTCTGATCTCTTCTTCAGTTACACCGCACATCAGGGCTACAGAAATAGCAGCTGTAAAATTTTCTATATTAATTATTCCCGGAAATGCGAAATGAAGATCCTCAATTTTCCCGGTAGGTGTTTCAAGGGTAAACCTGTAATAATCTTTCTCATGGACTATATCCGTTGCACGGTAATCAGCATCTTGCATCATTCCATAAGTTAAACAGGTTATCCCTTCAGGGACAATAATTTCCTTTTTTATTTTACAGTTAACAACGAGTGTTCCTCCCGGTCGTATCCTGTTGCAAAAATCGTTATAGGCAATTATCATATTTGCCTGATTGCCATAGATATCAAGATGATCAGCATCAAGGGAAGTGACAACAGCCATAAGAGGATTGAGACGATGAAATGACCTGTCGAATTCATCAGCTTCCATTACAGTATATTTGCCTTCTCCCAGAAGAAGGTTTGAGTTGTAATTCTTCGATATTCCTCCAAGAAATGCCGAACAATCGACATGTGATTGCTTCAATAAATGAGCTATCATAGTTGAGACTGTAGTCTTTCCATGTGTCCCTGCTACTGCCAGTGTATCGGTATTTTCAGAAATTTCTCCCAGGATTTCCGATCGTTTATATATCCTGTAACCATTTTTTCTGAAATAAGAGAGTAACATGTTTTCAGAAGGAATTGCAGGAGTATAAACAACTATTACCATGTTTTTTTGTGATAAATCGATGAAGGGATCCGGTAAAAGAGAAACATCATCGTGGTACAAAACTTTGCAACCGGCTTCATAAAGTGAACGAGTAATCCTGGTCTCGGTTCTGTCGTACCCGGCAACAGTGTATCCGCCTTTTGCAAAGTACAAAGCAAGAGCGCTCATGCCGATACCGCCGATACCAACAAAATAAATCCTATCCGTATTTTTGAAATCAATCATCTTCCTGCAAGTTTTAGCACCTCCTCTGCTATCCTGATATCAGCATTTCTATCGGCCATCTTCAGGATATTTTCAGAAAGCCTGTCTCTTTTTTCTTTATCAGCAATTAATTTTATAGCTTCAATCACAAGTGTCTTAACTACCTTTTTATCTGGTATTAGCATAGCTGCTTCTCTTTCAGTAAGTGCACGTGCGTTCTTTGTCTGATGGTCTTCTGCAACATTGGGTGATGGGACAAGTATAACAGGTTTCCCTACAAGGCATAGTTCAGAAATGGTTCCTGCTCCTGCCCTGGATACAATAATATCTGCCGCAGCATATGCATAGTCCATCCTGTCGATGAAATCATGCACTGATATATTATCGGTGAATGATAAAGAAACCAGTGCATTAACATTCTCAAAATAATATTTTCCTGTCTGCCAGAGCCACTGACAATCAGAATCTTTAAGCTTACCAATATTGTCCTTCAGGCTTTTATTAATACTTCCGGCTCCAAGCGATCCTCCGAGAACCAGAATAACAGGAAAGCCCTTTTTAAGATTGAAGAACGAGAGGGCTTCGTCCTTTAAATTTTCAAGATTATCAGTACTATGCATTACAGGATTTCCGGTTTTTATTATCTTTCCCAGTGGAAAATATTTGTGCATACCGTCATACGCAACACATATTTTTGAGGCTTTTTTAGCCAGCAATTTATTGGTAACACCTGCATAACTGTTTTGTTCCTGTATCAGGGTCGGTATTCCCAGTTCCCCTGCCTTTCTCAGCACCGGACCGCTGGCATATCCACCAACACCTACAACAACATCCGGTTCAAATTCCTTTATCACCTTTTTTGCCAGTCTAAGGCTTTTTAAGAGTTTAATAAGTACTTTAATATTCTTAAATGACAGTCTTCTTTGTATGCCTGCTACTGGTAATCCAATTATCCTGTAGCCTGCTGCCGGGATCTTCTCCATCTCCATTCTTCCTTCGGCACCTACAAAGAGAATCTCAATCTCAGGTTCAATTTTCCTGAGAGCATTGGCAATGGAAATAGCCGGAAAGATATGTCCTCCGGTACCTCCTCCGCTTATAATCACCCTTTTATGTCTTTGCAGGTTCATAAATTCTTTCTCCTTCATCAGAGATCTCCTCTTCGGAGAGCTCCTCATTTTTAATCCTTGCGTTAACCACCCGGCTTACACTCAGGATTGCTCCTATGGAAAAACTCATTATAAGTACCGATGTCCTGCCCCAGCTTACCATCGGGAGTGTCTGCCCGGTAACGGGTAAAAGTCCTACAGCTACAAGCATGTTTATCATGGCCTGTACAACTATCATCACTATCAATCCCATGACCAGGAATGCAGGGAAGGCTGTTTCACATTTCCTGGCAATGGTGATCCCCCTGAATAAGAGTATCATATACGCCAGTATTAGTGGAACAGCACCAAATAGCAGACCGTATTCCTCAGTTATGATGGCAAAAATAAAGTCAGAGTTCGACTGGGGAAGCATATTCCGCTGAGTGCTCTTCCCGGGAGCTTTCCCGAATAGTCCTCCTGTTGAAATTGCGATTTTAGCCTGGTTCGCCTGATAATCACCGTCGTCATCAGCTTTCCCTGAGATAAAATTTTCGATCCTGTTCTTCCAAACCGCTACCCTGTTATCTTTTTTTATAACGGTAAGCAACATTGCAAACAGCAGTATCACAACCACAGCCATACCCATATATGCCAGAAGAAATTTGACAGGTACTCTGCCTATGAACATTATTATCATGCTGATTACGAATACCATAACGGCTGTTGAAAGGTTCTCAGGCAGAATAAGACCTGAGACTACAGCAACAGGAAATATGAAATATTTTGTTACAACCATGAAATTCTTAAGATCTTTCTGGTATTTGGCAAGAGACCTTGCAAGGTAAATTACAAGGGCAACCTTGGCGACATCGGATGTCTGCAGCCTGAAACCGGTTCCTGGTATTAACAGCCAGCGAGTAGCTTCGTTTACTCTTGAGCCGAAAGCAAAAGTTAGGATTAGCAGTCCGACAGACCCTATCAGTATCAGCCCGGCCATTGAGAAATATATCCTGTAGGGGAGGTAATGAACAACCACAATTATAACCAGGCTGAGTGCAAGCATGAAAATCTGACTCCTTAAAAAATAGGTTGTATTGCCCCCATATTTCATAAAGGCTACGCCCACAGATGAACTGTATACAGCCAACAGGGAATATACTATAAAAAGAGCAACAAGACCCCATATAGCCTTATCCCCTTTGAATGTCTTTGTCAGCCAGCCCTGTTGCATTTTTCTCAATTATTAAAGGTTTCTGACTGCCTCTTTAAACTGACGCCCTCTGTCCTCATAATTTTTAAACAGATCAAAGCTTGCGCAGGCAGGCGATAACAATACAGTTTCTCCTTTTTTCGCGAGATAATATGAAGATCTCACCGCCTCTTCCATTGATGTCGTTTCAACTATAGTAGGAACCTTATCCTTAAAGGCTTCAACTATTTTTCTGTTATCCTTCCCCAGGCATACTATTGCTCTTACCTTTCTCTTCACCAGTGGGAAAAGCTCTGCATAATCATTCCCTTTATCAACTCCCCCGACAATCCAGACTATTTCATCTTCCATACACTCAAGAGCATACCATGTTGAGTTTACATTAGTTGCCTTTGAGTCGTTAATGAAATCGATGCCGCAAACAGTTATTACCGGTTCGAGCCGGTGTTCTACTCCCTGAAAATCAGCGAGACTTTCCCTTATTACCTCCTTGCGGATATTAAGGACTTTCCCTGCAATAGCTGCTGCCATTGAGTTATAAGTGTTGTGACGGCCTTTAAGTGCCAATTCATGAATGGTCATAAGGTTGGTTTTATTAGGGTAATCAATTATTAATTCACTATTTTCAATATATGCTGTCATTCCTTCCTTTATCTCATCGGAAAAAGGAAGAAGGGTCATTTCAGGCTTTCTTTTCAACAATTCACTTCTAATTATTGGATCGCCTTCCCAAAAGATCAGGAAATCAGAAGGTTTCTGATTCTGTATAATCCGGAATTTTGAATCGACATAATTTTGGAGTTTATAACCATACCTGTCGAGGTGATCAGGGGTAATATTCATCAGAATGGCAATATCAGCCCTGAATTCATACATACCGTCAAGCTGAAAGCTGCTTAGTTCAATAACATAATAGTCATATGAGCCTTCAGCAACTGCCAGGGCAAAACTGTTCCCTACATTGCCCGTCATTGCCACATTTTTACCGGCTTTTTTTAGAATGTGATATATCAGATTTGTCACGGTGGTTTTACCATTACTACCTGTTACACAGATCTTTATGCCTTCAGCATATCTTCCTGCAAATTCTATTTCCGATATTACAGGGACACCTTTTTCGCGCAGGCTGATAATCATTGGAGCATTCTCTGGTACGCCCGGACTTTTTATAACCTCATCTGCTGAGAGGATAATTTTCCCGGTATGTTTCCCTTCCTCCCACTCAATTTTATGAGTATCAAGCATTTTCCTGTATTCCTGTTTTACCTGCCCGTTATCAGATACAAACACATCAAATCCATGTTTCCGTGCCAGCATTGCCGATCCTGCACCACTTTCTCCAGCTCCCAGTATTACAATCTTCTTCTTCATACAATTACCTGATCTTGAGTGTTACAATGCTTATTACAGCAAGTATTATTGCCACAATCCAGAAACGTATTACAATCTTAGGTTCCGGGTACCCTTTTTTCTGATAGTGATGATGAAGCGGAGCCATAAGGAATATCCTCCTGCCTTCACCATATTTTTTCTTTGTCCTTTTAAACCATGAAACCTGCATCACAACAGATAGGTTCTCCACGAGGAATATCCCGCAAAGAATCGGTATCAAAAGTTCCTTTCTGATTACTATTGCAAAAACTGCAATTATGCCTCCGAGTGCCAGGCTGCCTGTGTCGCCCATGAATACTGTGGCAGGATATGAATTATACCATAAAAACCCGATAGTTGCACCGATAAAAGCACTGGCAAAGATCACCAGTTCTTCAGTATTTGGTATGTACATAATATTCAGATAGCCGGCATAAATGAGGTTACTCGAAAGGTACGCCAGTATCCCAAGCGCGGTGCCTATTATTGCTGATGTGCCCGTCGCCAGTCCATCGAGACCGTCAGTAAGATTAGCCCCATTTGAAACAGATGCAACGATGAAAATTACAATTATCACAAATACAATCCATGTGAAAGGACGTCTGTGAGTTTCGTTAATGAATGACACCAGCCATGAATAATCAAATTCATTATTCTTAATGAATGGGATGGTGGTCTTTGTTGACTTCCTTTCCATATTTATTTCTCCCTGCGAAGGGATCTGCACAGAAGGATTGATCATCTCCTGCCTGTCTTTTAATGTAAGGCTGGCAACATTTACTTTTTCTACAATTCTGACCTGCGGACTGAAAAAAAGAGTCAGTCCCACGATAATACCCAGGATGATCTGACCAAGTATCTTAAATCTGCCTGCAAGCCCTTCCTTGTTTTTTTTGAATATTTTGATATAGTCATCCAAAAAGCCGATAAGACCAAGCCATATGGTAGTTATCAGCATCAGGACGATATATATGTTCTCAAGTTTTGCAAATAGCAGAGTAGGAATAATAATTGATGCAAGGATTATTATACCGCCCATTGAAGGGGTTCCCTGTTTTCTGTACTGTCCTTCCAGCCCCAGTTCCCTGACAACTTCTCCGACCTGTTTTTTCTGAAGCAGAAGTATTATCCATTTACCTATGAGAAGAGAGATAATAAGGGAAGTGATAACAGCCATGGCCGACCTGAAAGAGATGTAATTAAATACTCCTGCCCCCGGAACATTAAGTGTATGAAGATATTTGAACAAATAATAAAACATCTCTTATCGGTTTATTTAAGTAATAAGGCAGCTTTTAGTTCCTCTCTGTCGTCGAAATGATATTTTACCCCCATTATTTCCTGATATGTTTCATGTCCTTTACCGGCAACCAGAATAACATCACCGGCATTGGCAAGCATAACAGCTGTTTTTATAGCTTCTCTTCTGTCTGCAATCCTTAATGTCTTTCTTTTCAGGTCAGGGGTTATTCCTGTTTCCATATCGTCGAGGATCTTTTCAGGATCCTCAGTTCTCGGGTTGTCGGATGTAAGAATAACTTTCGTGCTCCCTTCTGCAGATATAGCTGCCATTTTCGGGCGTTTTGTCTTATCCCTGTCGCCACCTGCTCCGACAACAGTTATCAGTTGCACACCGCCTTCCCTGATTTTATTTATTGTACCAATCACATTCAAAAGGGCATCAGGAGTATGGGCATAATCGACAATTCCTGAGATGCCTCCTTTTGATTTAATCACTTCAAGCCTGCCGGGAACCGAATAGAGGTCGCTGAGAACCGTCATTATCTCTTTTCCTGATGCACCAAGAAGCTCAGATGCTGCATATACAGCCAGCAGGTTTGATGCATTAAAATCACCTATGAATCTTGTCCATACCTCTTCCCCCTGAATTTTTAAAGCCATACCTTCAAAACCCTGTTCAATGATGTTACAGCGGAAGTCGGCCATCGTCCTCACTGAAAATGTATAATGCATGGCTTTACAGTTCTGAAGCATTACCCTGCCATTCCTGTCATCGGTGTTTACCAGGGCAAATGATTCTTCAGGAAGAGAATCAAAGAACTTTTTCTTTGCAGCCAGGTAATTGTCGAATGTTAAATGATAATCGAGATGATCATGTGTCAGGTTGGTAAAAATACCTCCTGCAAAATTCAATCCTGCAATGCGTTGCTGATCAATAGCATGAGAGCTGACCTCCATAAATGCATAATCACAGCCAGATTCCACCATCTCGGCCAGCAGACGGTTGAGCTGGACAGGATCGGGAGTTGTATGCGTAGCCGGCAATTCCCTGCTATTGATATAATTGCAGACTGTTGAGAAGAGTCCGCATTTATATCCCAGCTTCATGAACATCCTGTAAAGAAGTGTGGCAATAGTCGTTTTCCCATTTGTTCCTGTTACACCTACAAGAATGAGAGATAATGAAGGATTACCGTAAAAGTTCGCTGCAGCCTGTCCCAGAGCTTTAGCTGAATCTCTTGTCTTTATCCAGCATATATTGCTTTCTCGATTATCAGGTAAATTCTCACAGATTACAGCAAGTGCACCTGACCTGATGGCGTCTGAAATAAAATTATGCCCGTCAGATTTTTTACCTTTTACAGCAACAAAAAGAGATCCTTCAGTAACATTACGTGAGTCGAACACAATAGCTGATATTAAGCTGTCTGTTGTCCCGTTCAGAGAAACGACCTCGATATTCTTTAATATTTCATCAATCCGCTTCATATCACATATTCATATCCAGGGTAACAATAGTACCATCAAAATACCTCGCGCCGTGTTCCGGCGATTGTCTCCGCACTTTCCCCTTCCCGTTTATTTTCACTCTCAGGCCACAGCTCTCTAGTAGGTAAAGTGCATCTCTCAGGCTCATTCCCCTTACATCAGGAATAAGCCCCTTTTCAATCTTTACATTTGCCAGCCTTATTGTATCTCCATTTTCGCGTGTAGCCACCCAGTCATCATCAGCCGTCCGCCTGTATCTGACATCCAGGTTTCTTAGAACCGAATTTATATCAGCCCGGTATCCATTACCGGCTTCCGGGGCCGAAGGTTTTATATCATCTTTACTTTCAGGATTATAGTCGCGGAAAAATCTTGTGGCATAAACACGATCAGAGATCTCTTTGAAAACTGTTCCCGCCACAATGTTTCCGTAATAAACACCGTTCGAGGGAGAATTAACGACCACAATGCATGAGTAAATCGGGTTTTCTGCGGGAAAATATCCTACAAAAGAAGCCTGGTATGACATACGCACGCCCTGCCGATAACCGCTCTTGCCTCTTGCTATCTGGGCTGTCCCTGTTTTCCCGGCTATCTTATAGTTGGCATTCTTAAGGTTTGTTGCTGTTCCTTGTTCCACCACACCTTCCATCATCTTTTTGGCTTTCCTGATTGTGGAACGCGAAGCAAGAGAGTTGATAATAACTTCAGGATCATAACTCTTAATAATATTACCGTTCCGAAGGATCCCGGTTACAAACCTCGGGCGCATCATCCTCCCGTCATTGGCCACTCCATTATAGAAAGTGAGTATCTGCAATGGAGTCAACTGTACTTCATAGCCATGCGACATCATTGGAAGAGAAAGTCCTGACCAGAGTTTATCGCCCGGGTATCGAATAAGAGGCGTCCCTTCACCCTTGAGCTGAAGATTAAGCTTCTCATTAAGTCTCATCGCATAAAGCCGGTTCACAAAATCTTTCGGCTTGTCTTTGTAATGATCATAGATCAGTTTGGATGTACCAACATTTGATGACTTTTCAAATACCTGTTTAACAGTTAGTTTGCCATATCCTTCCTCTTTTGTATCCCTTATTATCTTGTTATAAAACTTCACGCTTCCGGTTCCGGTATCAACAATATCGCCGGTATCAATAACGCCATCTTCAATAGCTGCCATGAGCGAAGGCAGCTTAAATGTTGATCCTGGTTCAGTACTCTCGGCAATTGCGTAGTTATATGTTTCGTGATAATCTCCATCACCTCCCAGTTCAAGGTTTGCAATGGCTTTTATATCGCCAGTTGCCACTTCCATCAGAACAGCACAGCCATGATCAGCATTATTTTTTCTCAGTTGATTCAGCAGGGCTGTCGTGGCGACATCCTGCAGATCGATATCGAGAGTAGTTTTAACATCATTCCCGTCTCTTGATTCCACACTATTAGCACCTTCCACCGTTATCCAGTCGCCGCCTGTCAGACGTTGTTCCACGGCCACACCGTTTTTCCCTGCCAGGTCCTTGTCGAAGGCTCCTTCGATGCCAACTTCTGTTCCATTGCTACCCTGATTAAGATATCCGATTGTGCGGGCTGCCAGTCCATAATTGGGAAGTATTCGCATGTTCTCGACCTGGGTAACCATTCCTCCCTTATACTGACCCTCTCTGAAAATAGGCAATGATTTGAGTCTTTTAAGAGTCTCGTAGTCAACCTTTCGTTTAATTAAAAAATATCGGTCGCCTTTCCTCCTGGCATCAGTTATAAGCTGTTTCCAACCTGCAGCAGATCGTTCTCCAAGTAACCTGGAAAGACCTTCTGATAACCCGTTTATTCCATTTGACCATGTATCGCCCGACATACCTGTGCTACGGGTATCCATGTAGATTGTATAGTATGGTACCGAACTGGCGAGCAGACGTCCGTCAGTTGCGAGTATATCTCCCCTGTTGGCAGGCATTTCCGCTGTTTTAAATACATATTTCTCACTCATGGCGGCCCATTTGCCATGCTGTACATATTGCAGAATAAGGATCCTGATGAGGAGAGCAGCAGCAATCAGTGCTATTGCAAAATATACAACACCGCTGCGCCATACTATTTCATCTCTTACTGCCATCAGATCATCTATTTATTTACAATAAGCTTATAAGGAGGGGTCTTCAGCTCTTCGAGGTTGAGCCCTTTCTCCTTTATCATTCTGATCACTTCAGATTGCCTGCTTACATGCATCAGATCTGCCGAAATTGAAAGAGCCTCAGCCCTTAGATCTTTAACTTCAGTCTGCAGTTTTGCAGTTTCCCTTGTAATTTTTTCAGCATGAAACCGGTTACCGATATAAAAAGCAGCCAACAGGGTAATCAGAGCAATATAGCCAAGGTTCTTAAGTATGATTTTTTCTGAAACCATACTCCCGCTCAGCAGTTCTTTCATGAAGCTACCGGTCTTAGCCTGTTTTTTTGTATTCTCCTTCTTTTCTGCCATATATCAGATCTTTTCGGCTATCCTTAATCGTGCACTTCTGGCCCTGTTATTAACAGCAATCTCCTCCTCACCGGGAGTAGTCCCTTTCCTGTTAATCAGTCTGAAAGGTGTTATGGCATTCCCATAAAAATCCTTCTTCTCCTCCCTTTCAAAATTGCCGGTTCGCATAAAATTTTTAACTACCCTGTCTTCAAGCGACTGGTAAGTTATTACCACAAGGCGGCCCCCCGGATTAAGTACGGAGAGAGATTGTTCCAACATCTCCTTCAGGTAATCAATTTCGTGGTTTACAGCTATTCTTAAAGCCTGGAATACCTTTGCAAAGAATTTATGCTCCTGCCTGACAGGGGCAAGCCTGCCTATGGCATCGACAATATCATTGACAGACACCAGAGCTTTGATTGCCCTTGCAGTAACAATTTCTTTTGCAATCCTTCTTGAATTAGTTAGTTCACCGTATCTGTAAAACAGATTTGCGAGAGCTGTTTCATCCAGTGTCTGAAGCAGATGAGATGCTGTAACACTTCCATTTTTATTCATCCTCATATCCAGCGGGGCATCCTGACGAAATGTGAAACCTCTCTCAGGTTCATCAAACTGGTGAAAAGAGACACCCAGGTCAGCTATCAGACCATCAATTGACTCAATGCCATTATACCTGAGATTGTTTTTAAGGAAGCGGAAATTCTGATCAAGGAACAGAAACCTGCTATCGTCAGGTGCATTCTCCCTTGCATCTTCATCCTGATCGAAGGCAATAAGTCTTCCTTTATTAAGCCGTTTTAGAATTTCCATAGAATGCCCTCCTCCTCCGAATGTAACATCGACATAAATCCCGTCAGGCCGGATATTCAGCCCGGCAATACTCTCATTGAGCAGTGCGGGAATATGGTAAACCATTATGCTTCAGACTCATTTATACTTCCACCCATCAGTTTTTCAGCCAGGTTCGCAAAATCTTCAGCAGGCATGTCAATCTTGTTATAAATATCAGCTGCCCATAACTCAATCCTCCCGTCCTGGCCTGCCAGAACAACATCCCTTTCAGCACCGATAAGATCCATCAGTTTTTTCGGAATCAGCAGGCGGTTGTTGTTATCAAGCGAGAGCTCAGCAGTCCCTTTGAAGAAGTTCCTGATGAACCTGTTATGCTCACGGTTATAAGGATTCATCCTTTTCCGGATCTTATCCAGCTGCCTGTTCCAATCTTCAATTGAGTAGAGAACAAGGCAATTTTCGAAGATATCCTTACGTACTACAAAATGATCCTGTGCATCAGCAGGCATCTGCTTTTTGAATGCCATCGGGAGTATCAACCTCCCCTTGACATCCACCTTGCACGTGTAATCACCTATGAATGTGGCCATCCTCGCTTTTCTAAATAAAAGGCTAAAATAAGTAAAAAATATCCACTTTACTCCACTTTACTCCACTTTTTTTTAAAGTTTGTTAATAACTTTTACCCATTGTATGGTGATTTCATGGAGATTTTCGAGGTTCTAATAATGCATAAGGGTGTTGTCAGTTACATCGTGTCTTCCAAAAGTATCAGCAGTTTTGGGAGTAAAAGCCCCTTGTCAGCTCCGCTGACATCTCCCCCCTCCTGGTTTTACCTCACCCCCTTAGGGGGATGAGGTTAAAAGACATTTAGTATATTCAAAGGAAAGGATGCTGAAAGTTGAAACCACTTAGTCAGTTTGACATGTTATTTTTTGGTAATTTTGAGCTTTGTTTGTTTTATACCCACTTAAACATGAACAGCATCCAGGATATATCACCAGCCCCCCAGATTGATGTTGAGAAAGTTCTGTTTTCGAAGAATCCGTCCCTTGCCAGGGCGGTTCCCGGTTTCCTGATCAGATATCTAAAAAGGATTGTACATCAGGATGAACTGAATGTTTTTCTCAGGGAATGGGGTCACCTTAAAGATTCTGATTTGATAGCAGCCGGGCTGAAACATTTTGATATTAAATACAAGGTTTTCGGTTCAGAAAACATTCCGGCAACAGGAAGATACATATTCGTCTCCAATCATCCTCTTGGCGGACTTGACGGACTGGTATTTATTTATGAGTTATCGAAATATTTCAGTGATATAAAATTCCCGGTTAACGATATTCTGACCAGCATAGATAATCTCTCCGGTATATTTCTACCGGTGAACAAACATGGGGCTCAGGGCAGAGAAGCAGCCGGGAGGATCGAGGAGGCATATGCTTCCGACGGACAGATACTATATTTCCCTGCAGGTTTATGTTCCAGGAAGAGAAGAGGTGTTATAAATGATCTTAAATGGCATAAAAGCTTCATAACTAAAGCCATACAACATAAAAGAGATATTCTGCCTGCATATTTCTCAGGCAGGAATTCTGACTTTTTCTATAACCTGGCCAATCTCAGGAAATTTCTGGGCATTAAGGCAAACATTGAAATGCTTTATCTTGCTGATGAGATGTTCAAACAAAAGGAGAAGGAGATATTACTCGTTTTTGGTAAATCAATTTCGTGGGAAACATTTGATAAGACAAAATCGCCATTGGAGTGGGCCGATTGGGTTAAAACGAAAACATACGACCTTAAATCATTTATTCCCGGATAAATGCGGAATTGAAAAAAAGAGTAAATTGCATGTTATTTTTTTAGAGAAAATTCGCAAAAAACATTCCACCTGTATTACAATCGATGAAACCTATTGTTGCCCAGTTGCCAAAGGATCAGATAATATCTGAATTAACGCCGGAAAAGCTTCTTCGAAAAACCAATAACGGCAATAACGAGGTTTATATCTTCGATAATAACAACTCGCCAACACTTATGCATGAAGTCGGGCGAGTCAGGGAGCTGACTTTTCGCCATGCCGGTGGAGGAACCGGGAAAGAAATTGATATTGATGAGTTTGACACTGCTGAAGTTGATCCTCAGAAGCAGTTAATTGTATGGGATCCCGAGAACAAACAGATAATCGGAGGTTATCGTTTCTACTTTCCGGAAAAAGGTTGCATAAATTGTGATATCAGCAAGTTAGCCTCTTCTTCGTATTTTCATTTTTCAGAAAAATTTCTGTCAAAATATTATCCACATCTTATGGAACTTGGCCGGTCGTTCGTTCACCCCGATTATCAGTCGCGCTCCATGGGAAGAAAAAGTCTTTTTGCCCTGGATAATTTATGGGATGGCCTCGGTGCTATAGTAATTGATAATCACCATCTTAAATATCTTTTCGGGAAGGTAACCATGTACACTCATTTCAATCAGAAAGCAAGAAACATGATCCTCTATTTCCTGAATAAACATTTCAGTGATCCTGACAATCTGGTTACCCCTATCGAGCCAGCCAATATAGATCTTCATGTTGAAGAGATGAAAAAAATCTTCAGAAGCTGGAGGTATAAAGAGAATTACAAAACATTGTCAAGAGAAGTTAGGAACCTCAACGAGAACATCCCTCCTCTCATTAATGCCTACATGAACCTGTCCCCAACCATGCGGACTTTTGGCACTTTCATCAATCACAAATTTGGCAATGTAGAAGAGACCGGCATTATGATAACACTGAAAGATATATATGTCGCTAAGATAAACAGGCATCTTGCTTCCTATAAGAAAGATTTTGAAATTACATGGTTCTCACATCAGAATCAGTAAGCCCTGATGTTCCTTCCTTCAACGTAATAAATAAAAGACTGATTTACAACTTTATTGCCTCCGGGAGTAGGATAATTCCCGGTAAAATACCAATCCCCGGTATGTCCAGGACAAGCTTCGTGAAGTCCCTCTATTGACTGAAATACAATTTCAACTTCCGATTTTATCTCATCCGATTTCAGCATCGAAGATATTTTAGCTGATATCTCTTCAGTTGTAAAAGGTTTATAGATTTCCCTGACAACATTTCTTATCTTTTCCACAGGTTTTTTAAGCTCTTTCAAAGCTTTTTCATATACCTTTTTTATCATTTGTTCTCTGCCGGTATCTTTTAATAGTTCTACTGCAGCTTTAAAAGCAATAAAATCACCCAGCTTGGCCATATCTATACCATAGCAATCGGGGTATCTTAACTGGGGTGATGAGGATACGACAATTATTTTTTTCGGATCAAGCCTGTCCAGAATTCTGATTATGCTTTTTTTAAGAGTGGTCCCACGGACTATTGAATCATCAATCACAACCAGGTAATCGACCCCGCGTTTGATAACTCCGTAGGTCACATCATACACATGGCCAACCAGGTCATCTCGTCCTTTATCTTCTGCTATGAATGTTCTGAGTTTCGCATCCTTTACAGCTATCTTCTCAACTCTGGGGCGTTGCTGAATAATTTTTTCAAGTTCCTCTCTTGAAAGATATTTTCCCCTGCTTAGAATATGATCAACTTTTACATGGTTAAGGTAATCCTCAACCCCTTTTATCAATCCGTAAAATGCACTTTCTGCAGTATTGGGAATATATGAAAACACTGTATGATCAAGATCATAGTCAATAGCTTTAAGAACACGTGTTGCCAGTATTTCACCGAGTTTCTTCCTTTCCTTATAAATATCCTTATCCGTCCCGCGGGAGAAGTAAATCCTTTCAAAGGAGCATTTCCGCAGTTCCGTTTCTTCCCTGATGTTCTCGATGGCAGATTTGCCTGAAGCTTTAATTATTAACGCTCCGGCAGGAGGAAGCTCTTTGACTTTATTTGTTCTTACATTAAAAATTGTTTGAATAACAGGACGCTCAGATGCCACCACTACCACTTCATCATCGATATAGTAATAGGCAGGCCTTATACCTGAAGGATCTCTCATAACAAAAGCATCTCCATGTCCCAGCATTCCGGCCATTGCATAACCGCCGTCCCAGTTACGGCTTGCTTTTCGTAGCACCGAAGCTACATCGAGGTCTCTTTCTATTAATGGGGATATCTCTTTTTTTGAATAACCTTCGTCCTTGAATTTGCGGAACAGTCTTTCGTTTTCTTCATCGAGACGATGTCCTACATTTTCAAGAATTGTTACCGTGTCAGAAAAATCAACAGGGTTCTGGCCTAAAGCAACAAGGCTGCTGAAAACCTCTCCTACATTTGTAAGATTGAAGTTCCCTGCCATTACGAGATTCCTTGACTTCCAGTTATTTTCACGACTTACCGGATGTACATAATCAATATTATAATTACCGTATGTACCATAGCGCAGGTGTCCAAGGTATATGTCACATGCAAAAGGTACCCTTTCCTTAATAAATTCAGGGTTGTTAATATCCTCCCTGTTAGCGCGTGATACCTTATCTATATCTTCATAAATAAAACCGAAAATCTCCTTAATAGGATTGGCCAGGTTTGATCTTTGTCTGAAAATATACCTGTTACCCGGTGGAACATCAAGTTTAATGCCGGCCAGTCCGGCACCATCCTGCCCTCTGTTATGCTGTTTTTCCATCATCAGATAAATTTTCTGAAGGCCATAGCTCCATGTCCCATATTTTTCAATATAAAACTCCATCGGCTTCCGTAATCTTAACATTGCAATGCCGCATTCGTGTTTTATCCTGTCGCTCATAATTATTTTTTAATCAGGTCAGGAAAATTTATAAAATCAGGAACGATATATGAATCGGGGAACACCTTACTAATAGTCAAAAACAACTTAATTGCCTCGGTCTTGGTTCTGAAGTCTCCCACTCTGATTTTGAAATATCCAGGCTGGGCATATAAGGCGTAAGGAGTAATATCAGGGAATTTACTTATGAAGTCTGCCATAACTTTGGATGATTCTTCCCTCGCATTTCTTGTTGAACTGTTGTAAATCTGTATTCTGAAGCCCGGCATTCCATAATGGTCGTTTTCAATCTTTAAGTCTTTGTTAGCCATTATATACCGGCTGATGAGAGAGTCAATGGCTTTATTCTGATTTATATTCAGTTGCCCGGTATTTGAATAAATATCCGGTCTTTTAAAAAGTTCAAATGTTTTAACAAAGGATTGGGCCCGACTATAACCGGCAAGAAAGGTCAGAATAACAAAACACAAAATAAGTTTCCTTATCATGGCGCAAAAATAATATTTCGCCGGCAGATTGAAAACGGATTTTCTGTTTTTCTTATTTAATTTCATACTTTGCGACTATTGCGATGATTTTAGTGCCACGAAAAAGCTTCCTCCCAGTGATCCTGCAACCAGTATGTTATTTTCATAATCAAGACCAAAATCTTCACCAAGTGCATCGGTATCATCAGAATGACACACACTGAACATCCTTATTCTTCCAATGTCCGCTCCATCGTCAGGATTTAATATATTAATTATATAGCAATTCCTGTTCAACATCATGAGACCATTAGCATTATCAAATAACAGAGCCGACCCTTCATTCGAATTCTCCAGATACTTCTTCCAGTCATCCCTGATGGACCCGTTATTGGTAAGGGATACCACGAATGAATTATTCAATTTACCATCAGCTGTCGACAATTCTGTATTCCCTGTAACATAAATATTCCCTGAAGCATCAAGTATTATTGCCCTGCTGGCTGCTCCGAAATCCGGGTTATTATAAAGGTTTGTTTCCCACAGTTTCTGAAACTGATCATTATATTTCGCTACCCCGGCAGTTGATTCTGAGCTGCCTGATTTACGTGTTAACGCCAGGTAAATATTGCCGTCATTATCAATTGCTGCCTTATTAGCAGAAATAAAGTCCGGTTCATTTAGATTATTTTGAGCGACTATTTGTCCGGTGGTATCAAACCTTACGAAAAGCAGACTTGTAGCACCGGAATTAACTGAGTCGGGGCTTGCCGTTCCGATTGCCAGAAGCTGACCGGAGCCGGTATAAAAAATATTAGCAAAATCTATTTTAAACCCGGCATCCAGAGATTTTTCCCACAATTTATTTCCATCAGCACTATATCGCATCAGTGACATCTTGCCATTGATATTTCCACCAATAACATAGCCCGAAGTATCGCACCATGCAGAGCTGAATAAACCCTGCTCATCAGCACTTATATCAAGCACAGTACCAAGTGCCTTGTTAAGCCTCACTAAATATGGTTTGCCATCAGACTGCCCGCATGCAATTAATCCGGAATCAGGTAATGTCCTGATAAATAATGCAGAGCCTGTGCCATATGATTTTCCCCATATGAAGTCGCTTGTACTATTGCTTTTTTTACATGATGAAAATAAAGTAATGAGGATAAGTACAGGAATCAGTCTTTTCATAATAAGTTCAGTTTATCGGCTCCGTAATTTACTCCAGGGATTCAGCCAGTTCGTCGGTCATTTCAAGACTATGATAAACAAACTGAATATCATCATCATCTTCCAGTGCATCAATAAGCCTTAAGACTTTCTTTGCAGATTCAACATCGAGTTGTTTAGTGTCATTTGGTATTCTTTTCAGTCCGGCTTCTTCAGGTTCAATATCAAGGTCATTAAGCTTCCTGTTAACACTTCCGAAATCCTCTTTTGCACAGGTTACAGTTATCATGTCGCCATCAACTTCAAAATCCTCTGCCCCGGCATCGATCATTTCGAGCTCAATATCATCGAGCTTAAAGCCTTCATTTCTAATAAGAAAAACACCTTTCCGCTCAAAGAGAAAACTGAGAGATCCGTTAGTTCCGAGGCTACCTCCATACTTATTAAAGGCTGATCTCACAGATGCCACTGTCCTGTTATTATTATCGGTAAGGCATTCCACAAAAACGGCTATACCTCCCGGAGCATAACCTTCAAACGATGTTTCAATAAAACTCTCAGCATCCGCACCTGTTGCTTTTTTTATAGCTCTCTCAATATTATCTTTAGGCATATTTGCACCCTTGGCGTTCTGAACAGCGAGTCTCAGCCTTGCATTGGATTCGGGATCACCTCCTCCCTCTTTTGCTGCAATTATTATCTCTTTGATAATTTTGGTAAATTTTTTACCTCGTTTCGCGTCTATCGCACCTTTCTTACGTTTTATTGTTGACCATTTGCTATGACCTGACATACTCTGAATATTTATTTTATTGATGCAAATTTAAATAATTCTTTTATACCTCATTCATACTTTATACTTTTGTGCGACCAAATAGAGGTGAGAGGTGAGAGGTGAGAGACCGGAAGCCGGTAGCCGGTCGCCTGTGAATTCTTAACAGAATATTATTGGAATGTCAAAAAAAGTATACATAGAAACCTACGGATGTCAGATGAATGTTGCTGACAGTGAAGTTGTTGTATCTATTCTTTCAGATGCCGGGTTTGAAGCGACTGAGGAAATTGACAATGCTGCATTAATATTGATAAATACCTGCTCTATCCGCGACAATGCTGAACAGCGGATATGGGGTCGTCTTAAGGCTATCAGCCATCTTAAAAAACGCAGGAATGACCTGAAAATAGGGGTAATCGGTTGTATGGCAGAAAGACTTAAAGAAAAGCTTATTGAAACAGATCAGCTGGTCGACATTGTGGTCGGACCCGACGCTTACCGACAGCTTCCGTCACTGGTTTCAGAAGCGGAATCAGGGCATAAGGCTGTTAATGTACTGCTATCACGCGAAGAAACCTATGCTGATATAGCACCCGTGCGTATGGATAAGAACGGCGTATCTTCTTTTGTTTCAATAATGCGAGGTTGCAATAACATGTGCGCATATTGTGTAGTTCCCTATGTAAGGGGGGCAGAGAGAAGCCGTGATCCGGAGTCTGTACTCCGTGAGGTTAATGAGTTGTATGAAATGGGTTACAGGGAGGTAACTCTTCTTGGACAGAATGTTGACTCGTACAAATGGGAAAACCCTGGTGAGATTGTTGAGTTCCATAACCTTCTTGAAAAAGTGGCATCGGTTAATTCTCTTTTAAGAGTAAGGTTTTCAACTTCGCATCCAAAAGATATTTCAGACGAACTCCTCTATACCATAGCAAAGCACGATAATTTATGCAAACATATTCATCTGCCGGCCCAGAGCGGGAGCAGCCGTATTCTTAAACTGATGAACCGGGAATATTCGAGGGAATGGTATAAAGGCAGGGTGAACGCCATACGAAGAATTATTCCGGATTGTGCTCTCTCAACTGACATGATAACAGGGTTTTGCACTGAAACAGAACAGGATCATAAAGAATCTCTTTCGCTTATGGAATGGGTTGGATTCGACTTTGCATACATGTTTAAGTACAGTGAAAGACCTGGCACAAGGGCTGCAAGAAAATTTGAGGATGATGTACCTGAAAAGATCAAATCGGAACGATTGAGTGAGATGATAACTTTTCAGAATAAGCTTTCGGCAAAATCGAAAAAGGGCGATGTTGGTAAAGTGTTTGAAGTTCTGATTGAAGGATTTTCAAAGAGATCCCCGGAATATTTTTCGGGGCGTACTTCTCAGAATAAAGTAGTTGTTTTGCCTGCGACAGGTTTGAAAAAAGGTGATTATGTGAAAGTGCTTATCGAAAGATCCACCTCCGCCACCCTTATAGGAAAATGCATTTAATAATTGAATTATTTGTTCATATCTGTACTTAGATGTACCTTGCAATAGGTTTGAGGCTGACTTATATTATGCGGGACCAGTTTTTTGGCTTAATTTTTGCTGGTTATATATTTTATAATGAGGATGGTCAATACCCTTGTATGAGCTTCAAAACCAAAAATGAAAGTTTAGCTTGAAAAGCTTGCATAGAAAACTGGTTATTTAGCAATATCATATAAAAATATTTAATGTCATGAAAACAAAACTATTATTTTTAATTATGTTATCTTTCCTGTGTATCAATAATATATCAGCACAAAAGAGCAACAAGAAGATAACAATTACAGGTACCATACTGGATGCTGACAGTGTGCCTATTCCCAATTCAATTATTATGATCGATGGTCAAAAAACCAATTCTGTAACTAATTCCAATGGAGAATATAAAATTAAAGTAAAACCCACTGCAAAAAGAATCGGGATTTTCACATTTGGCAGCGGTTTCAGAGAGGAAGCTATAAATGGAAGGACCAATATCACAATCAGGTTATCAAAAGTGACGGCACAAAAACCTGATGAGGTTAACGCTGAAGGAGAACAGGGTGTAGGTGTCGGCTATGCAAGTGTAAAAAAGAAAAATGTGACCACCCAGGTTAGTTCAATTGACGGAACGAAGAGTAAATATGCTTCTTACAGTAATATTGCAGATATGATACAAAGGGAAGTTTCTGGTGTTAAGATTAGTGGGTCAACCGTAGTAATCCAGGATTCCAAAGATTTTTTTGGCAGCGTTCCTGCTCTGATTGTGGTAGATGGTGTTTATATGAATGGTCTCCCTGATATCTCTCCCGTACAGGTTAAATCAATTGAAGTGCTCAAGGGTGCCTCAGCAGCAATTTATGGTAGCCGAGGGTATGGAGGGGTAATAGTTATCAAAACCAAGATCCAGAATGATAAATAGGAGATTCTTACTTATTTTTTTCCTCCCAGTATAAGCTGCAATTCACCTAACTGCTTATCTGATATTTTCGACGGAGTATCAAGCATAATATCCCGGCCTGAATTGTTCTTTGGGAATGCTATGAAATCGCGAATCGAATCCTGTCCTCCGAACATTGCAACCCACCTGTCAAAACCAAAAGCCACTCCGCCATGAGGAGGAGCTCCATATTTAAATGCATCAAGAAGAAAACCGAATTGTTCAGTAGCCTCCTCATCGGTGAATCCCAAAACTTTGAACATCAATCTTTGAACCGAAGCATCGTGTATTCTTATCGAACCTCCTCCTATCTCAACACCATTAATTACGAGGTCATAGGCGTTTGCCCTTACCTTCCCCGGGGCCGTCTCCATCAAATGAAGATCTTCCGGTACCGGTGAGGTAAAGGGGTGATGCATTGCGTAAAACCTGCCGGTCTCTTTATCCCATTCAAAAAGCGGAAAATCTATTACCCATAAGGGAATGTATATATCCTGATTTCTGAGGCCAAGCCTGTTTCCCATTTCAAGTCTGAGTTCAGACAATGCAGCCAGAGTTTTCTTCTTATCACCGGCAAGTATTAATACAAGGTCACCGGGTTTTGCATTCACCAGATCAATCCATTTTTTAAGCTCCTCCGGTGTATAAAACTTATCGACAGATGATTTTAGTGAGCCATCCTTGTTATACCTTAAATAAACAAGTCCCTTTGCTCCTATTTGTGGTTTTCTGACAAAATCAGTAAGGTCATCGAGTTGCTTCCTGGTGTAATCTGAACATCCTTCAGCACATATACCTCCGATATATTCCGAAGAGTCAAACACCGCAAAGTCATGTCCCTTTACAATTAAAGTCATATCTTTCAATTTCATCCCGAAACGCAGATCAGGCTTATCTGATCCGTAAGACTCCAAAGCTTCCTGGAATGTGAGCCGTATGAAGGGGTCCGTGAATTCAATACCTTTTATCTGTTTGAAAAGATATTTTGCAAGACCTTCAAATGTATTAAGCACATCATCTCTCCCGACAAAAGACATTTCGCAATCGATCTGGGAGAATTCCGGTTGTCTGTCGGCTCGCAGATCCTCATCGCGGAAACATTTAACAATTTGAAAGTACTTGTCAAAACCGGCAACCATAAGAAGTTGCTTGAGTGTTTGAGGCGACTGGGGCAACGCATAAAAACTGCCCGGCTGCATCCTTGAAGGAACAACAAAATCGCGTGCACCTTCAGGAGTTGACTTAATGAGAACAGGTGTCTCAACTTCGATAAAACCTATTGAATCCATGTATTTACGAACTTCCTGCGATACTCGGTGACGAAGAATAATATTGTTTTTTACAGTAGTCCTTCTCAGGTCGAGATACCGGAATTTCATTCTTAGTTCTTCCCCCCCGTCAGTTTCCTCTTCAATGGTAAAAGGTGGTGTTTCACTGCGGTTGAGAATATTGAATTCAATAACATCTAATTCTATTTCACCTGTGGGGATCTTCGGGTTCTTATTGCTTCTTTCCCTTATTTTACCAGTGGCCTGTACGACAAACTCACGTCCCAGTTTACGGGCCTTCTCGCACAACTCTCTGTTTGTCTCCATATTGAATACGAGCTGTGTTATTCCGTACCTGTCGCGAAGATCTATAAAGGTCATTCCTCCAAGATCTCTCGATTTCTGAACCCATCCGCATAAAATAACGTTCTCCCCGACATTATTTATGTTTAATTCGCCACATGTGTTTGTTCTGTACATCTTATCTTTGAAAATTTCATCAAAAATAGTCATTTAAAATTTTTCAACGTATTAAGATACGTTTTTTAATAAATTGATGATACAGAGGGTGTCTCAAAAGTTGAAATCCATTAACCGCGAAGGTCGCAAAGATCTAAATATAAGTATTTTACCTTTGCGTACTTTGCGCCTTCTTAGAGTTCTTTGCGGTTAAAAATGACTTTTGAGACACCCTCATAATTAATATTATCGGTTCTAAACTAACAGAACTTGCATGAAATGTGATTTTTAATGAACCAAATTCAATAAGAGTTGTTAATATACCATTAAAGAATAAACAAGGGTTAATTATTATTAACACCCTTGCATTGATTTGATATGTTTTATGTACGAGACTTTTTTACAGCCAAGAAAGTTAAACAGAAGACTCATTTTTAATGACGTCAGGGGCAGGAATAACAAATGAAATATACTGTTTGGTTGTTATAAATTTTCATATGAATTTTAAAATTTAATGAAATGGCTAACAATAACCCTGAAAAAAGATTAAGAGATCTGGAATATGAGCTGAATAACCTGGATTCGCAGGCAGCTGACCAATCATTGAAAAAAGAAAAAAAGTTCAGGAAAGCAATTGAAGATACTCTCCCGAGTGGTATTGCCGTGATAGATGATAAGGGGAAGCAGATATATGTTAATCAATCATTTTGCGATCTTGTTGGCCTGGAAGAAGAGGAACTTCTTGGCATGCGTCCACCATATGCTTACTGGGCCAGGCAGGATATGGATAACATAAACAAGGCAATGGAGCTTACACTTAATAATAATGCCCCGAAAGAGGGATTTGACCTTGTTTTTTGCCATAAATCAGGAAAACTAATACCTGCCAGAGTAATTATTACTCCCTTCTTACAGGAAGATGGGAGAACATTCTGGCTGGCCAATGTAATGGATATAACTGATCAGAAGATGAAAGAGAGTGCATTAAAAGAATCTCAAATGCTTCTGAAATCAAGTATAGAGAGTCTTAAAGACACAATAGTTTTTTCAATTGACCGGAACTACAAATATCTGTTATTCAACCGGGCCCATATAGATGCAATGAAATTTGCCTATGATGCGGAGATAAAAACAGGAATAAATTTTCTCGAATGTGTTACCAAGGAAGAAAACAGAATAGTATTAAAGGAAAGCTTCGACAGAGCATTCAAAGGAGAATCTGTTTCAATTTTACAGACTTTTGGTGATATTAATATTGACTATTATGAGGTTTTCATTGATCCAATTTATAATGAAAATAGTGAAATAGTCGGCTGTACCGGGCTGGCCAGGAATATTACCGAGCGAAAAAAGATGGAACTGGAACTCAAGGAAAGTGAAACAAAATTTAAAGAAATAGTTGACCAGATTAATGATGGAATTATTGTATATGACGAGCAAGGTAAAATTGTAATCTGGAACCAGGGCACTGAAAAAATAAGTGGAGTAAAAGCCGAAGATGCTATAGATAAAAATATCGTTGATATTCGTTATCAGTTTACACCACCTGAAATAAGGGACAGAACAAAAATTGAAAACAGAATAAAGAAAATGTTAAAGCTTCAGGCTCCTGAAGCTTTTAACAATATAGTGGACAGTGAAATAATTACATTAACACCGCCGTTCAGACGAAGTGTACAAAGCAATACATTCCCAATTAAACTTGACGGATGCATTTTGTTCTGTGCCGTTATCAGAGATATTTCTGAAACAAAAAGATACGAAAAAGAGCTGGTCAGGATAAGTGAAGATAAGGATAAGTTTTATTCCGCCATTGCCCAATACCTTTATACCCCATTCAGCACATTCCATAACTTCACTAAAGTGATGACTGTGGAAATGGATTCACTCCCGATTAAAGAGCTTCAAAAAATGGCTGTAATAATGAGAAAATCTGCTACTAACCTCTACAGCCTCCTCGATAATCTGCTCCAATGGACAAAGATGAACCAGGGAAAAATTACTTTCAACCCTCAAAAGCTTGATCTCATATCAACCAGCCAGGATGCTCTTTCCCTGCTTAAATCAAATGCCGATATGAAAAATATCAGTATCAATCACCAGATTTCAGAAGAGATAACTGTTTTTGCCGATGTATTCATGATCAAAACAATTTTGAGAAATCTTGTTTCGCACATAATAAAATGTATAAAAAAAGATGGGGAGATAAAGATATCGGCCTTTCAGAGTCCACAGGATATCACTGTGTCAGTGCAGGATAAAAGTTCAGCATTATCAGCCGATGAGCTGACTAATCTGCTTAACGCCTCAGAAATATATACCGCAATAAATACTTCAGAAGAAAAAGGGACAGCCCTGGGCTTATTACTTTCCAAGGAATTCATTGAAAAACATGGCGGTAAAATCTGGGTCGAGAACTCTAATGGTGACGGGACCAGCATTAAATTTACCCTGCCAGCATCTGCCGAGACTCTAAAAGCAACAAAAAGCTGATTCTGAAATAGCAAATCCAGGTTTTCTTTCTACTTTTAGGAATCAAACTTATTTATCATGACTCAGAACAACAAAGAGCACTTTATGAAAGCTGCCCTTGCTGAAGCCAAAAAAGCATTTGATAAAGATGAGGTTCCTGTAGGTGCTGTGGTAGTATGCAATAATATTATCATTGCCAGGGCTCATAATCTTACCGAAACGTTAAATGACCCTACAGCTCATGCCGAGATGCAGGCAATCACAGCTGCAACAAACTGGCTCGGCGGCAAATATCTCACAGACTGTACCATATATGTTACTCTGGAACCGTGTGGAATGTGTGCAGGGGCTATTGGGTGGAGCCAGGCTTCTTCTCTTGTATTTGGATCAGCCGATGAGAATAAGGGTTACAGAACAGTATCAGGTTCGCTGTTACACCCAAAAACTGTGGTTGAGCCAGAAGTGCTTGAGGAGGAATGCAGGGAATTATTGGTCAGATTCTTTAAGAAGAGAAGGTAGAACATGGCTAAAAAAGACTAATTTTATACAAAATTGCCGGGATGACATTCGATAACAGTAAAACAATAATCAGTCTCAGAATTAAACTATTTGGAGCAACCATTGTTTTTATTGCCTATATAATCCTTGCTTATTTTTCAAAAACCATAAAATTCCCCCTGCTTGGGATGAGCGATACAGCATGGACACTCATCCTGGTAGCTGTATATCTTTTTATAGCATTCCTGCCTATGATACTAAACTATCAGTTCATTTTCTTTTCTGACGATACCGAAAAGTTAGTTTTCCGCTATTTTAGTGCAGGTATTGTAGGAGGGAGAAAAAATTCAATTGAAATAGACAAGAGATCTTTTTACGGGTTTAAGCTTGAATCAAAGCTTTTTGGCCTTATACAAAGCATCACCCTTTTACAGAAATTTCAGGAGGGGGTTGCAAAATACCCGCCTGTTTATATAAGTGCGCTCTCGCGTGAAGAAAAGGGCAGGATTTTAAAATCCTTAAATTCCTGTGCACCCCCTTCGTGAATGTTATCATTTGATAACATGAGATTTATCATTTTTAATGTAGTTGGATCACAGCAAATTTGATAAACATTTTTATCCCTGTCACAACTAAAAATTATAATAATGAACGTAGATAAAATCATGAACAACCTCGAAAAGAAACATCCGGGAGAGGTTGAGTATTTACAGGCAGTCAGAGAAGTTCTGGAATCGATTGAGGAAGTTTATAATGAGAACCCGCAGTTTGAATCTGCAAACATTATTGAACGCATCATTGAACCCGATCGTGTCATAACTTTTAAGGTACCATGGATTGATGATGAAGGAAATGTAAAGGTAAACCTTGGTTACCGTATCCAGTTTAATAATGCAATTGGACCATATAAAGGAGGTCTTCGTTTCCACCCGAGTGTTAATCTTTCAATTCTTAAGTTCCTCGGTTTCGAGCAGATATTCAAAAATGCACTCACCACTCTTCCTATGGGTGGTGGAAAAGGCGGTTCTGATTTTGATCCTAAAGGTAAATCAAACACCGAGGTTATGCGATTCTGCCAGTCGTTCATGCTTGAACTGTGGAAATACATTGGTCCTGAAACTGATGTCCCTGCTGGTGATATTGGAGTTGGCGGCCGCGAGATAGGTTTCTTATATGGTATGTACAAGCGGTTGGCTGGCGATCATTCCGGTGTGTTGACCGGGAAAGGCAGTAACTGGGGAGGATCTCTTATCCGTCCTGAAGCCACAGGCTTTGGCTGTGTCTATTTCGCGAAAGAGATGCTTGCAACACAGGGAGAATCTTTTAAGGACAAAAGGGTGGCAATAAGCGGCTTTGGCAATGTAGCCTGGGGAGCAGCACTGAAAGCAACAGAATTGGGAGGTAAAGTAGTGACAATATCAGGGCCCGATGGCTATATATACGACCCCGATGGTATTTCAGGAAGGAAAATTGAGTATATGCTTGAACTGCGAGCTTCGAATGATGATATCGTCAAACCCTATTCATATGAATTTCAGGGTGTGGAATTCCATGAAGGCAAACATCCATGGGAAGTTAAGGTTGACATAGCTCTTCCATGTGCAACACAAAATGAGCTTAATGGTGAAGATGCCCGGAAACTTGTTGATAACGGTTGCTTATGTGTATGCGAGGGCGCTAACATGCCAAGCACTCCGGAAGCAATAACTATCATTCAGAAAAACGGACTCCTTTTTGCGCCAGGGAAAGCATCAAATGCAGGTGGTGTAGCCACGTCGGGACTGGAGATGACACAAAACTCCATGAAGCTTCGCTGGAACAGACAGGAGGTCGACGGTCGCCTGCACGAGATCATGTGTAATATACATGAACAGTGTGTCAAACATGGCATGAATGAAAATGGTTATGTTGACTATGTTAAAGGCGCAAATATTGCCGGATTCCTGAAGGTTGCAAATTCAATGCTGGATATGGGGGTAATATAAGGCACTAGACGCTGGGCTCTGGACGATGGTTTTAAAATCCCCTCCAGGGAGGGGCAAGGGGTGGGTTTTTTAGATGCTGGGCACATAAAATTAATGTATGCGATTTCTACAATAGTATAATTGAAACATATTGAAATAAAAAAGGGCTGATTATTTGGCTCTTTTTTTTTATCTTTATATGTCTCAATTTCTTGTGCTATGCCAGATATATCACTCAAGCATAAAATTGCTTTAGGGCTGATCCCGCGTATCGGTGATATTAATGCCCGCAAACTTGTTTCCCATTTTGGCAGCGTGGAAGCAATATTCCATGAACCTTACAGAAATCTTGTGAAGATACCGGGGATAGGTGGCGGCCTGGCAAAATACATAAGCGACAGGTCATATCTTGACACTGCTGAAAAAGAGGTCGAATATGTTACAAAGAACAATATCAAAACATATTTTTATCTTGATAATGATTACCCTTTCAGACTGAGACAATGTGATGATTCACCGGTTGTATTCTTCTTCAATGGCAACTGTGATCTTAATGCTCCAAAGATGTTAAGCGTTATCGGAACACGCAATGCTACAAGCCGTGGAAAAGAACTATGTGAAAAAATCATCGGGGGACTGGCTGCCGGGCATCCTGATCTGGTTATTATAAGTGGCCTGGCCTACGGCATTGATATAACATCTCACAAAGCAGCTTTGTCACATAATCTGAAAACAATCGGGGTTCTTGGTCATGGATTTAAAACAACCTACCCGGCTGTACATTCTGCAATTGCCAGAACTATGGTTAACCAGGGAGGTCTTTTGACAGATTTTCTTTCAGATGCCCTGCCGGAACGTAACAATTTTATTAAGAGAAACCGGATAATTGCCGGGTTGTCCGATGCCACCCTGGTTGTTGAATCAGGCATTAAAGGAGGTGCGCTAATAACAGCTGATATTGCCAGTTCATATAACCGTGATGTTTTCGCAGTACCGGGGCGACCCGACGATCAATGGTCGGCAGGATGCAACAGTCTTATCAAAGAAAATAAGGCGGCTCTCGCGGAAAGCTCGGATGATATTGAGTATTTTCTGAACTGGAAACCTGAAAAGTCGAAGATACCAGTACAAAGAAAGTTATTTTCCGATCTTGATGATACTGAAAAAATTATCTGCGAGTTACTTATGAAAGAGGGCGAAATGACCATCGACAATTTATGCCGGTCGATCAACATACCGGTTTATAAGTTATCATCGTTACTTCTCAGGATGGAGTTTAACGGCGTTCTAAAGTGCTTACCCGGCAACCTTTATCGCTTTGCCTGAAAAATAATATCAATTTGCCAATATGGGAAAAAAGAAATATCTTGCTTATATTAAAATAATTAAAAGGTTACCTATATGAAAAAAATCGCTACACTATTATCCGTATTGCTGCTGATAAGCGGGAATCTGTTGCAGGCCCAGTCGCTCGAAGAAATTCTTAAAGATTACTTTGCCGCTATGGGCCAGGACAGTGTTCTGAAAGTGAACACACAGAAACTAACTGGTAAAATGGTCCAGGGCGGAGTTGAAATTCCTATAATACAAATGGCTAAACGACCTGATAAAGTCCGCGTTCAGGGTACATTTCAGGATTTGACCTTTGTGCAAACCTATAATGGAAAAGAGGGATGGAGTCTGAATCCTTTTTCGGGTGCAACAGATCCACAGCCAATGTCTGATGATGAACTTAAATCAATGAAATACCAGGCCGATATGGATGGTATGCTATGGAACTGGAAAGATAAAGGTTACACCGTAACTTACGATGGTAAAGAAGATATGGAAGGGACTCCATGTTATAAGATAAAAATTGTCACAAAAGAAGGAGACTCTTTCACATATTATATTGATTCTGACTCATATATTTTACTCCGGACAAATTCTAAAATCAAGATAATGGGAAATGAGTCGGAAAGTGATTCTTATTATAGCAACTATATGCAGGTACATGGCATGGCTGTACCGGGTAAAGTTGAGAATAAAGTGCATGATCAGCTGGCGGGTACCATAGTTATTGACACGGTGAAACTGAACATTCAACTGCCTGACAGCCTTTTTGAGAAGCCTTCAAAAAAACAATAAAATAATATTAATTATCTTTTAACATCGTATTATGAAACTTAAGGTTCTTAACATAATTATTTTCTTTCTGGCTGGCATGTCAGTGCTTCATGGACAGATAACCGATGCAACATTCGGTGACATTGAAGGCAGACAGATTGGCCCGGCCAGAATGAGCGGACGTATCTCATGCATCGCGGCAGTAAATAAAAACCCTGATATTGTATGGGTTGGCGCGGCAGGAGGTGGTGTCTGGAAATCAATCAACCAGGGAACAACTTTTAAAGATGTTTTTGATGAATACAGCCAGTCAATCGGAACAATTGCCATTGATCAGAACCATCCCGATACAGTTTGGGTTGGGACAGGCGAAGTATGGACACGCAATAGTGTATCCATTGGAACAGGTATTTATAAAACAGTAAACGGAGGAGATAAGTGGGAGTTGATGGGACTTCCAAACAGTGAACGCATTGGCCGTATTCTAATCGATCCTTCCAATCCCGATATTGTCTATACTGCTGTACTGGGTGCCTTGTGGGGCGATAGTGAAGAGAGAGGTGTATATAAAACGACCGATGGAGGCAAGACATGGAACAAATTGCTGTATGTCAGCCCATCCGCCGGATGTTCCGATATGGCTATGGATCCTGATAATCCTTCAGTTGTGTATGCATCAATGTGGGATTTCAGGCGCAAAGCCTATACCTTCAGATCAGGAGGACCGGGCAGTGGCCTATATAAGTCCTCTGACGGTGGAGCAACATGGAATAAGATACAGAAAGGATTGCCTTCAGATACCCTGGGTAGAATTGCCATTGCCATATCTCCGGTCAAACCTCATTACCTGTACGCACTTGTGGAATCAAAGAAATCAGCCCTGTACCGTTCTGCCGACAAGGGATCTACCTGGGAGAAAATGAGTGACCAGATAATGATGGGCGACAGGCCCTTTTACTATAGTCTGATTGTACCTGATCCAGTGGATTCCGATCGAGTTTATAAACCCGGAACATCTCTATCGGTAAGTTCAAACGGAGGCAAACTGTTTCAGTCTCCTTCAATAACCGGAGGCAACTATCACAGCGACACACATGCCTTGTGGGTAAGCCCGATAGACAATCGTCTCATATATCTCGGAACCGACGGAGGTGTCTATATTTCTGCTGATAAGGGAAACACCTGGAGATTTGTACAGTGTCTTCCTGTGTCACAATTTTATCATGTCAGTGCCGATAATAGTGAACCCTATAATGTTTACGGGGGCTTACAGGATAATGGTTCATGGATGGGGCCATCAAAAAAGCCGGGAGGCATAAAGAACTCCGACTGGAAAAATATAGGCTACGGAGATGGGTTCTATACTTATTGCGACGTTTCTAACCCTGATATAACATATTCTCAGTACCAGGGAGGCAGAATAAACCGGACAAATCAAAAGACCGGAGAAAGCAAGTACCTTAAACCATTCCCTGAAGAAGGTACTAAAGACCTGAGATTTAACTGGAACACACCAACTGTGTTTGGTAAAAAATCGGGATGGCTGTATGTCGGATCTCAATACCTGTACAGGTCAAAAGACAAGGGTGATTCGTTTGAAAGAATCTCTCCAGACCTTACTACAAATGATCCACTGCGTCAGATGCAGGAGAAATCGGGAGGGATTACAATTGATAACAGCACAGCTGAAAACAATACTACTATTTACTCAATCAGCGAGTCTCCTCTTGATGAAAACATCGTGTGGGTTGGTACCGATGATGGAAATATACAGCTTACAACAGACGGAGGGAAGAGCTGGACGAAACTCAACAGTAATATCCAGGGATTACCTGCCCTTGCCTTTATTTCACATATCGATGCTGACAACTTTGACAAGAACGGAGCATGGATAACTGTTGATGCCCACCGAAACGGTGATATGAATCCATATGCCTATTATACGAATGATCTTGGGAAAACATGGGCTTTTTTGGCAACCAGCGATATCAAAGGATTTTGTCATGTAATAAAACAGGATCCTGTGAATCGCGACCTGATATTCCTGGGAACTGAAATGGGGTTATACACGAGTCTTGATCATGGTAAAACATGGGTAAGGTTTAAAAATAAAGTCCCCCAGACAGGCATTTTTGATATGGCCTTCCAGCCAAAACAAAATGATCTTGTTCTGGCTACTCATGGAAGAGGAATCATCATAATTGATGACCTTACTCCCATCAGGAATTTCACTCAACAGGTTATTAATAAGGATTTTGAATTTCTGCCGACACGTCCCTATTATTTTCCTTCAGGCAGCGGTACCCAGGATTTCCCTGGTGATGCAGAATTTACCGGACCTAATCCAACCAGTGCTGCCACTGTCTGTTATTATCTGAAAAAACGACATGTATTCGGAGAGATGTATATTGATATTTATGACACAGACGGCAAATTTCTTAAAAAGCTTCCTGCCGGTAACCGGAAAGGAATCAATGTAGTAAGGGTTGCAACTTCGATGGACCCGCCCAAGGTCCCGAAGTCACCTAATATTCTTGGAGAGGCTGCTTTTGGTCCCGATTACCTGGCAGGAACCTATGCATTGAAGCTTGTGAAAGGTAATGAGACATTTAACACTAATCTTACCCTGAATGATAATCCTGAGCTGAAACATTCCGCTGAGGACCGAAAACTACAAAGGGAGACTCTGATGAAAGCTTATAACATGCTGGAAGAACTTGCCGGTGTTGACCAGCGTATACTGGATACGCGTGATGAACTCAGGACTAAATCAGCAACATTAAAGGGCGCCAGCCTGAAAAAAGTCCAGGCTCTTATTGCAAGCTGTGACAAAATGCATGGGCAGATATCAGCTACACAGGCCGGAGAGGGAGGAATTACCGGACAGGTAAGGCTGCGTGAAAACATAGCTGAAGTTTACAGTGCCGTTGGAGGATATCTTGGTAAACCAACAAATCTTCAGATAAAAGCTCTGGAAAATTATGGAAGCCAGGTAAAGGTATTTTCAACACAGATTGAAAATATAATCAAAACTGACATTCCTAAAGCTATAAAGTAAAAAAAGTTAGACTTTTAAAAGGGACCAGTTGTTTCTGGTCCTTTTTTTTATGAAATATGCCTTAATGATTAAAGAAGTTTTTCACTTCCATCTTCCTAAAATATTGAAATAGTTAATATTCTGTTAAAATCAAATAATATCTGCCATTGATTTTATAAATTTATGCCTCCAATTAATCTTTTAACAAATACGGTATTATTATGAATCCCAAAGTACAACAATTCATGGCTATGATCAAAGCCAGAAATCCTGGTGAGAACGAGTTTCACCAGGCAGTTCAGGAGGTCTCAGAATCGCTGATTCCTTTTATTGAAGAAAATCCCAAGTATAAACATGCCAAGATTCTTGAAAGAATTGCAGAACCTGAACGTACGATTATTTTCAGGGTGCCCTGGCTGGATGACAAAGGAGAAGTTCAGATCAACCGGGGTTACAGAATAGAGATGAACAGTGCAATTGGCCCTTATAAGGGAGGACTCAGGCTGCATCCTACAGTAAACCTTGGTATTCTTAAATTCCTTGCCTTTGAACAGGTATTTAAAAACAGTCTTACAACCCTGCCGATGGGTGGTGGAAAAGGAGGGTCTGATTTTGATCCTAAAGGTAAGTCAGATAATGAAGTGATGAGATTCTGCCAGAGCTTTATGTCGGAGCTTTTCCGTCATATTGGTGCCGATACAGACGTACCTGCAGGTGATATAGGTGTAGGTGGACGTGAGATCGGATTCTTATTTGGTCAGTACAAGCGACTTAAAAATGAATTTACAGGGGTCCTCACCGGAAAGGGCATTGAATGGGGCGGGTCACTTATCCGTCCGGAAGCAACAGGTTACGGGGCTACTTACTTTGCAAAGGAGATGCTTGCAACCCGCGGTGAAACCATGAAAGGTAAGATTGTATGTATATCAGGTTCTGGTAACGTAGCTCAGTATGCAACTGAAAAAGTAACACAACTTGGAGGAAAAGTTGTAACATTATCAGATTCAAACGGATTTATCTATGACCCTAAAGGCATTGATGCTGAAAAGCTTGCTTTCATCATGGAGCTTAAAAATGTTAAAAGGGGCAGAATAAAAGAATATGCAGAAAAATATAGCGTCGAATATTTTGAAGGGAAAAGGCCCTGGATGATAAAATGCGATATAGCAATGCCAAATGCTACACAGAATGAGATTAATGGTGAGGAGGCTAAGATGCTGGTCAAAAACGGATGTATCTGCGTATCGGAGGGAGCAAACATGCCTTCAACACTTGAAGCTGTTGAAGTATTTCTGAATGCTCAGATACTCTATGGCCCGGGGAAAGCTGCAAATGCAGGAGGTGTTGCCACATCGGGACTTGAGATGACACAGAACTCAATGAGAATGCCCTGGTCGCGCGAAGAGGTTGATGAAAAGCTTCACACAATAATGAAAAATATTCATGCAACCTGTGTGAAGTACGGCACAAAGGAAAATGGGTTCATTAACTATGTCGACGGAGCTAATATAGGTGGATTTGTCAAAGTTGCAAATGCAATGATCGCCCAGGGAGTTGTTTAATGCAGCTTATCGATACCCATACACACCTTTATCTGCCGGAGTTTGATACCGACAGGGATGAAGTGGTCAACAGGGCAAAAGATAGTGGCGTCGTTAAGATGCTGATGCCTAACATTGATGCTCAATCTGTTGACCAAATGCTGTCTGCCGAAAACAGGTATCCTGGTACCTGTTTTCCAATGACGGGTCTTCATCCCACTTCCGTAAAGGCTGATTTTCTTTTTCAGCTCAATAAATTGGAAGAATCCTTTAAAGAACATAAATTCATTGCAATCGGGGAAATAGGGATAGATCTGTACTGGGATAAAACATTCCTTAGTGAGCAGGTAATTGCTCTCCGAAAACAGGTTGCTTTCGCTCTGGAAAACAGACTGCCCGTAGTTATTCATTCGAGGGATTCCTTCCCCGTAGTTTTTTCCGTACTGGATGAATTTAAGGGAAGCGGTCTGAAAGGTGTTCTTCACGCGTTCACCGGCGGTATCGATGAAGTTAAGAAAGCAACAGATCTGGGTTTCATGCTAGGTATCGGTGGTATAGTTACTTTCAGAAACTCCGGACTTGATAAAGTTGTAAAAGAAACTGGTCCTGATAATATTATTCTGGAGACTGATTCTCCTTACCTTGCACCTGTACCATTCAGGGGAAAGAGAAACGAGAGTTCTTATATCTGCTTAATCAATAAGAAGATCGCTGAAATTTTCGCAATGAGGGAAGAAGAGACCGCAGAGATAACATACCAGAATTCTGTTGAGCTTTTCAACCTCTGAAATGAAAGCATATTAACTGATGAAAACCACTAAAGAAGTTTCAATACTTATTATATATACAGGAGGAACAATTGGAATGGTTCACGATCCGGATTCCGGCTCGCTTATTCCGATCGATTTCCGGCATATAACAAATCATGTACCGGAACTGAGGAAGTTTGGTTATGATTTGCACTCTGTCTCTTTTGACCCTGTAAAAGATTCCTCAAATATCGATCCGGCAGTCTGGGTAAGGATGGCTGAGATAATTGAAGAAAGCTACGATGATTTTGATGGATTTGTAGTACTTCATGGTACCGATACAATGGCTTATACTGCATCGGCATTAAGTTTCATGCTCGAAAACCTTGCCAAGCCGGTTATTCTTACAGGATCACAGCTGCCAATTGGATTGCTGCGAACAGACGGCCGCGAAAATCTCATTACTGCCATTGAGATAGCTGCAGCAAGGGAAAATGATTTGCCTGAAGTCCCGGAGGTATGTATATATTTTGATAATAAACTTACCAGGGGCAATCGCACAACCAAGCTGAGTGCAGAACATTTTGATGCTTTCTCTTCCCCTAACTACCATCCTCTGGCTGAAGTAGGCCTGCACCTGAGGTATTTCAATAACCTGATAAGCCATCCGGAAACTAACAAGAAACTTATTGTACATAAATCATTTGATACAAATGTTGCAATCCTGAAATTGTTTCCGGGTTTAAACAGAAAACTTGTCAAAGCTATTATTAAAACTGAGGGATTAAGAGGCTTAATAATTGAAACTTTCGGCTCGGGTAATGCTCCTACATACCAGTGGTTTCTCGATGATCTGAAGGTGTTTATTGATAATGGCGGAATTATTCTGAATGTAACACAGTGTCATGGAGGAAGTGTTGAAATGGGTTTATATGAAACAAGCCGTCAGATGCTTGCAGCCGGTGTAATCAGCGGAAAAGATATCACCTCTGAAGCTTCCATTACCAAACTTATGCATTTATTGGGCAGGTATTCATCAAAAGAAAAAGTGTCAGAGTCATTGAAAATATCCCTTGCCGGAGAAATCTCATGACAACTCTTTTTGTTAAAATAATTTCGTATTTTCGCCGCTGATTAAAACAATATTCGCTTTTATAAGGAGAGATGCAGGAGTGGTTTAACTGGCACGCCTGGAAAGCGTGTGTACCTCAAAAGGGTACCGGGGGTTCGAATCCCCCTCTCTCCGCAAAGCCAAACAAACCCTCCGTCTTTCGGCGGAGGGTATTTGTTTTCTGTGAGGCTGAGCGGAGCTTGCTCCGGCGAAGCCTCACAGAAAACAAAAATACTCTGCGCAGCAGAGTTTGTTTGGCTTTGCAGGTTCTCCCCCCAGGGGATCACGACCGAATGAAATGAGGGCGTAATCCCCCGGGATATCTTTAACCCATTTTACCCGGTATGAAACAACCCTGAAGTGAGTTCAGATTATAATATATTCCGCTATTTTTCCCAGAAGATCCTTTTTATTTATTGGTTTACTAATATAACTGTCGCAACCTGCATTGAGAATTTTGGCCTCATCGCCTGCCATAGCATATGCCGTAATTGCTATAACAATTACATCCTTTTTTAAAGCTTTTATTTGTTGAGTAGCTTCAATGCCATTCATTACCGGCATCTTGATATCCATTAGTATCAAACCGATATCAGGTTTTTGGATAAATATATCTAATGCTTCTTTGCCGTTTGAGGCATGAATGATTTCTGCTGAAGTGTTTTGATTCAGCAAAGTTTTAAGATATAAGAAGTTGATTTCATCATCCTCGGCAACCAGGATTGGTGCTCTGCTTATGGACTTTCTGTGCTTACCGTTGGAAGTACCGAATGATACTGTCTCATTATTTTTCGTCAGTGGAATCGTAAAGAAGAAACATGACCCTGCTCCCAACTCTGATTCCAACCTTATACTCCCTCCTATCATTTGGATCATTCCTTTTGCAATTGATAATCCAAGTCCGCTCCCTTCAGTAAATTTTAAAGTCCCTCGATCTTCCTTTGCAAAATTATCGAACACAATTTTAAACGATTCCTTACCTATTCCGATTCCTGTATCCTTCACGAAAAATTCAAGTTCTCCCTTTTGAATTTTATACCCAAAACTTATGCTGCCCTTTTCTGTAAATTTAATAGCATTATTCAGAAGATGGCAAGTAATTTTCTCGATAATTTCCTGGTCAGAATTGAGCGATATGTCGCTGTCTTGTTCCCGAATGGCCAACGATAATTCCAACTTTTTATCTGAGCATAATGGTTTATAATTCTCAAAAATTTTCCTTAATGTCTTCGCCGGGGAAAAGTCTTTTTTATAAACAGTTAAATTTCCAACGGTAATTAATGAGATATCCATATAATTCGTAATCGTATTCAGCAGGCGATCGCTGCTTTCATTAAGCATTGAAATGGAATCTTTTTTATCTTCATCAGAAAGATCAGGCGCAGACAATATTTCAGCAAAACCCAGAATCCCGTTAAGAGGTGTACGAACTTCATGGGAAATATTATTCAGAAAAGCAGTTTTAAGCCTGTCGCTTTCTTCGGCTTTTTCTTTAGCTCTTATCAGTTCTTTTTCATTCTCTTTCCTGTCGGTTATATCCTGGAAAATTTCAAGCATTGCCTTCTTCCCCTGGTAAATCATACCGGTGTGGTTGATCTCAAATATTCTGTTTCCGAGAACACCATGCGATTCATAAACCTCTGTATCACCAACAGTAATACCATGTATAAGAGGACAATCGCTACACTGTTTTTTATCATCACGGTACATCTCCCAGCATTTTTTCCCGATTGCCTCTTCACCGAATATTTTTCTGAAATTATCACTCTGAAAAAGTATTGTACCGGTTTCACTGACAATATCCATTCCGAATGGAATTGTTTTAAGAAGAGATTCACTAAAGGCAAAGCTTTGCTGGAGCTCTTCCTCAGCATTTTTGCGTTCGGTGATATCCCTGCAGCTACCATAAATCAGGCCTCCAGGTAATAAAACCGAATTTAAGTCTGTCGAAATGAAGTTGCCGTCCTTTTTTAAAAGCTCTATTTCAGTAAAAACTTTACCTTTATTCATTACTTTCTTAAAAACCTCAAAATATTCATCTGTTTTGTCAGGTGGTGAAAGGTCAACGATTGTTTTACCCTGCATCTCTTCCGGTGTAAAACCAAGCATTGCTGTTACTGCTTTATTAGTATACAAATACTTTCCCTGTTGATCGGCAATAAAAATGGCATCTGCAGAATTTTCCATAATTGACCTGAATTTTTCTTCACTTTCCCGTAATGCTTTCTCAGCAAGCTTGCGTTCTGTAATGTCGATTATTACACCTTTCAGTTTAACAACTTTATCATGTTCAATAACAGGTGATATATTGTTTTGAATCCATTTTATAGTGCCGTCAGGTTGAATTAACCGCAATTCAAAACTGGAAGGAGTTTTATCCTTTATTACATTGGCATGTATTTCGTCCAGGATATGAACGTCATCCGGGTTAATTCTGCTTCTGAATAATTCGAAGCTTGGTTCAACCCCGGCGGGTTTAATGCCATGAATAGCAAAATAATTATCGGACCATTTGGTAATTTGTGTAACCATGTCCCATTCCCAACTACCCATTTTGGCGATCTCCTGAGCATCCTGCAATGAAGATTCACTTTCTCTCAATATCTCCTCCGCCTGTTTGCGGTCAGTAATATTCCGTATACTTCCGATGATTTTTTCCGGACGGCCTTGTGCATCAAAACAGATTTTCGATGAAACAGAACAAGGAACCTGAGAACCATCTCTGTTCTTTAATATGATCTCATAATCAGAAACAGCTCCATGTTTCTTAATTTGTGAAATGAAAGTGGCTCGTTCATTTATGTCGGAATAAAAATCAGACATCAACTTTCCTATAAGATCTTCGCGGTGATACTGACCTTTTGACAGGATAATAATGGAAGGACTAACCTCAAGGATCGTTCCTTCCATTGATGTTTCGTAGTACAAATCCTGCACATTTTCAAATATCCTGCGGTATTTTTTTTCACTTTCCTTAAGTTTTGCGGTAATCTTATTGCTCAATTTTATCTCTTCAGAAAGATCCGCGGTTCTATCTACTACCAGTGATTCCAACCGCCCATTCAATAATCTCAACTCTTCCTGGGTCTGGATAAGCTTTTCATTTTGATGAACAGCTCCTTCATAAATATCAAGTATCAGTTTAATAACTTTTTGCTGTTCCGCCTGTATTAAACGTTTTTTCCCTTTGAAAAGGATTTGAACACCGAAGGGCACTTTTTTTTGGTCTTCTTTATTCCCCTCAGAAAAGAATTTTGCAACATTAGAAAGAAGATGCTTTTCATTGTAAGGTTTGGTAATAAAACTATCTGCCCCGCAGGAAAGTCCTTCAATTATTTCCTCCGGATCGGTTAATCTGGTAAGTAGTATAACAGGAATATCCTCAGTATTTTTATTGGATTTAATTTGTTTGCAAAGTTCATACCCGTTCATCTCCGGCATCAGGATATCCGTAATAACCAAAGATGGAATAAATTCTGAGAGTCGATTTATTGCCTCTTCCCCGTCATTGGCAACTGTCACTTTATAATGATGACTTTCCAACAGATGCTTAATCTTTGTTGCCTGGGTAATACTATCCTCAACTACAAGAATTTCAGGACTTTTTTTGCCTGAAATTTTTCTTTCTTTTTTTATCCCAGTTTTCATTTTTTTTCTCCGTTTTTTGTAGGAAAGTATTTTGCAACTAATAAATTCATAGTTCGGAATCCCGCTTCCAAATCATAGTTTTAATCCTAATACGGTTATGTCGTCAACCTGATCTTCACTGCCTTTCCAGTTATTATAAGTATCCAGGAGCATTTCTTTCTGGACCGCCAAATCATATTTATGATTTTTTAACAAAACTTCTTTAAATCGAGACGCCCGGAATTTTTTCTCATGCTCTCCGCCAAATTGATCCGTGTATCCATCTGTAAAAAGATAAACAAGGTCATTTGGTTCGGTTTGTATTTCCTGGCGTGAAAATTCAAAAATATTATCCTGGTAAGACAATGGCATTCTGTCTCCCCTTAGTTCAATTATTTTATTGTCACGAATAATGTAAACCGGATTGAATGCTCCCGAATATGCCAGTTCTCCGTTTGTCAGATCATAACAGATTATTGAACCATCCATACCATCTTTAACATCCCAGATTTCCCCTTTTTGCCCTAATGCTTTTATGATCTTTTCCCTCAAACGGTTTAAAATCAAATCAGGTTTAATAATTTTTTCCAGGATAACCGTTTCATTTAACAGGGTGATTCCAAGCATGCTCATAAATGCACCGGGAATTCCGTGCCCCGTGCAATCAAAAACACCCGCAACTATTTTATTTTCAATTTTATGAAACCAGTAGAAGTCGCCACTTACAATATCCCTTGGCAGAAGAAAATAAAATATTTCAGGGAAAAAAACCGAATCTGTCAGTGATGTTCTCAGAACTGCTGATTGAATAGTTTGAGCATACCTGATACTACTTGTAATAAGTTCATTCTTATATTCAATCTCTATCAGATTTTTTGATATTTCATCCCTGCTTCTTTTAATTTCAATTTGTGTTTTAACTCTGGCAATCAACTCTTTCTGGTTGAATGGTTTTATAATATAATCAACGGCGCCAAGATCAAAAGCATTTACAATGCTTTCTGTATCGACTTTGGCTGTAAGAAAAATCACCGGAATTTTTTGTTTGATCGGGTCGCTTTTGATAATTTTACAAACTTCGAAACCATCCATTCCAGGCATCATAATATCAAGAAGAATCAGGTCAAATTCTTCCTTACTGATCCAATCAAGAGCTGATTCCCCATTCATAGCGAATTCGACCAGGTACCCTTCTTTCTGTAAATAATTTCCAAGGACCTGAAGATTTTTCGGGTTATCGTCAACAATCAATAAAAGAGGTTCAGCTATCATTTAATTTTTCTATAATTTCCCCAGTTTTGCGACAGAGTCTTCCAGCCGGTTAATGATATCATTAAATTGATCTTTAATATTTGAATCGTCCCTTATCGGGATTAGTTCTTCGATTTCATTAATCGATGTCCTGAGCTCAAGGCAAATATCTTTCAGGACAAAACTTTGATTTTTATCGAACTCTATCATTTTTGCACTTAGATCAAATGTCTCTTTACTGGTTGGTGTAGTAAGGCTCCCCCTCAACCAGCTTTCAATTTTCTTTCCCAGCCATTTATTTATTTTTTCGAGCTTTTCGGTTTTTGATTTAAGCTCAAGCTGAGTTTTAACTCTTGCAAGCAACTCCCTGCTGTCAAATGGCTTGATAACAAAATCCTGGGCACCAACCTCGAAACCTTTCAGAATGCTTTCCCTTTCAGATTCTGCTGAAAGGAATATTATGGGTATCTCATGGGGTTCTTTGTTGGAGCGAATTTTTTTACATACCTCAAATCCGTTCATCCCCGGCATATTAATATCAAGTAAAATCAGATCAAATTGCCTGTTTTTTAACCAATCCAAAGTTGCTTCTCCACTTACAGCAAACTCGATCTCATATTTTTCTTCCCGTAACAGGTTACCTAAAACCTGCAGGTTATGAGGGTTATCATCTACAATCAGGATGACCGGGCCGTTTGGGTGTGCTGTATCCATATTCTTCAGCATTTTAACTTTTTACACCTTTTAATGATTCAACAATTCCAGAAAATTTTCTAATCAGATGTAATATTGCCTCAATATTGAAACTGTTTGCTGCACTGATTAAATCTATCCCATACTCTGAAATAATAACAGCATTATGGGTTTTCCCCAACTCTGACAGTTGATTTCCGAAGGCTTTGATTTCGCTGATTGGCTGCCTTGTCTCAAATGTCTTTAATGTATCTTTGAAATTAGTTTCAAGGGAGTTAATTAACCCGGGAAGGTCAGATATCCCGTTAATGAAATCAGTTTCTGATACGGTTTTTCCCGATCCCGTAGCTTTGAGTGATATATAGGGTAAATTATTCATCAGTTCAATAAATAATTCTGTGACCTTAACCGGTTTTATCAGTAACCCGGAGAATTCGCTCTCACGGATCCGGTCTCTCTGAGCTTTCATTACTGAAGCAGAATAGGCGATTACAGGAATTCGTTTCAGTACATCATCATTTTTTAGTTTTTCTAATAAAGAAAAGCCATCGAGAACAGGCATCCTGATATCAGTAATAACAAGATCGGGCCCTATTTTTTTAGCAAGGTTAAATGCCTTCTGTCCATCGTCAGCTTCAATAACTTTAATATTTGTCTTTTTCAGAGCATCAATCAGGTACTTCCTGTTATGTTCAACATCGTCGACAACAATGATTGTCGCTTTTTCAAATACAATATCTTCAGTATCAAGTTGAATTTCCTCCATTCTTTTTTCAATATCCCTCAAATATGAGACTTCCGGAATCCTTATTTTAAATGAACTTCCAATATTTAATGCGGATTGAAGCGTTATGGTCCCATTCATAAGATGTACCAGTCTGTAAGTTATTGCCAGACCCAGGCCAGTTCCTCCATATTTTTTTACATTCTGTCCCTGCACCTGTACGAATGGATTAAATATCTCCTCCTGCATCTCTTTTGAAATTCCAATACCGGTATCTGTTACCTCAATTACCAGATCAATAAATTCTTCGGTTTTCCCTTTGGAATAATTAACGATTTGTGGATTTTCGGTATATACTGTCAATTTAATGCTCCCCTTCTCGGTGAATTTTATTGCATTTCCAACAAGGTTAAGAATGATCTGACGGATCCGGGCATCGTCAATATAAATACCAGCCGGTGTTCCTGAAGAAATTTCAAGAATGAATTTCAGTCCTTTTTCAGATAACCTTAATGAAAAGATCCGTTCAAATTCTGAAAAGAAAGACTGTAAATTCACAAACTCAAACTGCAACTCCAGTTTCCCGGCTTCAATCTTGGACAGATCGAGTATGTCGTTGATGAGGGTAAGGAGACTCCTTCCGCTTGATTTGATAGATTCAACATAGTCCCTCTGGGTTTTATCCTCAAGCATGAAGCCTAACAGTTCGGCATAGCCCAACACAGCATTCATGGGTGTCCGGATCTCATGGCTCATGTTGGCAAGAAATTCACTTTTTGCGTTGTTAGCTGCATCGAGCTGAACAGTTCGTTCACGTATACGTTGTTCCAGTTCTGAATTGAAAGCACGAATTTTTTCTTCATCCTTTTTAAGCTCCTTTGTTCTCTCCTCAACCAGGTCTTCCAGCCTTTCGTTCAATAGTCTCAATTCATCACGGGTCTTAATAAGCTCATTATTCTGATGAATGGCTCCCTGATAAATATTGAGGAGCAGCTTAATCACTTTTTGTGTCCCGGTACGGATTAATCTCTTTTGCCCACCGTAATTTATTTCTGTACCTTTTGTATCTTTTTTAGCTTCCGGAACTATTTCTTCTGAAAGTATTTTTTTTATGTTGGAAATAAGATAATCATCATCGTATGGTTTGGTAATAAAGCTATCAGCACCGCATGAAAGTCCCTCAATTACTTCTTCAGGATCAGAAAGTGAGGTTAGTAAAATCACGGGAATTCTTTCTGTACGCTCATCTGATTTAATTTTTTCACATAATTCGAATCCATTCATCCCAGGCATAACTATATCTGAAATAACCAGTGATGGCTTATGTTTGGAAAGCCAGGCTAAAGCTTGCTGTCCATCTTGTGCAATCTCTGTAAGGTAATGATGATTTTCGAGCAGGTATTTTATCTGAGCAGCCTGGGTGGCACTATCCTCAACAATCAAAATATCTGTAATATTACCTGATATACTTATTTTTTTGCTCATGTATTATTTCTTAGTGCCAATTTTTGCAAGAATTTCAGCTATCTTCTTCGGAGATAATGCCTGATCGGCTGCTCCAATACTGAGCGCCTCTCCCGGCATTCCAAATACAATACAACTTTCTTTATTCTGAACTAAAGTGAAAGCTCCCTTATCTTTCATCGCTTTCAGCTCTTCAGCTCCGTCTTTGCCCATTCCGGTAAGCAGTACTCCACAAGCATTTGGCCCAAAGGCTTGTGCAACTGAACGGAAAAGGAAACTCACTGAAGGTTTTAAGCCATTTTCAGGAGGTTGATCGTTTAAAATGATTTTATTCCTCAGGCTGATCCCCATATGAAAGTTATCTGGAGCTATATAACCAATACCACCTGATATGGTTTCACCGTCCTCGGCGATCTTCAGTTTAATGCCAGACGTTTTTGATAACCATTCTTTAAATCCATTTACAAATCCTTTGGCAATGTGTTGAACAATAAGAACCGGTACCGATAAATCCTGAGGTAAGCCTGAAAGGATTATCTGCAAAGCCATAGGGCCACCTGTGGAAGCTCCTATCGCAATGACCCGGATTCGTTTCAGATCATTTTCGAATATTTGTACAAACCGAATTGGTTTTATTTGCTCTTTTCTTCTTCGTGGGTAAAGTCTTACAACTTTTACCTCCGACATAAGCTTTACAGTCTGAATAAGCTCTTTACGTGATTCTGTGAAATGTGGATGTTCGAAACCGGGCGGACGAATAATAACAGCAAGGGCACCGGCTTCCAGAAGCCTGAATGTGTTGGTCACTTCTTTCTTATTTGAACTTCCGCTTACAATAACAATAGGAGTCGGAACAGTCTCCATTATTGTCCTTGTAGCTTCATAGCCATCCATTCCCGGCATGTGAAGATCCATAGTTATTATATCCGGTTTTTTTGTCTTAACCAGTTTGATTGCCTCATAGCCAGAATTGGCTATTCCAACTACCTGAATATCAGGATCAGAAGAAAGCAGGTGGGCAAGAAATTCCTGTACTACCTTTGAATCATCGACTATAAGGACTTTGATCATATCGTTTTTGTTTTTTTGCCCCCCATCGGGGGTGTTTTTTCATATCAACTTCTTTATTACTTCCAGAAGATTACCCTGGTCAAAGCTGCTTTTAATAATATAGGCATCTGCTCCAACCTCAATGCCGTGCTCACGATCTTCGCGCGATTCAAGTGCTGTAACAAGCACTACAGGAATTTCACTCAGCTTTTTATCCCCTCTGATCTTTGCTGTAAGCTCAAACCCGTTCATCTTAGGCATATCCACATCCGAAACAATAATATCGAAATCACCGGTGCGGGCTTTTGTAAATGCATCGGCCCCGTCAACTGCTGTGGTTACATTGTAACCTGCCGTTTCAAGGATATTTTTTATCAGTGTTCTCGATGTTATTGAATCCTCCACGACCAGAATTTTATCAGATTTTGGAACGAAAAGTTCATCAACAGATGCTTCGCTTTCCCTTCCTCTTATCCGTACCGCAGATTTCATAAGGTCAATAATATTAAGTACCGGCACAACTTTGCCTGAACCCAGGATAGTTGCTCCTGAAATATTCCTGACCCGGTTCAGCAATTTCCCCAGGCCTTTTACCATTACCTGCTGTTCTTCAACCATGTCATCCACCCTGAAGGCAATACGATCATCTCCTGAAACGATAATGGCAATACGAATTTGATTTGAATTCGCCGATCCGGGATCTGTTTTATTCGAACCTTTATACTTATTTTCACGTAATCCAAGCACTTCACCAAGATCTACTACTGAAATGATCTGGTTATCAACCAGGAGGGTTTCATGGTTTTCAACTGTTTTGATCTCTTTCTGTTCCACCTTCATAACACGTTCGACATTCATGGTCGGAAGCAGGAACATGAATTCTTTCACTTTTACCAGGATACCTCTGAATGTTGCAAGCGTCAGGGGAAGGAGAATACGAAAGGTGGTACCCCTGCCTGTTTCTGATTCCACAGATATTTTTCCATTCAGTTGTAATACTTTTTCGGATACGATTGTCAATCCCAGACCACGTCCGGAAATATCCGTAATAATTGCACTTGTGGAAATTCCCGATTGATAGATAAAATCCAGAGCATCTTTTGGCTCAAGCTTTCCGGCAGCTTCATTAGAAAGGATTCCTGATTTTATGGCTGCTTTCAGCACATTTGTCCTGTCTATACCCTTTCCATCGTCGGACAGGGTTATTTCAACCTGTCCACTCTCTTTGGGAACAAAGGCAAGGGTTATGGTTCCACGAACCGGTTTATTCTGTAATATACGCTCCTGTGGTTTGCCAATCCCATGATCAATGCTGTTACGGATAAGGTGGATAAGCGGATCTTTAAGTTCTTCCAGTATACGTTTATCAATTTCAAGTTCTGCTCCAACGATAATAAAATCGATCTCTTTTTTTTGTTCACGTGAGATTTCCCTTACCATTCCGGGAAATGTTTCGACTATATAGCTTACAGGAAGCATCAGCACCTTCTTCATTGCCTCAAGATGATTGTCGACGAGGAGGTCAAGAGTGTGCTGATTACGTTCCATTAATCTGAGAATTTCCAACATCCGGCTTTCCAGTTTATTCAGGTGTATTTCGCTAATATCGCACCATTCATTCCATGTATCCAATGTGGCAGAAGACCTCCGGTTTCTCCATTTTTGTTCTTCATTTTTCCATTCATTCAGCTCAGAGTATAAATCCTTAAGTTCATCGGTTCGCTGATCGATCGCTATTTTTGACTGGATCATCTCCTCTGCCTGCATAAGCAACGGATCAAGTTTTGATATCGGGATGCGAACCATCCCAATTTGTACGGGCATACTATTCGACTGAATAACAGTCACTGACTCATTTTCCGTTACCGCGTCATGATGAGCAGGACGGGATTTCTCACTACCCGCTACAGATGTTTGCAGCAGTTCATTGGTAAAGGCTTCCCCTGAAGCTATTTCCTTCAACTGCCGTGTCAATTCCATCCTGGTTTGCTGAAAGAGAGCCGTTTGTCCAACTCCTGAGGTGGCAACATATTTTGAGAGCCATTTTACTGTTTTGTAGAAAAGATCGATTGACAAAGGAGTCAGGCCAATTTCCTGGCGTTTCAGAGCTGAGAATATACTTTCCATGGGTTGGCAGACGTATTCGATATCCTTTTGATCAACAGATCGGGCTGCACCTTTCAGGCTATGGACTTCCCTGAACAAGACTTCAATGATCTCAGCTGCCTTTTTCTTTGATTGCGTTTTCTCTAATTCACTCAATCCCGCCGAAATTGCATGAAGATGCTCTTCCGCTTCAATCCTGAAAGTTTCCTGGATCCGTTTCTGAAATTCCTGATCTTTTTTATCCATGGTATTTCTTTTTTACCCCCCAACCCCCCTAAAGGGGGGCGATTATATGCCTTCAAACCTTAAACTTGTCTACCATCTCCTTAAGTTTTTGTCCCAGTTCATGCAGGTTCTTTGCCGCTTCATTTGACTGCAGCATGCTTGCGGCAGTTTCCGTTCCTGCCTGGTTAATATTCTGCATAGCCACCCCTATCTGATCCATCCCGACCACCTGTTGCTGACTCGACGCTACGATTTGTGTGGCTGCCTGAGCCGCTTCATTGCTGCTTTCGGTCAGTATCCGGATTGCGTCGCCGGCCAGTGCAGACTGTTTTACCCCAGCCTCCACCGCATTGCTGCCCTGTTCGGTTGCCATTACGGCTGCGCTCGTTACTTTCTGGATATCATTCAATATGTTCCTCACCTGTGAAGTGGACTGCTTCGATTGTTCTGCCAGGTTTTTGATCTCCCGTGCTACAACAGCAAAACCTTTACCCTGTTCACCGGCTTTGGCTGCTTCGATTGCAGCATTGACTGCAAGCAAATTTGACTGGTCGGCAATGTCGGTTACAGAGGCGATGATACCCCCAATTGACTGACTCTGTTCACTCAGCCGAACGACAATCTGTGCAATAGAATCCATCTGTTCTCGAATGCGATTCATACCTTTTACGGACTCATCAACAGCTATTTGTCCGTTCTGAGAGACCTGTGCCAGCTTCTGTGCGCTATCGGCGACATTTTTTGCTTTTTGTGCAGAGAGTTTTGCAGCCTGCTGCACCTCCTCCACTGTCGAGGTAGTCTCGCTGATGGCAGATGCAGTCTCAGCAGTTCCCGATGCCACCTGGGTAGTGGCAGCCAGTATTTCACTTGCTGAAGAACCCAGCATACTGACTCCTTCATTTATATCTTTAACAGACCGGCTTAAATTTTCAACCATTTTGCTGAAGGCTAGTAACAGTAAGCCCAATTCATCACCTCGTTTCTCAGCAGAAGTAAGATCAACGGTCAGATCTCCGGAAGCGATCATGTCGGCTGCTTGTACACTTATTTTTAAAGGTCTGGTGATACTTTGGGTTAAAAAGATGGATATAATTATTGCCAGAGATATGGCGACTATACCAAGTATAAACATGAATAAACGAGCAGTATCCTGTGCTTTTCCTGCCTCTGTGTATCGCATCTGACTACGATCTTCATTATGA
>CAYUQR010000012.1:0-67729 GCA_964446825.1 uncultured Rikenellaceae bacterium
ATGTATCAGCTGTTACCTATCCGGCAGGAGTAACAGGCGACTGGGCATCAGGACTTACGGATCAGACATTAACAGGGATAGCCGCCCTTACGGATAACCTTATAAATAACACCAATGATGTACAGACTATCACCTATACCTTCACGCCCCATATCAGGCCGGGTGACGGAGGGTTGGAGTGTACGGGAGGAATACCTGTAACGGTAACCATCCATATCAACCCACAGCCAAAGATAGCAGTGGCCACCGATGGCGAGCTGTGTTATGACGGCCCTGCAAGGTTCGACATCACCAATCCTAACACGGTTAATACAGGCGCCACATGGTATTACGATGTATTGCCGGTTACCTACCCGGCAGGAGTAACAGGCGACCTGGCCTCGGGTCTTACTGATCAGACAGATGTAGGCATCGCCGTCATAACGGATAACATTGTCAATAGCACGGATAATGTGCAAACTGTAACTTATACCTTCATCCCTCATATACGACCAGGAGATAATGGTCCTGAATGTCAGAACGGAGTTTCAGTAATACTCAATATTCAGATTAACCCACAGCCCAGGATCTTCCCTGTCTATCCAAACAAAATACAATGTGATAGCACCACTACTGCCATACTTCTGCAAAGCCCGAGTACTTTTACTTCAGGTCTGATATCCTTTGATTATACTGTGACAACCGACGGTCCGGTCACAGGATATACAACACCTGAAACCGGATTAAGCAATAATCATATTATAGCTGATATGCTTGTTAATCATACGGATACATTCAGGTTAGTCACTTACAGAGTTGTTCCGAAAAGCCCGGTTGGTTGCCTGGACGGACCTGCAAAAGACATTACGGTTACTGTTAACCCTACACCCAGAGTAATTCCGGTGAACCCTAATCTTAAGCCTGATACTTCAATTTGTTATGGAACTAAGGACCACATAGTACTGACATCACCAACATTAATGACATCGGGTGATATAAGGTTTGATTATTCTGTTGCAGTTACAGGAGGGCCGGGAGTAATCATCGGCAGTACTGCTACTGAAGTGAATCGTATTCCCGGTTATACAATCAACTTCCCATATCAGAATAATTCGGATACCATTCAATCGGTTTATTATTCGATAATACCTTACAACAACGCAATTTGTACACCTGGCAATAAAGTCATTAGCGAAGTAAAGGTTCATGCTATTCCTGTTGATAGTATTGCAATTACCAAACCTTTGAAGTGCGACGAGTCGGGTACTAGTCTGGGTGCCCTGGCAGCAGTACTTTCCAAAGGCGCCGATCCTTATCAAATTGTCTGGATTGGCCCCGTAGGATATCATATGACAGATTCTGTTGAAATTGCGAACCTTTCAAGCGGGAAATATTATGTAAGCGTGACAGATAATCTTTTATGTTCACGTGACGATTCTATCCAATTTTATCCTCCACGTTCCAAGGCTTATATTTATGTCACGCCTATACCTCCCGGCATTTATAATATCAGTTGTATTGGTTCAACGGATGGTCAAATAACCGTTTCAGTTATAGGAACCACTCCACCATATACTTATACTGTCATGAAAAATGGTACACAGATTTTTACCGGTTTGTTTACTAATAATTATAACCCGTCGGATCCGGGTACCTTTAAAGTTTACACCGGACTGGGAGCTGGAACTTATACACTGATTGTTGCAGATAAAAATGGTTGTCCGGGTGAACCGTCATCAGTCATATTCAGGGTACCTCCACCGGTTGTTGTGGAATTTGGCAAATCATCTTATTCAGGTGGTTACAATATATCATGCAAAGGGTATAATGATGGTGCAGCCTGGGTTCAGACAATCTCAGGAGGCCGTGGTGGGTATACATATAATTGGTATACTCTCGATGGTAATATCCCTGGCCCTGTAAACACCAACAGGATTGATAATATAACTGCCGGAACATATTATCTTGAAGTAAGGGATGTTTTGGGCTGCTTAACTGTTACAAGTGTTGTAATTACTGAACCTGACGGAATGGTGCTTACAGATTCCCAGTTGTCTCACTCGGCAGATGGCAATTACAATATTTCCTGTAATGGAGGAAATGACGGTTCAATTAATTTGACTATAGGTGGCGGTTCCGGAAATTTCCTCTACTCCTGGACCGGACCGAATGGTTTTAGTGCCAGCACTAAAGATATCTCAGGATTATATGCCGGCCAGTATACCTGTACCGTAAGTGACGTGAACGGATGTATTCTTACACCTTCGCCTTCATTTACCCTTACTGAGCCTGCTATACTGACTGTTTCCGGCACTAGTTCAACATCGAACGACGGCGCATATAATATCAATTGTAATGGAGGTACCGGATCTATTATTATAACCGTTACTGGAGGAAGTGTGGGGAATTACAATTATACATGGAGTACAACAAACGGATCAGGGATTGTCCAGGGCCAGAAAGATCAGAGTGCACTTACAGCCGGTACATACCATCTTGAAGTAACAGATTTAAATAATTGTGGGATATCTGCAGATATAACGCTAACTCAACCTCCTGCCCTGGTCACAAGTATGACCACGACAAATATTACATGCCAGGCATCAAACCTGGATAATGGATCAATAGATCTTACTGTCACCGGGGGAGTGGGTCCATATGTTTATTTATGGTCAAATGGTGAAACAACCCGGGATATTTCAGGACTTACACAGGGTACATACTATGTTACTGTTACTTATAATGGTGTTTGCAACAGCTACGATTCAGCTACGATTAATCTGCCTCCGCCATTGGAGTATACAAAAACTCTTTCAGATTATAATGGTTACAATATAAGCTGTAATGGACTGGCAAATGGTTCAATTCAGATTGAACCTACCAGCGGCCTGGCACCATTTATCTATTCATGGACAGGTCCTGACGGATTCGTTGCCACTTCGAAAGATATTTCGAATCTGAAAGCCGGGGATTATCATTTGTTAATTACCGACAGCAATTTCTGCATTACAACTGAAACAATAAATCTTACTGAACCTGGTGTACTCGATATTTCATTTACTCTGTCATCCAGCATAGCGGGAGGCTATAATATTAATTGTTCGGGAGAGAGTACTGGTACAATAAGTGTTGAACCTGTCAACCAGGTTAAAACAGTTGATTACCTCTGGGCTGACGGGGTATTTGGCAGAACACGCAATAACCTGCCTGCAGGCGATTACCATGTTATCATAATAGATGCAAATAATTGCCAGGCCAGTTCCTATTTTACGCTTACTGAGCCCGATTCGATTAAACTTAATTTCGATGTCACACAGCCATTATGTCCTGATATGCCTGACGGGGAAATCAGATTAACAGTTACCGGAGGTGTAATCGGTACTGATTACTATTACCACTGGTCTGACAATTCTTCCGGAAGAAATATTTCCAATATTCTTAAAGGATTATACAAGGTTACAGTAGAGGACTTAAATGGATGTTCTGTAACAGATTCTGTTAATATTGAGCCACTTCATGAAACATGTCTTGTGATTCCAAATGCCATTTCTCCAAATGATGACCTGATAAATGATGTCTGGAATATTGGGATGACCGATCTGTATCCTGAAATGGAAGTTAAGATATTTAACCGGTGGGGTGAGCTGATATGGAGATCGGAAAAAGGATACCCCAGGCCCTGGGACGGGACCAGTCATGGAGCCCGGCTTCCAATTGACTCTTATCATTATATTATTGACTTACATAACGACGAAAAACCACTGATAGGTACCATAACGATAGTAAAATAGAATTTAATTTATTTAGAACCTTGTGAGAAAACCGGCTTTCATATTGTTTTTGCTGCTGCTGGGCAACCTGGCTTTTGGACAGCAACTTCCTTTATTCAGCCAGTACCTTTATAATAAGTTTCTGATTAATCCGGCTGTGGCTGGAAGCGATGGATACACAAGCGTCAGCCTTACTGCCAGGGAGCAATGGATTGGCTATTCAGGAGCACCCAGAACCTTTTCCTTCAGCTGGCAGACAAGAATGCTTAAGAAAAGTTTTATTCTTAAGCAGACCCGGCTGAAACGGGAAATTTTCAGGCCAAAATCCGACGGGAGGGTAGGTTTTGGAGGGTATATCTTCAGTGACAGGAACGGATTGATCCAGAGAACAGGTTTTCAGGCATCCTATGCATATCATATGTGGCTCGAGAAGAGCACCCAGTTGTCATTTGGACTGGCTCTGACAGGGTATTATTATAAAATTGATGAAAAACAGATAAACTTTGAAGACCCCAATGAACCATGGTTGAATAATGACCTCCGAAGAGGTATATTTGTCCCTGATATTACATTTGGTGTTTATCTTCTTAATGCGAATTACAGTTTTGGATTCTCTGCTGATCAGTTATCGCAAGCCTCGGCAAAAATTGGAGGACCTGCATATAAGAACTATACAATGAGCCGACAATATTATTTATTCGGATCTTACGATTTTAACCAGGGTACCTATAACACAATACAGCCGGCATTTCTGGTTAAAATGTCAGAACAACTTAAACCACAGGCCGATATAGGACTAACTTATATCTATGATCAGGGTTTCTGGGCCGGACTGGCTTACCGGACAAGCGGGGCTTTAATTGCAAATATTGGAGTAAAATATCAGAATATTTTCTTTGGATATGCATTCGATTATACTCTCCAGGAAATTCAGAGAATTACTTATGGGACTCATGAAATAACTGTTGCTGTTAAATTTGGAGATAATTCCAGAAGATACCGCTGGCTCGACCGTTATTGATGAATTCCAAGTTTTTTTTTGATTACACAGAGTTTCAATATCCAGAAGTAAGAACATTTGAACAAACGAATAGTGAAGGCAGAAGTTAATACAAATTCTTAGTTCTGACTTCGTTTGTTCTATTATTCGTTTGTTCATTTTTTATTTATCTGTCCTCTGCGTAAGTTCTTATATGCATTTATAAATAAGCCTAAGAATAAACACGCTACTTTCGAAGTATATAGATCAAAGAACTGCTTTTCTTCTTATGGAAAACAGAAAGAAATGCAAATACCACGGCTTTAACCATTCCTCTTATAAATGCCAGCGAGGATCCTTTATATTTTTCACTGAGCTGGGAAATATAAAATACATCCATGGGAAGAGTTTTAATGGGTCCTTGTTTAAAGCCGGTTTTTTCAGAAAATAAACTGAAAGAATCGGGATTAAAATGCCATAAATGCCGGGGTACATCATAGGCGGCCCAGAATGATCCGTAATATTTTGCATCGTAAGAACCGCTGTTTGGCAAAGCAATCACACAAACTCCGTCGGGTTTTAACAGCCGGTATATTTCCGCTGCGTATTTTAACGGGTCGTGAAAATGTTCAAGGACATGCCATAAAGTGATACAGTCGAAAATCTCTGATTCGAGATCATCGATCTTATCGGGGCCGGAAACGTCAATTCCGAATTGTGATGATGCAAAATTACGGGCTTTGTCGTTGATCTCTATGCCCTTCACTTTCCATCCGGCTTTCTTCATTGTAAAAGCAAAATATCCTGTCCCGCTGCCAATATCAAGAATACTGCCCTCAGCTAAACGTGTAACCTTTCTGACAATACCTCTTTTTCTGCGCAGCATTATGTCCCGGACTATCCGGTAAAGCTTATTGGACAGCCCTCTTGATGTATCACTATGCGATATATAGTCTTCCGATTCGTAATACCTGCCAATTTTACTCTCTTCAGGATAATTCTGAGTGAAACCGAACCCGCATTCCTTGCATTTATATATCTGAAAAACCTCTTTACTGACGAAATGATCTGTACAGCTGAAGTTTAAAGAGATATTCTCAGACCGGCAGAGAGGGCATTCCCGGTGATGCACCATAATTTTATTCTGACTTGGTTTTGGTTATATATTTAGCCACAAAATATCCTGCCAGCAACAGGATAAGCAGTATTGAACTGGCCAGTGAAATTTTGTTCCCAACAATATATGAAGAAGGCCTGAAATCAAATTTTATTTCATGATCACCTGCCGGAACAATCATTCCCCTGAGAACAAAATCTGTACGGAAGTATTTGCTCTCTTTCCCGTCAATATACCCCTTCCATCCTTCAGGATAATATATCTCAGAAAATACTGCAAGCCTTTCTCCGGCAGCATTGTATTTGTATACTACCTCATCGGGTTTATAGGAGATCAGTTCTATAGAATCAATATTGGTTACAGGGTAACCCGTATTTTTTATCTGATCACTGAAAGTATTATTGATGATGGCCACCTTTGTAGGGTCAGTATGATTAATTGCAGCAAGTTCTTCATTGGCATTATTGACCAAAAGGGGCTTTTCAGCAAACCAGACATTCCCCAGGGCCCTGGGATTTTCAACCGGGGGAGCATCGGGATTGTAAATTACATATTTTGCATTCAGCATATTAAGAGCAAATGTGCTGTCAAATGCAGACTGAAACTCCGTTAATGTTTTGGCTCTGCTTCCGACAGTCCTTATATGATTCAAATCATTAATCAGCGAGGAATCGATCAGTTCCTGGTATCTCTGCAGTTTTGCACCATGGTAGCCTCCTATTGAATGGAAAAAGTATGAGGTGGGGGTATTGTCATTGAATGTCGACGCGTAAATGTTCAGAACTCTGAATACGGATTTGTCTTTAAGAATATATAAATCAGCTACCGTTGGTTTGAATGTTTTTTGATACTTTGACTGTATTTCAAACCTGTCAGCATCGAGATAACGCTTGTCTACAGTCCACAGGTCGATGATAACAAGCAGTGTCAGAATCAATATTGATTGTCCCTTTTTAATTTTATCATACTGAAAGGCAAATAACACACCTGAAGCCAGAAGTACAAAGACCAGCGATCTGAATGCATCATTTTTAAGAAGTGTCTTGCGGTCATCAATCAGAGCCGTTCTAAGCCATCCGGGCAGGCCTCCTTCATACGAAGAGATGAATGAACCTGCTATTCCCGGGATAACAAGAACCAGAAGTATGAACCCCCCTGTAATTCCGGTTGCAAGTTTCAGACCTTTTATAATTTCTTTTCTGGCAAGCGATCCGTTGTATATATCTCTTAATGCGAGAAATCCTAACAGGGGGATACAAAATTCAGCAATAACCAGTATCATGGTAACAGCCCTGAACTTATTATATCCTGGGAAGTAATTGATGAAGAAGTCAGACAAAAACATGAAGTTCTTTCCCCAGGCAAGCATAAGGGAGAGTAGTGTTGCAGACAGGAGCCACCACTTTTCAGGACCTTTTACAAGCACCAGTCCGAGAACAAAAAGGAACAGAATAATTGCCCCTACATAGTGGGGGCCATCGGTTCCGGGCTGGGTTCCCCAGTATTGCTGCGTCTGATTTAATACATCAGCATTGTTGTTTTGTATCAACACTTTTGCTGTTTCAGAATTTCTGTCGAACGGCCGACTTGAACCACCTTTGTAGTTAGGGATAAGCAGGTTAAATGTCTCATCAATCCCGTAACTCCAGAAAGTGATGTAGTCCTTGTCAAGTCCGGAAGTGTTGTTTTTATTATTTGTGATGAGATCTGATTTACCTCTTATTGAGTATTTTCCATATTGATATGTTGTATAAAGACTGGCAAAATTTATTCCTACTGCAATTACAAATGGAATAATTAAAATGGCAGAGGTCCTTATGAATTTTATAATACTCCTGTTTCTGACAGAGTAAACAAATTCCACGATGCCAAACACAAGAAGACAGAGTAAGGCATAATAAGTTATCTGAGGATGGTTAGCCTGTATCTCGAGCGCAAGGAAAAAAGCAGTTAACAGAGCTCCTTTTATAGCATCGCGTTTATAGGCATAATAAATTCCGGCAATCAACGGTGCCATATATGCCAGGGCAATAGCCTGGGTATTGTGCCCGGCCCCCAGCACCTGAAAGAAGAACGAAGAAAAACCGTAAGCCAGAGATCCTGTTATTGCCAGCCATGGATTCAATCCAAAGACCAGGAGTAAAATATAAAACCCGAGCATCGAAAGAAATAAAACAGAAACAGGCATTCTGAAAATCCTTATAAATGCATCAGCATATTTGAACAGATTCCCGGGGTATCTTGTGGAAATCAGGTATGCAGGCATTCCGCTGAATATCGAATTGGTCCACAAAGGTTCTTTTCCATATTTTGCACGATAATCCTGGATCTCTTTGGAATTGATCTGCGATACTGTTGAGTCGTTTGCTTTCAGGACTTTACCTTCAAGAACAGGATAGAAATATGCAAAAGAGATAACTACAAATACTACAACTGCAATAATATGAGGCAGTATGGGCTGGATTTTATTTTTAATTTCCATTATAATGTTTTTATAGTACTTACATGAATGAAAGGCAAAAATATGTATTTACTGCCAATGAAGTTGGTTTGTTAATCAATTAAATTTGATTTCTCTTATATCACACATCATCAGTAAGACCTCTGAGTGAATTCAGATTGTTTTTAAAATTTCTAAGATCAGCCCATTTCAGAATAAAACCCCTGATAGACTGTAATTCAATCGGTTCATAGAAATTGAACAGGTACAGGATGAACGGGAAGCTGAGAAAACATAAAGTTTTTATTAATATTCTGGGTATAAGATCCATCCCGTTTATAAACAAGCCGGCGAACGATAATATGGCTCCTGTAAGCAACATTATCAATATTTTATTCATCTCATAAGGGACAAAATATACTTTCTGGGAGAAATAATAACAGGCAAACCAGTAAGCAAACTGCGATAACAGGGTAGCAATTGCAGCTCCGGTAATATCCCAAACCGGGATTAGCATAATATTCAGCAAAAGACTTAAAAGGGTGGAGAAAACAACAATTTTCCCTATTATCCTCGTTTTCTTAACAATGTGCAAACCATAAACAGTTACCTCCTTCATGTTTATAAAGAAAATTGAAAGAGATAAAACGGGCATGATAGTAACCGCACCCCAGAAATCCTTCGATTTAGCGAGTACCTTAATTATTTCAAAGGAAAAAAGTGAGATACCGACTATGGCAAACATCAATATAAATGAAGAATATAGAAGTATTTTGGAGTAAAATCTTTTGTTATCGGGAGAATCCATTTTTTTAAACACCATAGGAGCTATAGCAAGCCTTACTGAATCGACAAGGACCAGTTTTAAAACACTGCTGATCTTAAAGGCAAGCGTGTATAATGCAACAGATTTAAGAATTGTAAGTGAATTAAGAGAAAACCTGTCTATTACAGTGAAAACAGCTGCTGAAACATTGGCAAGCAGCAAAGGAAAACCATAGGCATTCATTGATTTGAAAATGACCTTGTCAAAGAATACCCTGGAATTTTTTATCGTATAACCCGCAAGGGTCAACACTATTAGTGAGTTGCCGATGACCTGTGCCAGGTAGATACCCTCAAGGCCCATCTTTTTTGACAGGATAAAATAGAGAGTCAGCGAAAGGACAGTGGTCAGTTTAAAGAGATTGGTTAAAGTATATAACATAGACTTTGACTGCAGCCTCATTAATGTATTTACTATATTATTTATTGCCTGAATAGCTGAAGCCAGTATAACAAGTGTAATGATTTTTGACCAGTCGGGGCTTGAAAAAATCAATAACGACAAATGGCCGGACAAAGGAATAAGGAAAAGGCAAAAAGCCGCGGATACAAAAAGTTGAGTTGAGAATGACATGAAAAAAATGCCTTTCTGATTATCCTTGTGCTCTTTGTCCCAGAACCACCTGGCAAGGCTCTGTGGCAAACCAGATGCCAGCATTGCTGTTAAAACGAGGCCCGATATTTCAAGTATACCGAGAATACCAAAATCATCGGTAGTAAAGAACTTAGGATCAGTGTATACAGGTATAAGTATTAATCCGACAATCTTTACAGCTATATTGCCAAGCCCGTAGACTATTGTATCTTTTAGTGATATCTTAATCGAGTTCAGCATGGCTGGCGTTCATTGCAATTTTTTATGGCACTGAAGTTTTAAGATACATTGGAAATGCTAATATAGTGTTTCCTGTTGTACAAAAAAGTAATTAAGTAATCACTTATCTGCTATTAATGTCAGGCCCTTCAAAAAAAGATGCCTTAAGGGAGTATGGATCGATATTGATTTTATAAACGATTCTTTAATGCTTTGGTCAAAATATATCACACTGGCTTTTCTGAAATTTTCATTAAGAGCCATTTTTTTCAGGCTGAAGTAATTCTGCTCATTCAGGTGATATTCTTTATAATGTTCCGATATGGTGTCAGGCTCACTTTTTGGCAAAGGTTTCATTTTAATAATGCTTAATAGTCTTATCATCTTATAACCATATTTTCTTCTGATGGTATTAGGGTAAGTATAGACTACAAGCTTTCCGCCGGGATGTAACAGGTTATAGCATTTTTTGAAAAATGCCCTGCCTTCTATGGTAGAAATATGTTCAATAAAATCAATAGAGACAATTCGTTCAAATTTCATCTTCTCATCCAGTTCTTCAAAAGAACTTACAATGAAGTTACAGTCGGCATTCAGTTCCCTTGCCTTTTCTTTCGCAAGCCTTATTGCCTCTTCCGAGAAATCAGCCCCGGTTGCCTTGCCTCCATTCAGGGAATGATATATAACAAGCTCACCTCTGCCACAACCAATATCAAGCAAATTGTCAGAAGGATGCAGATCAAGGTACTGCAAAATCATCTGGAACTTATCTATCAGATCCTTATATTTTCCTCTGAAAGATTTAAACTCTTCGTGGCCTGTTGCATTATTCAGGAAATAATTTTCTGTGTACAGATGTCTTGAATCCTCTGAAGAAGGCTTTGTTTTAACCATTTGAACCTAATGTTAATATATCCTGGTATACTTTTGTAATCCTGTCAATAAAGACAGAACTTCCAAATGTCTCCCTTGAATAATTTCTTATCTCTTCTTTGTTGTACGAGCCAATATTCTTCACCATTGTAGCAATAGCATCTGCGAGTTCTTCTGCATTGTTTTTTTCAATCAGTAATCCGGTTTCATGAGTTACTATTTCCTGTGGGCCACCACATTTTGTTGCTATAACCGGGACTCCGCTTGCCATTGCTTCAATCAAAACTATTCCAAATGTTTCATACCGGCTCGGGAGTACAAAAATATCTAATCCTGAATAAAAAGCCCTGATATTGCTTCGCAAAATTTCCCCGTGGAAAATGCAACTGGATTCAATACCCAGCTCACGGGCTAATTTTATGTAACTGTCCAGAAGTACCCCTTCACCTCCGATGTGCAGAACAAATTTTATTCCCTTAAGCAGGGAAACGGATTTTAATAAAAGATCGAGCCCTTTATTTGTATTATTTAATCCTCCAAGGAAACCTATGTTAATGCAATCGCCTGTTTTTGATTGGGTCAGCTCAAAATTATCCGTGTCAACAATATTGTAAATGACACTTACCTCGCGATTGCATTGTTGAATAATTTCTTCTTTTAAAGCGTTGCTTACTGAAACAATACCTTTACTTTTCCTGAGAGCGTAAATTACACACCGTTTATGTAGAAAACTTCGAAAATACATTTTGATAGTTGAATGTTCAGTGAGTATATTGGGGATCCCTTTTTTCTTCTGAATAATTGCTCCAAGGAATCCTGCAGGATATGACAGATGACTGTGGATTATATCAGGTCTGGTATGTTTAAAGATCTCTTTATTTAGAAAGCGATAAGTGTTAGACAAATACTTAATCTGGGTTATAACAGGAAAGGATTTGCTTATTGTAACTTCGTATATAGTCAGTTGCTTATCTGTTTTTTTAATGCTGGAATAGTCAGAGAAGGGAGCACAGTGAGAATAGTCCACTTTAAAATAAACAACAGTTACACTATGTTTTGTGCTTAATGCCCTGGCTTGTTCCTCGATAAAAATACCACGCCATTTATGTTTTGTATCCGGATAAGAATGTGTTAATATTAAGATGTTCATCTGGGTAAATTTCTGTTTTAGCCAGTTTTGTCAGATTCCCTTAAAAGCCTGGTTACTTAAATTATTGTTTTTCAGTCAATGATTTATACAACAGGATCATAGTATCCTTAACAATAGCTGTATTATATTCTTTTATAACTGCATCATATCCGTTCTTCCCCATAGTTTTTCTTATTTCCCTGTCATTAAGCAGTTTGATTAGTGCGACTTTAAATTCTTCCATGTTTTCAAAGACTAATCCGCAGTTATGTTTTTCAATAAGATTTTTTTGTGGAATGCAGTCTGATGCTACAATAGGCTTCCCTCCAAGCATATATTCATAAATTTTGTTTGCTACACCTGACTCATGCTGCGGATTTTTATGAAAAGGGGCAAGGCATATATCACATGTATCAAGATAATCAGATAATTCTGAGGAATCAATCCACGGAATATAATGCACACGATCAGCAATCGTATCATTTTTTAACAGTTTTATAAAACGTGTTTTGTCTTTTTTATCTACCGGACCTATAAGCAGGAAGTTAACGGGATAGTTTTCCCTTACGAGATCGGAGAATATTTCCAGAGAATCAAAGACCCCTCTTCTTTCTGCTATTACTCCATAGTAGAAAATAACAGGGAAATCCTGTTTAAAGTGCTTCTTAACAGGATGCTTATCCTTGATTTCAGGGATTTTTAAATCAGGTACATTTGGAATAACTGCGAAATTTTCTTCTGATAATTCGGAATATTTTTTAACCAGCTTATCCCTGAAATCAGAACTGAGAACAATTATACGGTTGGCATATCCAAGGTATCTTTTCTCTTTCTTTAACCATACTTTGGGACGGGCGATAAGGCTCCTGATAAATCCTTTTGTCCAGTTATAGGTTGTTACTGTATATGGATAATTCTCATGAAGATCAAGGATCAAAGGTATTTTCTTCTGCGTTTCAAGTATTCCTTTATGCGCAGCCCGGGACATATACAGGTCATGAACATGGATGACTTCAATGTTGTTTCGGATGATGAATTTTTTAATATGTGATGCCCAAAGCCATTCGTAGGCAGGTATTGTATTCAGGGCAAAAAAAAGAATATCCTTAAATTTTCTGGAAATGCTTATTCTTGTTATGTTCGCATTGTCAAATGGGGCATTGTAGCTTTTATGAAATGCAAAGCATAATACAAATACTTCAAACCCGTGTTCCTTAAGAATTCCTATTTCCCTCAGAACACGTATATCATTATTCAGTTCATTATCGACTATTATTCCAACTTTCATTGTACAGTAATCAAAGTTTTTCAATCAAGGAAATAAGCCTTTTCGTCAGTTCTCTTCTGCTGAAAACTTCTGAAGGGATCTTCCCGATAATAGTACTATCTGAAACCAGTTTTGATAAATTTTCGAGAATTCCTGCAGAATCATCATAAAAGAACGTGGTTCCATGCCCTGTCCGTTTCAAAATATCTGCAGCGTCTCCTTCCGGTGGGCCAATACAAATAATGGGTCTTCCGGACGCAATATACTCAAAAAGCTTTCCTGTGATGATACTCCTGTTGCTTTTATGATCAGGTATTATAAGCAAGAGAACGGTGGATTCGAGCATGTATTTTATAGATAGGGAATGGTCAACATAATCTATGAACTCAACAAAGGGATCGGTGAGTTTTGACAGAATCAGGTCCTTCAATTTGGGAGAAACTGTTCCTATAAACCTTACCCGGCTATCATAATCATTTTCAATAAATTTGTGCAGCGAATCAAGAAACCCGTTGACAGGGTAGACTTCAGATAAAGTGCCTATATAGGAAATCGTGAATATTTCAGATGGGAAATAACTTACATGCCGGAAATCATCCTCATCGTAACCATTGGTAATTACTTCTGTTTTGTTTTCAATGCCTTTCACTTTCAGCGAAAAAGAAGACTTAAGCGATTCTCCCACAGTAATTATCCTGTCAGCGTTCGTTAGCACTCTTCTTTCCAGCCCTGAATCTATATTTTTTGCAATGGAGGTATGATAGAATTGATTATAATAATAGATATCTGTCCATGGATCGCGCAAGTCTGCTATCCATTTAATGTTTTTATATTTTTTTCTGATTTTTAAACCAATAAGCTGGGTGGAATGGGGAGGGCTGGTTGTGATAACATGGTTAATCCCCTCGGATTCTATTAATTCGCATGCTTTTTTAAAAGCAAATTTATTCCATCCTTTCCTGGGATCGGGGATAAAAAAATTACCCCTTATAAATCGAAGCACTTTTTCTTTTAGCGTGTTATTCAGACTATTTGCAAAACCTGCCGAGGGTATCTTTGACCTGTTTTTTCCATAAATTCTGAAATAGTCTGTTGCAGGAGTTGAATAGACTCTCAATGAAGATGGAATATCATCAATAAGTGAATTGTCAGTCACCGCGTATGCTGCATACCGGGGATCAACAGTAAGTATTAAAGGCTCCCATCCAAAGTCAGGAAGGTATTTTGAGAATTTAAGCCATCGCTGAACACCGGCACCCCCGCTTGGAGGCCAGTAATATGTAATTATAAGAACCTTATTCATTCTAAAGCATCTTCAATAAGCTCTGAATTGATACTTTTTCTTTAATAATGTCTGTTAATTGCGCAATTTTGATTCTATCCTGCTCCATCGAGTCGCGATACCTGATTGTTACAGTGTTGTCCTCAGGAGTCTGGTGATCGATGGTTATGCAATACGGAGTGCCGATAGCATCCTGACGCCTGTACCGGCGGCCAATAGAGTCCTTGTCGTCGTACTGGCAGTTAAAGTCGAATTTAAGATCGTGTACGATCTTTTCTGCAATCTCAGGAAGGCCATCCTTCTTTACAAGAGGCATTACTGCCAGTTTAACCGGAGCAAGAAACGATGGCAGCCTTAGCACAATACGTGTATCGGAAGTTCCATCATCTTTTTTCAATTCTTCTTCGGCGTAAGCAGCAGAGATAACCTGCAGGAACATCCTATCTACACCGATAGATGTTTCGATCACATAAGGGACATACGATTCTCCTTTTTCAGAGTCAAAATATTGCAGCTTTTTGCCGCTGTATTCCTGGTGCTGTTTGAGATCATAATCGGTTCTTGAATGGATACCTTCAACCTCTTTGAACCCGAATGGGAATTTGTATTCAATATCCGTTGCAGCATTTGCATAATGAGCAAGCTTGACATGATCATGAAACCGGTAATTTTCACTTCCGAAACCAAGCGCCTGGTGCCATTTCATTCTTATATCTTTCCATTTTGCAAACCACTCAAGCTCGCTGCCGGGCTGAACAAAGAACTGCATCTCCATCTGCTCAAATTCCCGCATCCTGAAGATGAACTGCCTGGCAACAATTTCATTACGGAATGCTTTCCCAATCTGTGCTATCCCAAATGGGATCTTCATCCTTCCTGTTTTCTGAACATTCAGGAAATTCACAAAGATCCCCTGCGCAGTCTCCGGGCGAAGGTAAATTTTATTGGCTCCTTCGGAAGTAGATCCCATGTCAGTTGAGAACATAAGGTTAAACTGCCTTACATCTGTCCAATTACGAGTCCCGGAGATTGGGCATACAATCTCATTGTCGATAATTATTTGTTTCAGCTCTGCAAGATTAGTTTCATTCAGGGCCTTTGAAAACCTGGCATTGAGTTCATCAATCTTTACCTGGTTTGCCAGAACCCTTGGGTTTGTCTCCCTGAATTTTTTTTCATCGAACGCATCACCGAATCTTTCCCTTGCTTTTTCGACCTCTTTGGTGATCTTATCTTCCAGTTTGGCAAGATACTCTTCGATAAGGATATCAGCCCTGTATCTCTTTTTTGAATCCTTGTTGTCGATAAGAGGATCATTAAATGCATCGACATGCCCTGATGCCTTCCAGATTGTGGGATGCATGAAGATAGCCGAATCAATGCCAACAACATTATCGTTAAGAAGAACCATGCTGTCCCACCAGTATTTCTTTATATTATTTTTAAGTTCAACGCCATACTGGCCATAATCATAAACTGCACTTAACCCGTCATATATTTCACTTGACGGAAAAACATAACCATATTCCTTACAATGAGCAACCAGTTTCTTAAAAACATCTTCCTGAGCCATAACTATTTTAGTTTACTTTAGCGGAAGGCAAAAGTAATTCAAAAAGTTCTGTTTTACAACGTCGGGGGTATTCAACAAATCTATTTGTATCTTTATCCCCCGGTTTGAAAATGCAGGAATGAAAAAGAGAACTGATTTCCTTGTTATAGGTTCAGGAATTGCTGGTCTGACATTTGCCCTTAAGGCTGCAAAATTCGGAAAAGTAACTGTTGTAACAAAAGCAAACCTTGATGATACAAATACCCGGTATGCCCAGGGTGGAATTGCAGCTGTATTCAGCGAACCTGATAATTTTAAGAAACATATAAAAGACACTCTTATTGCAGGCGGGGGAATATGCAATGAAGAAGTTGTAAGGATGGTTGTTCATGAGGCTCCTGAAAGAATTAGAGACCTGATCGATCTGGGTGTCTCATTCGATAAGAAAGAAGACGGAACATACGACCTTGCGAAAGAAGGAGGACATACCGAATACAGGATCCTCCATCATAAAGACAAAACTGGTGAAGCCATTCAGAAAACACTTATTGAACAGGTAAGGAAAGAGGCTAATATAGTGATTTTCGAACATCACTTTGCAATTGATATTCTGACACAACACCATCTCGGGGTAGAATTAAAAAGAGATTACCCTGATATTAAATGTTTTGGAGCTTATGTTGCTGACCTGAAAAGCCAGAAAGTCATCACCTTCCTTTCAAAAATAACTGTGATAGCAACAGGAGGCATGGGTAATGTTTACATGACAACTACGAATCCGGAGATTGCAACCGGCGACGGTGTGGCTATGGTGTACAGGGCTAAGGGGACAATTGAAAATATGGAATTTGTACAGTTTCATCCCACTTCGTTATGGGATCCCAATACCAGGCCATCTTTTCTTATCACTGAAGCTCTGAGGGGCTACGGAGCCGTTCTGAAAAATATGTCAGGCGAAAAGTTCATGAACAGGTACGATAGCCGCGGATCACTTGCCCCGCGCGATATAGTCGCCCGGGCCATTGACAATGAGATGAAAATATGGGGAGATGATCATGTCTGGCTCGACTGTACACATCTCGATAGTGAAGGACTGAAGGATCATTTTCCGAATGTTTATGAACATTGTCTTACCCGTGGAATAGATATTACAAAAGACATGATACCTGTTGTACCGGCGGCACATTACTCTTGCGGAGGTATAAAAGTTGATGTGAATGGCCAGAGCAATATCCTCCACTTATATGCTCTGGGTGAAGTATCCTCTACGGGTCTTCACGGTGCTAACAGGCTGGCTTCGAATTCGCTGATCGAAGCTGCTGTATATTCCCACAGAGCTGCAATGCATTCCGGCAGACTCCTGAAAGATCTTACATTTGAAGAGGAAGTCCCTGACTGGGACTATAAGGGAACGACCCATCTTGAGGAAATGGTGCTCGTTACTCAGAACTGCAGGGAAGTTCAAATGATTATGAGTAATTATGTAGGGATAGTACGGTCTGACCTTCGCCTCGAAAGGGCCATGGTGCGCCTGGAGATTATATATAAGGAGAACGAGAGTCTTTATAAACGTTCACTTATATCCCAAAAAATAGTTGAGTTGAGAAATCTTATCAATGTTGGATATATTATAATAAAAATGGCTGCAAACAGGAATGAAAGTATAGGTCTGCATTATTCAATTGACCATCCCAAACGTGGCTTCTCGGAATTCTGATCAACCTGCTGTTATGAATCATCTGGAATCTTCATTTACGGGCAAAAACAACTTCTGGAGATATGTTGTAATGATTGCTGTTGTCTTTTTAGTATCTAACAGTATTGGAGCATTTCCCCTGTTCATTGCTGCACTGGTGGAATCTCTGTCCAATCCTGATCTGTTATCACATTTTGCAGCTCATCCTAATGATTTCAGTGTACTGGGACTTAGTTCAAACACACTTCTGGTGATGATGCTATTCCCTTTCATAGCGGGACTTATTGCGTTTATTCTCCTGGTAAAACCACTTAACGGCAGAACACTTAAAACTACCATAAACGGCACATCTTTCATAAGATGGAACCACTTCTTTATTTCGGCGTTCATTTGGCTGATTCTTTCATTCGCTTATTTATTCCTTTATCTCAGGGCAGAACCTGAAAATTTCTCAATTAACAATAAAACAATCTCATTAATAGCGTTATCGGTTATATCATTATTATTCATTCCATTCCAGGCTGCCTTTGAAGAGGTTCTTTTCAGGGGATATCTTATGCAGGGATTTGCTGCTATGATCAGAAACAGGTGGTTTCCTCTTATCATGACCTCTTTATTGTTTGGACTTATGCATGCACTGAATCCCGAGGTGAAAGAATATGGATTCTTTACCATGATGCCTCAGTACTTTGTTTTCGGACTTGTTTTTGGCATTATCACTATTCTCGATGACGGGATAGAAGCAGCAATGGGGGCACATGCTGCGAACAATGTCTTTCTTTGTATCATGGTAACAAATCCGTCTTCCGCTCTTCAGACCCAGGCACTTTATATACAGCAAAACGTCTATCCCTGGACAGAATTTACAGGACTGGTGCTTTCGGGGATAGTCTTTATTATTATCCTGAAAATGGTTTTCAAATGGAATGATTTTTCGATTTTGTTCCGTAAAATAACTGATATTCGGTTGTAAGGAATGGTCGCGACCATTCCTTACATATAAACTGAGGTTTTATCTTCACTCCTGAAATCTCCCCATTTCTCCCTGATCTCATTTATGATTGTTTCAATTTTATCAGCATCAATTTCAGTGAGCAGCTTCAGACGGGTGTCTTTAAAATGAGGCAATCCTTTAAAATAGTTTGAAAGATGCCGTCTCATTTCCAATATAGCTCTTTTCCCTTCTTTGAACTCGAGAGATTTGTCAAAGTGTAATAAAGCAATATCTGCTTTCTCACTCACCGAAGGTTCGGGTAGTATCTCGCCGGTGCTGAGGTAATGACGTATATCCCGAAAGATCCATGGTCGCCCTACTGAGGCCCGGCCGATCATAATTCCATCGACTCCATGCCTCTCAAACATTTCTTTTGCCCTCACCGGCCCGTCAATATCTCCGTTACCAATAACAGGTATCTTCATCCGCGGGTTATTCTTGACTTCCCCGATAAGGGTCCAGTCAGCTGTCCCTTTGTATAGCTGAGCCCTGGTCCTGCCATGAATTGTTATTGCTTTGATACCCACGTCCTGAAGCCTCTCTGCCAGATCCACTATATCCCTGCTTTCATCATCCCAACCCAGCCTTGTTTTTACTGTTACCGGCAGTTTAACGGCTTTGACAATGGTTTCAGTCATTTCGATCATTAGAGGTATATTTCTAAGCATGCCTGCTCCGGCCCCGCGGTTAGCTATCTTTCTTACAGGACAACCGAAATTAATATCTATCATTTCAGGTTTTGCCTGCTCAGATATCAGAGCTGCCTCAACCATTGCAGGAATAAGATGGCCGTAGAGTTGAATTCCTATGGGACGTTCATAATTGAAAATATCGAGTTTTTTAACACTCTTATGTCCGTCGCGAATGAGTCCCTCGGAGGATATAAACTCGGTATACATTACATCAGCTCCAAACTTTTTGCAGATCATCCTGAAGGAGGGATCAGTGATGTCCTCCATGGGTGCAAGAAACAATGGATAGTCTCCCAGTGATATGTTGCCTATATTCAAGAATTTATGATTTTATGGACATAAATATTAATTTTGGCATTTTATATTTATAGCCCGATGAACCTTTGGCTACAAAATTAATAAAATGAGCGACAACTTCAGAAACCTGAGATTATTCGAATACTCGCCTCTGCTCCAGATCCTTGTTTCACTCGTGATCATTCTTGGAGTTGGGTTTGTGTTGCTTGTCATATTGCTTATTCCAGGGTTTCTATTATTTGGCGCTGATATCTCCCTGATCGCGACACCTTCTTCTGCTTTCGGTTCTAATGAGTTAACTTTTTTAAGATACATGGTGATTGTCCAGGATATTGCAATTTTTATAGTTCCTGCAGTAATTATTCTATACCTGATGAAAACTGAAAATAATGCTGCAATACCTGATCTGAAAACGCCTCATTTAAAGGAGATCTTGCTGGTGATAATGCTTGCCTTTTTCCTTTTTCCAATAACTAATTTTACCGGCCAGCTTAATTCGGAAATGCATTTGCCTGACTGGATGTCGGGGCTGGAAAAATGGATGATTGAAAAGGAAGATAAAGCTGACAGCCTGATTGATTTATTGATTTCTTCAAATACTTTTTGGGTAATGTTGCTAAACATTGTCATGATTGCTGTGTTGCCTGCAATAGGCGAGGAATTGATATTCAGGGGAGTGTTTCAGAAGATCTTTTATAAGCTGTTCAGATCAGGTCATTCTGCCGTATGGTTCACCGCTATTATCTTCAGTGCAGTCCATTTTCAGTTTTTAGGGTTTATTCCGAGGTTTATCCTTGGACTGGTTTTTGGTTATCTCTATTTATGGAGCGGAACTTTATGGCTTCCAATAATAGCACATTTTATAAACAATGCTGTTCCTGTTGCAGGGACATATTTTCATGTCTTTGATAATGTAAGCTATTCGTATAATTTACCCTGGTGGAAAGAATTGGCTGAATTATCAATACCCATTTTTGTCTGCCTGGTTATACTGGGATATTTCAGGCATAAATATAAGATTGACAATGAGGCAAATGTGCCTTATAAATAAGTATCAATGCCAGGCATTATCCTGCATTTCGTTGACTTTTTCCTTTTCGAGCTCTCCTTTTCTGTAAAAATATACGAGGCCATAATCCTCATTGTAGCTCTTTCTGACATCTTCGGGGTGAATGGCATTAGTACTTTCAACCTCATTCCATAACCGGAGAATAATTTCATCAGCCTCCTTGCGAAGGGTATAGTTTTTTTCAGCGAAATTGATCGTCTTTTTTGCAAGATTGCTGTTATGAGTCCAGGCCTCAAGGAAATTTTCAAACCTTACTTTCACAACTGCAATTGTCGGATTGGTAATTGGGTTGCCTCCTTTCTTGATTCGGAATTCCTCCCCTTCAATTATCCTCCTCCCCCAGCTCATCAGTTCGTTTTCAGTACTTAGCGAAGGCACTGTGGCATCATCGGTTGCCAATCCGAAATATGCCCTTGCTTCAGTGGGCAGATCACCACGAAATATTGCCATGTTCATCACCCTTACAAAATGAGTGAGATATATCCTGGCCTTTTTTAATGTTTCACTATAATCCTTGCTTTTTTTATTCTGTGAAGTAAGTGCCTGTCTGTATAACTGAATGTTATGCTCATATTGCGGAAGAAATTTCTGAAGCCTGACAACAGTTTTTGATGAAAATGCAAGTTTATGAGGTGGAAGCTCTTTCCCTTTCTCGAGTGCTATCCTCATTGCTTTAATGCGCGCTGTGTCGGTATTCGGCAATCTTCTGTATGGCATAACTGGCGGGATTTGTTAATAAAATGTTGATAATAGTTGCGAATATAACAATAATTTGATAATAACAAGAGGTATTCGCTTTGTAATATATTTTGTTATTAATTTGTTTTGATTTGAAGGATAGAATTCTTAAGAAATGAAAAAAGTGTAATGTAATTCTATTGAATTATATCAGATATTCCGGGACGGCTTTTTCTGACCAGGAGGAATTATATTTATTGACGGGTTGCTTTATCCGTGTAAGGATGTTAACTTAGTAGTTTAAAAACGACTTAAAAATTACGATATGTTCAAGAGTGAGGTATATACAAGAAGGAGAGAGACTCTCCATAAAAAAATAGGATCAGGTATTGCTGTTTTCATAGGAAATGTGGAATCATCAATGAATTATCCTGACAACACTTATCACTTCAGACAGGATAGTGATTTCCTATATTTCTTCGGACTTGATATGCCCGGGTTTGCCGGTGTAATGGATTTTGATTCAGGGAAGGACAAGCTGTTTGGCAATGATGTTGACATGGATGATATAATATGGATGGGGCCACAGCCAACCGTCAAAGACCTGGCACTCCTTTGTGGAATTACAGATATTGCGCCAATGGCATCCATTGAAGATACTATTCACGAAGCTCTGACAAAAAAAAGAAAAATACATTTTCTTCCTCCATACAGGGGAGAGACCAAGATGACCCTGGGTGCCCTGCTAAAGGAAAACCCCTGCCAGATGAAGACCCGGGCTTCAGTTGAACTGATAAAAGCCGTCATCTCGATGAGGTCGATCAAAGCAGCCGAGGAAATTGATGAAATAGAGAAAGCTGTCGCTATTGCTTATGATATGCATGTTACGGCCATGAAAATGTGCAGGGAAGGTGTTAGCGAAAAGGATATATTTGGCACAATAGAAGGAATAGCTCTATCAAAAGGGGGTGGAACATCATTCCCGATTATACTCAGTATCAATGGTCAGACATTACATAATCATAAGCATGTAAATATTCTTAAAACCGGAAGGATGATGGTTACCGATGCAGGTGCCGAGACAGATCTCCATTACGCATCCGACATTACACGTACTACCCCGGTTGGAGGCAGGTTCAGCCAGCTTCAGAAAGACATATATGAGATTGTTCTTAAAGCTAACTCTGATGCCATCAATGCCACACGTCCTGGCCTGTCTAACCGCGATCTGCATTTCATGGCATGTAAGATTCTTGCTTCGGGATTAAAAGATCTGGGACTTATGAAAGGAAATGTTGATGAGGCAGTAGCTGCCGGGGCACATGCATTGTTCATGCCTCACGGATTGGGACATATGATGGGACTGGATGTTCATGATATGGAAGGGCTGGGTGAAGATTTTATTGGCTATAGTGATGAAGTAAAGAGAAGTGATCAATTCGGACTCGCTTTCCTGAGGTTTGCTCTTCCTTATAAAACCGGACATGTCTTCACCGTTGAACCGGGCTGCTATTTTATTCCTGAACTCATTGAAAAATGGAAGGCAGAAGGGAAATTCAGGGACTTCATTAATTATGATAAATTAGGTAGTTACATGTCAATAGGGGGTATAAGGATAGAGGATAATGTCCTTATTACCGATAAGGGACATAACCTGCTTGGGAAACCTATTCCGAAAACCGTAAAAGAGATCGAAGCAGTCTGCTCATAATCAACCTCTGTGTAACAAAAAAAAAGAACTTACATAGAGAACCACAGAGGGTCACAGAGAAAATTAATGTTAAATTAGTATGCTTTGAAGTATTCCCTGTTGAGGCGGGCAATATTGGTCAGTTTGATCTGCTTTGGACATTCCGCTTCACAGGCTCCGGTATTTGAACAGTTCCCGAAACCTAACTCATCCATCTTCTCAACCATTGATCTCACCCTCTCTTTAGCCTCAATTCGGCCTTGTGGCAAAAGGGCAAATTGTGAGATTTTGGCTGAGACAAATAACATGGCCGAGGCATTCTTACAGGCAGCCACACAGGCTCCGCATCCTATACAGATAGAGGAATCGAATGCATCATCCGCATTCTTCTTTTGCACAAGTATTGAATTAGCTTCCGGAGCTGCTCCTGAATTTACAGAGATGAACCCGCCGGCAACCTGAATCTTATCAAATGCTGTTCGGTCAACAATAAGGTCTTTTATTACAGGGAACGGCTTTGCTCTCCATGGTTCAATCCATACTGTTTCACCATCTTTGAAAAACCTCATGGAGAGATGGCATGTGGTAATTGCAGGTACCGGGCCGTGAGGATGACCGTTTATATACATCCCACACGATCCGCATATACCCTCGCGACAGTCGTGATCGAAGGCCACCGGATCCTTATCCTCTTCAACAAGTTTCTTGTTGAGTGCATCGAGCATCTCAAGGAATGCCATTTCAGGAGATACATTGTCCATCCGGTAAGTCACGAAACTACCTTTGGATTTTGCATTCTTCTGTCGCCATATCTTTAATGTAAGCTTCATTTTTCTTATATTATTTTGTTTTGTCTTTATATTGTCTTGCGGTCTTGCGGTCTTGCGGTCTTGCAGGTCGTCAGTTAATTAATGGACTTGCATGACCTGCATGACCTGCATGACCTGCATGACCTGCATGACTTATTTATAACTTCTTACCTTCATTTCAACTTCTTCAAACTTAAGTTCTTCCTTATGAAGAATATGAGGTTTCCCTTCTCCTGCATATTCCCATGCGGCCACATATGCGAAATCTTTATCATTCCGAAGGGCTTCTCCATCCGGAGTCTGAAACTCTTCCCTGAAATGTGCTCCGCACGATTCTCTCCTGTTAAGGGCATCAGTTACCAGCAGGGTTGCCAGTTCAAAATAGTCTGCTACCCGTCCGGCTTTTTCAAGCTCCATGTTGAGTTCCCCGATAGTTCCGGGAATAGTAAGGTCTCGCCAGAATTCTTCTTTCAGATCGTTGATAAGCACAAGAGCTTCTTCCAGTCCTTTTTCATTCCTTATCATGCCGCAATGATCCCACATAATCTTACCCAGCCTTTTATGAAATGATGATGCGGTTTGTTTGCCCTTAATTGAAATAAGTTTATTCAACCTTTCTACAGCTGCTTTTTCAGTCTCGATAAATTCAGGAGCATCAGTTGATATTATCGGCGTTCTTATTTCATCAGCCAGGTAATTGTTTATTGTATTTGGGAGAATGAAATATCCGTCACCTGAGGTCTGCATCAGGGAGCTTGCTCCCAGACGATTAGCCCCATGGTCGGAGAAATTGGATTCTCCTATGGAATATAACCCGGGAATTGTTGTCATCAGCTCATAATCAACCCAAAGTCCGCCCATAGTGTAATGACCGGCAGGATATATACGCATCGGTTCTACATAAGGATCGATACCTGTTATTGTTTTATACATATCAAAGAGGTTCCCGTATCTGTCCTCAATAACTTTTTTCCCAAGTTTTTTAATTGAGTCCCTGAAATCAAGATTAACAGCTAGACCTGTTTCCCCGACACCATAACCTGCATCACAGCGTTCTTTGGCTGCCCTGGATGCAACATCTCTTGGTACCAGATTGCCAAAAGCCGGGTATCGGCGCTCCAGGTAATAATCCCTTTCATCTTCAGGTATTTCGTTGGCAGACCTCTTATCTCCTTTGGCTTTTGGGACCCATATACGGCCATCATTTCTTAATGATTCTGACATAAGCGTGAGCTTCGACTGGAACTCATTAAGCTGAGGCACACAAGTAGGATGGATCTGCACAAAACTTGGATTGGCAAACAGAGCTCCCTTTTTATGGGCCTTCCAGGCAGCAGATGCATTTGAATTTACCGCAAGAGTCGACAGATAATAAATTGTACCGTAACCGCCTGTTGCAAGAACAACTACATGTGCACCATGACGTTCAATTTCGCCGGTAAGAAGGTTGCGTGCAATTATGCCACGGGCTTTGCCGTCAATGACAACAAGATCGAGCATCTCACGACGGGGAAACATTTTTACTTTACCTTTTTTTATTTGCCTGTTAAGAGAGGAATAGGCTCCAAGCAGACATTGCTGACCTGTTTGTCCTTTTGAATAGAAAGTCCTTGACACCTGTACTCCTCCGAATGAACGGGTGTCGAGTGTACCACCGTAATCGCGGGCGAAAGGAACGCCCAGTGCAGTATAATGGTCGATAACTTCATTACTTACCTCTGCTGCCCTGTATACATTTGCCTCACGTGCCCTGAAGTCGCCTCCTTTGATCATGTCATAAAAAAGACGATAAACACTGTCACCATCGCTCTGATAGTTTTTTGCAGCATTTATGCCTCCCTGTGCAGCAACGGAATGTGCCCTGCGGGGCGAATCCTGGTAACAAAAATTCTTAACATTGTAACCAAGCTCACCCAGCGATGCAGCGGCTCCTGCTCCGGATAACCCTGTGCCGATAACAATTATTTCCAATTTCTTCTTGTTGGCCGGATTGACCAGCTTTACATTTGCTCTGTAATTCGTCCATTTCTGTGCAAGAGGACCATCGGGTATCTTTGAATTTAATTTTCCCATGTTTATATATATTTTTCTTTTCGATCTATCTGAAAAGCCAGAGAGTTATTGATATAAGTGCAAAACCAACAGGAAGGATAATTGCATAAATCAGTGCAACAGCCTTTACAACAGGCGTCCAGATTCTGTGGTTAAGCCCCAGGGTCTGGAATGCAGATGAAAAGGCATGGTATAAGTGAAAACCCAGCAGGGCGAAACAAGCCAGGTAAATGTAATTATATGCAGGGATCTTAAAAAGGCTATGAGCGACAGAATAAAAATCTTCTGCATTGCCCTTAACTATACCAAGTCTTATGAAGAAGAAATTGAAAAAATGGAGTACAAGAAAGGTCAGTACTGTTGCCCCGGTCCATATCATAAATCGCGAAAAAAACGAAGTCTCCGATTTATTGCCGCTGGCATAGCCAACAGGACGGGCAAGCCAGTTCTGTATCTGAAGAAAAATGCCCCATCCAATATGAATAAAAAGTGCCCCTATCAGTACTACTTCCATAATTTTTACCAGCGGAAAGGTTGCCATGAAATGGGCGGCATCGTTAAATGACTGAGGATTACTCTTTAACAACATAAGGTTAATATAGAGGTGCACCGGCAAAAAAGTCAGCAGGAAAAAGCCGGCCAGAGCCATAACAAATTTTTTGGAAATTGAGGAAAATAAAACTTTACTCATTGGAATTAAATTGTTAATAAATTATCTTATTGCCAGGTTAAGGAAGTTTCTCAAAAATAATTCAATTATACAATATTTAAAATTATCAAACCATGCTAATTATCACAAAACATTCAGGTTATTTGCAGTTAAACTAATGATGCTTTAATTATCTAACTTTACAAAACTAATAATTTAAGATTATGTTTCATAGATATAAAGGTGGCAGAATATACTATTCTGATTCAGGAACGGGATATCCTGTTATACTTCTTCATGGTTACCTGGAATCGTCTGAAGTCTGGAATGGATTTGAAAAAAGACTTGCAGGTAGTTTCAGGGTTATATCGGTTGATCTTCCGGGACACGGACATTCCGATATATTTGGTGAGGCACATACAATGGAGTTTATGGCGGATGTTATCAAAGACCTGCTCGACAAATTAAATATTAAAAAGGTCTTTATGACAGGCCATTCACTTGGAGGATATGTGGCTCTGGCATTTCTTGAACTTTACCCGGGTTATCTTTCAGGATACTGTCTTTTTCACTCACAGCCTTTTGCCGATACACCCGAAGCTCTTGAAAAAAGGGAGAGAGAAATACTTATTGTAAAAGCCGGGAGAAAGGAATTGATGTATACGGAAAATGTCACAAGAATGTTTTCAACTTTGAATCTTGAAAAATTTTCTGAGGCTCTTCATCGATCAAAAGAAATTGCCTCACAATTACCCGGCGAGGGCATTATTGCTGTATTGAAAGGAATGATTCAGCGGCCCTCGAGATTATCATATATGGAAGAGGGGAGAGTACCCTGTTTATGGATATTAGGAAAGACTGATAATTACATTCCCTGTGATCAGATTCAGGCAAAGGTAAATATGCCTGAAAATGCATCGGTAGTAGTCCTGAAAAACTCAGGGCACATGGGGTTTATAGAAGAAGAAGAAAGATCTTTTCAGTTGGTAAAAGAGTTTATTGAAAACCTGATCTAGTCTTTTTCTACTGCCACATTTGGGCTTAAGTTCTGCTTCTTAAGGAATTCAATCGCATACTTAAGAGTAGTGTCAATTTTCTCCCAGATGGGATAGAATCCTTTGTTTTCCAGTATATTACGTGCAATATAGGCTTCAAGCTGTATATTGATAATATCACCCGATATTTTTAACCCGGCCGGGTCTTTTTTAACACCATTGGCTGCGGCATATTTTATAAACTGATCGAGTAATGCCTGTTTATCAAGGTATTTTTCCATCTCTCCAGTTTCAGTATATCTCTTTAATAATTCCCTTTTGTTCTCGGTATATTGAAGGGCAAACCTGTAAATTAATGATCGAACTTTGAGGAAATAGGGTGAAATGCCAGAAGTGTCGGCAGGAACAAATTTATCAGGCATAATTCCGCCACCACCATATACCACCTTCCCCCCGGGAGTCGTAAATTTAAGAGAATCAGAGAAATGGATGCTGTCAGCGTCTTCAAATTCACCATGGGTGTACCTTGTGTTCAGATCGTTGTAGTATTTTTCAAAACCGTCTTTATAGGACTTTTGTATTGATCTGCCCGTGGGGGTGTAATAACGTGCAATGGTAAGCCGCATACCTGAACCGTCTGCAAAAGAGATGGGTTCCTGAACCAACCCCTTCCCAAATGACCTCCGGCCGATAATTGTACCACGGTCGTTATCCTGGATAGCTCCTGCAAGAATCTCACTGGCTGAGGCACTCCATTCATCAATCAAAACTACAAGATCTCCTGTTTCAAATTCACCTTTTCCGGAGGCACGTGCTTCATTTCGCGGCTGGGTACGTCCTTTAGTATATACTATCAGCTGGCCTTCTTTAAGAAACTCGTTTGCAATCTGTACAGCAGCTTCCATTATACCTCCGGGATTGCCCCTGAGATCAATAATCAGGCTTTTCATTCCCTGGTCTTTTAGGTCGTGCAGACCTTTCATGAATTCATCATAGGTTGTCATGGCAAAGTTGTTGATCTTTATGTAGCCGATATAATCGTTTACCATATAATCAACGTCAACACTGTACATGGGTATCTTATCGCGGGTAATCTCAAAAGGTATAAGTCCATGATGACCGGCACGAAGAATTTTTATCCTCACAACAGTTCCGCTGGGGCCCTTAAGCATTCCCATCACTTTTTCATCGCTTATGTGCCTGCCGGCAACCAGCGAATCATTTACATAAAGTATCTTATCTCCGGGAAGTAGTCCGAGCTTTTCGGAAGGACCGCCGGGTATTGTACTGATAACCAGAATGGTATCAGTAAGCATGCTGAAGGAGATACCTATTCCTTCAAAGTTTCCCTGAAGAGACTCGTTGGCACGGGCCAGCTCCCTGGCCGGGATATATACAGAGTGGGGGTCGAGCTTTTTAAGAATAGCAGGAATAGCAGCCTCTTCCAGATCATTCCGGTTAACCGAATCAACATAATTAGATTCAATGATATTCAGAATACTGTTCAGTTTATCATTTCTTGACCTGATATTTGATCGTGAAGGAGAAGTATTGTCAACGGGGAGAAACTTACCTATCAGTACACCAATTGCCAGAGCTATTCCAAGCAATAATGGGAGAAAAATACTCCTTCTGTGATTATTGTAGTTCATAAATTTTTTTTTCGGGATCAATAAATACTATTTCTATTCCTGCACGCTTAAGAAGATCAAGGCCGTCAGTCTTATGATAACGGTTACAATAAACCACTCTTTTGATGCCTGCCTGGATTATAAGTTTTGAACACTCCATACACGGTGAAGTTGTTACGTAAAGCGTAGCATCCTCACTTGAATTATGCGACTTGGCAACCTTTGTAATGGCATTCGCTTCTGCATGAAGTACATATGGTTTGGTAACATTGTTTTCGTCTTCACATACATTTTCAAAGCCTGCAGGGGTACCGTTATATCCATCGGAAATGATCATCTTGCCCTTTACTATCAGTGCTCCAACCTGCCTCCTTATGCAATATGAATTCTGAGCCCATATGAGAGCCATTTCAAGATAGCGCTTGTCAAATGCAATCTGTTTGTCGCCATAAGGTTTCAGACTTTTATTATCTGACATTTTGCCTGCTATTTTTAATTGTTTGAAAAGGGTTCAAAGGTAATGAATTTATAATTGTTTTACCAAACAGGCCGGCGAAAGGGTGACATTCTTAATATTAATCATTTCTTAATGTTACATTAATCTCATCTTAACTCGCCATACAATTCTCTGAAATAACTTTGTCCGGTAAATATTAAGGTTCTTTGATAAGAGGTTTTAAAATGTATTTTGAAGAATTATAATAAAAGCCTGGAAAATTTATAGAGTATCCGGGATAAATTAAGAACTGTTTTTAAAACAATATATTATAACAGTATTAAAAAAGGAAATGGGTTAATTATTAATTATTAATTTTTATTGATTATGAAAAAGTTAGCATTATTCGCAATGACATTTCTGTTTACAGCTGGTTTTGTATTTGGGCAACCACAGACTAACCAGGGCGTAAAAACAGAGAAAAAAGAAACCAAAAGTGAACAGAAAACTGAAAGGATTGCCTTGAAAAAACTTGAAGGCAATATAGTCAGTGACCAGGCAAAAAACAATTTTAATATGGATTTTAAAAATGCTTCAGGTGCTGAATGGAAAAGGGTTGAGACTTTCGACGAAGTAACATTTACAGCGAATGGAGCAAAAATGAAAGCTTTTTATGATGAAGACGGGAATCTGGTTGGCACAACCCAGAGAAAAACTTTTGCCGATCTTCCTGCTAAAGGTCAGAAAGAGATAAAAGAAAGGTACAAAGGCTATTCAATAGGACCGGTTGTCTTCTTTGATGATAATGTAGCGAATGAAACCGACATGATATTGTGGGCTACTCAGTTTGACGACGAAGACCTTTATTTTGTTGAACTGATAAAAGGTGCAGACAAAATAATTGTAAAAGTTGATCCATCAGGTGGAGTAGGATTTTTCAAAAAGCTTTCATAAAACATTTAATAATATATAAAATAGAAGTGCGTCTTAATTAACAAGACGCACTCTTTTTGTGTATATTTGAATAGCTTGATTTAGTTGAATTGCAAATCGGAATATACTTTATTTGAAACTAAACATTTTTTCCTATGTTCAATACAGCTCATTTACACCCGATAATAGTGCATTTCCCGATAGCACTTATTATTGTTGGCTTTCTTGCAGATATTGTTTCACTCTTTTTCAGAGATGAAAAATGTCTTTCAAAAACAGGCTTTTACCTGATGCTGACCGGCGCCATTGCAGCAATAGCCGCCTGGTCGTCTGGTCAATTGTTTACGGAACACCCGACGGAGGGCGAATTTGTAAAAGTCTTTACAAGGCACGAGACCGGAGCAACAATTACCATGATCCTTTTAATTACTGGTTCAGTTTTCAGAACCTGGCTGGTAATTAAAAAGAGAGAGGAAACCCAGCTTAAGTGGATAACATTCAGCATATTCCTTCTGGCTGTTGTCTCTATAACCTACACAGGATATATGGGAGGAACAATGGTATATGGCTTTTAATATATATCTGATATCCGGGTAAAATAATTTTCTTTCCCCTTTTTTGTCATTTATGCTCTTATAAGATAGTTAGTTAATAACATTTTAACTTATCAACCGTTTAATTAATATGTATAAGTTATTTTTGGGACTGACTATCCGCTATGGGATTAAATTTCTAAAGCTGGTGTTCTAGAAATAATTATTAGCCAACTGAAAATGAAAAATATATGAAGAAAACTTTGTCAGCTTTGATTCTGTTGATGGTATTTTCATCTTTATCCGGACAGGATAAGTTTATTGATGAAAGAGACGGTAATAGTTATAATACAATTACAATCGACGGTGTTACATGGATGAGCCAGAATCTTAAGTTTAAGAGCAGAATGGGATCATCATATTATAATGATGATAAAAATAATATTGCAGATTACGGATTGTTATATGATTGGAAGACCGCCGTAAGTGTTTGTCCCAAAGGATGGCATTTACCTTCCGAAACTGATTTCCGCAGACTGTCAAATTATTTTGAACAAAAAGAATCCTGGAAAAAAGAGGCTTCTGATCCTAATTCATTTAATATACAATTCGGTGGGTTGCAGGATTATGAAGGTACATTTTCCGAAATGGATGAAAGCGCTTATTACTGGACTTCAACAGATTATAATACAACCAGTGCTGCATATTTCAGCTATCTCATTATCAACGATATGCCGGTTATTGATATTTCAAGGAAAGAAGATATTGCTGATATCCATGGAACTGAAAAATCCAACAGGTATTCTGTACGCTGTATAAAAAATCCTTAGGATTGAAGCAGGTTTTCGAAGTTCGTCCTGTTTCAAAAAACACTAAAGGTTGACTAAACTGGAATAATGGCAACATTTGCCGAAAAAGTGATATCATTCTTTGGAGAACTGGAATATTCAGGATCATTGCCGGAGGGAATTTCCATTATGAATCCTTACCGGGACAATCCACAGATACTCCCTTTGATTACCAGATTTTATAAAAGGTTTTACAACGATCATAATTCACGGCACCTGATACTGGGTATCAACCCGGGGAGATTCGGTGCAGGTGTTACAGGCCTTCCTTTTACTGATACAAAACGTCTGAAAGAAAAATGTGGTCTCTCTGTTGAGGATCTGAAAACTTTCGAAACCTCTTCTGTCTTTATTTACAACATGATCGACGTGTTTGGAGGTGTGGAAATGTTTTATTCCAGGTTTTTTATCAGCGCTGTAAGCCCGCTCGGTTTTACTTCACTAAATGCAGGTGGCAAAACTGTCAACTATAATTATTATGACAGCAAAAAACTTATAGCAGCTGTTAATAATTTTATGGTCGAAAACCTGAAAAAGCAACTTGCTTTTGGTATTGAAGACGATATCTGTTTTTGCCTTGGCACCGGGAAGAATTATAAATTCATTTTAAAGCTTAACGACGATTTGAAAATCTTCAAAAAGATCGTTCCTCTCGAACATCCAAGGTATATAATGCAGTACAAATCAAAACAAAAACAGATATATATCAATAAATATATCGAAGCATTCAGGGAAATCTGAATAGTGCGATGGTTTTTAAAGCCAGGCTATTCGGAAGCGTCAAATTAAGGTTTAATCAGATTTACCTCTCCCCCTCGGTCCCCCTCTCCCGGGGTGAAAGGGGGAAGATCATTTAGGATGTTGCAGTTAATTCTTTTCAAAATATACACAATTATCCTGAATTAAAGCCCCTCCCACTTCGGGGGAGGGGTTTGGGGAGAGGCCGACTTCGTCGGACAAAGCCGACCCTGTTGGTCGAAGTCCGTAGGGATCTCCTTCTAATTTCATATTTTCTTCGTTTAATACTGATTTTGTTTTGCAGAATTAAAATTTTATCTAACTTTGTTTCGTAATTAGACGAAATACTAAATGAAATGGAGATAAAAGAAAAAGTATACACTGAAAAACAGGAAAAAATTGCCAGGTACTCAAAAGCAATTGGACATCCTGTTAGAGTATTCATTATGGATTTTCTTATTAAGAATGCAGATAAGTGCTGTTACAGCGGCGATATGGCAGAAGAACTTCCAATCGCCCGTTCAACACTCTCTCAGCATCTGAAAGAGTTAAAGGCTGCAGGTTTTATTCAGGGAGAGATAAATCCTCCATATATAAAATACTGCATTAATAAAGGATCATGGACAGAGGCCGCTGATTTGTTTGATAAATTTTTTAACCGGTAATATTATAGTACTATATAAAATGGAAATCAAAATTCTTGGGACAGGCTGTCCTAAATGTAAAACCCTTGAGGAAATTACCCGTAAAGTGGTAAAAGATAATGGGATAGATGCTACTGTCACTAAGATTGAAGACATTGTTGAAATTATGAAATTTAACATCATGACAACTCCCGCCCTGGTCGTAAACGAGAAAGTTGTTTCAAAAGGACGTATACCCTCGGTTGAGGAGATAAAACAATTTTTAACCAAATAATAAACAAGCCCCATGAGAAAATTCTTTTTAATAAGTTTCCTGTTGATCACTCTGGTTGGTATTTCATGCAATTCTCAGACAAACCAGAAACCTGCTTCATCTGTTTCAAAGAATGGAGATATTGAGGTTTATTATTTTCACATGACAGCCCGTTGTGTAACCTGCAAAACAGTGGAAGCAGAAGCCAGAAAGAACATTGAGATGCTTTATGCCGATCAGCTTAAAGCAGGTAAGATAAGTTTTACTGCTTTAAATCTTGAAGAGGCAACTGGTAAATCAATGGGTGAAAAACTGGGTGTGAACAGTCAGACACTCCTGATTGTAAAAGGTGACCAGAAAATCAATATTACGAATGAAGGTTTCCTTTATGCTGTTTCTCAGCCACAGAAATTTACTGAGGTTATGAAATCGAAGATAGATCCTCTGATAAATCAGTAATCAGGCTCATAAAGTCTATCTTTTTTTGCGTCGCCCATTCAAATATTTCTATTATGGATTTTCTTACAAATCTTCTTGATAGTAGTTCTATGCCATGGGTTACAGCCTTTTTACTTGGCATGATGACAGCTATCAGTCCATGTCCACTGGCAACGAACATAACAGCTGTCGGATTTATAAGTAAAGATTTGGAAAATCGCAACAGAGTTTTCTTCAATGGACTGTTTTATACTCTTGGAAGAGCAGTTACATATACATTAATTCCACTTATTATTTTACTTGGAGCAGATCAATTTAAATTCTCGGGGTTCTTCCAGCGGTACGGTGAGAAAATCATCGGACCTCTTTTATTGTTAATTGGCATATTCATGCTTGATATCATCAGGATAAATTTCCCCGGGTTTGGCAGACTCTCAGAGAAGATGGAAAATAGGAAGTCGTGGCGGTTCATTGATGCAGCGTTGCTTGGGATGGTTTTTGCACTTGCTTTTTGCCCTTACAGCGGAGTGTTGTATTTCGGTATGCTTGTTCCCTTAACCGTATCAAGTGCTTCAGGACTATATCTACCAGTTGTATTTGCTATCGCAACAGGGATTCCGGTAATCATTTTTGCATGGGTGCTGGCTTATACTGTATCAGGATTAGGGAGTCTTTACAATAAGATAAAAATATTCGAACTGTGGTTCAGAAGAATCGTTGCTGTAATCTTTATCCTTGTTGGTGTTTATTATATAATCAGGATTTACTTATAAAAAAATTTGCGTATTTATTTCGTAGTATGACGAAACATTAATTCTAATTGAATGAAAAATATCAAAACAAATATCTGGTTACCTGTTTTGTTGTTACCTGTCTGGTACATTATATATCATTTCCTTCAACCAGGAACCGACTGGTTAATTGATTCGGTTTTTGGAATGCCAAAGGGGGCACATCTAACTGAAGCTGTACGTTTCTTTGTTTTTGAATTTCCCAAGGTCATGATGCTTCTCACACTCATTATCTTCCTTGTTGGGATTATCAGGACATATTTTACCCCTGAGCGAACCCGTAAGGCACTTGAGGGAAAAAAGACTTTCACGGGAAATGTTATGGCATCAGCCCTGGGCATCGTAACTCCATTTTGTTCATGTTCGGCGATCCCTTTATTTCTGGGTTTTGTAGAATCCGGTGTACCGCTCGGAGTCACATTTTCTTTTCTTATTTCCTCCCCAATGATTAATGAAGTGGCTGTTGTTCTTTTATATGGAATGTTTGGATGGAAGGTAGCTGCGATATATGTTGGAACAGGTCTGGTTATAGCAATTGTTGCTGGTTGGGTAATTGGTTTGCTGAAGCTCGAAAAATGGGTGGAACCCTGGGTCTATGAGACACATCTGGGGAATAGTGGGGAGGAAGAAGAAAAAATAACATTCGGTAACAGAATCAGTCTTGGATATGATGCCATTAAGGATATAGTAGGTAAAGTATGGATCTATGTAGCGTTAGGTATTGCAGTTGGTGCAGGTGCACATGGATATGTCCCGGAAGAATTTATGGCTTCCCTAATGGGTAAATCTGCATGGTATTCAGTCCCGTTGTCAATCTTAATCGGGATTCCTCTTTATTCTAACGCTGCAGGTATTGTACCTATTGTATCTGTACTTATCGAAAAAGGTGCATCCCTTGGAACTGCATTGGCATTCATGATGGCTGTAATTGGCTTATCTCTGCCTGAAATGATAATCCTGCGTAAAGTACTGAAGCTTCCAATGATTATCACATTTATCGGAATTGTAGGAGGAGGAATAATGATTGTAGGATATTTATTTAATATGATTTTTTAAAAAGTATTAAATGGAAACAAACAAAATTACAATAGTATCATGTTCAGGAGCAAGTGATACCGGAAAATATCCCGATGAAGTTGCACGGCGTATAGCAGCAAAAGACGTTGCTAATATGGTTTGTCTGGCTAAAATTGCAATTAGCGATACAGCTCTCATAAAAAAGACTAAAGAACAACCTGATAAAATAATAGTTCTGGATGGATGTCCTTTCAATTGTGCCGAAAAGATCCTTGCCAAAGAAGGCATAACGAATAAAGTTCATCTGTATACTACTGATTTTGAAATAAAAAAAGAAGTTACACCGGTAACTGATGAGAAAGTTGATGAAATAATCGATCATATTAAAAGGTTGTAAAAATGGATAATCTCAGGAGAAAAGCCATTGAAATCAAATCTCTCTTAAACCTCGGATCATCGATGGTTGGGGTCAAATTAATATATCTCTTTCCATTGGAACAGGCAGATATTGAACCTGATGTTGTGGTAGTGGAAGATGAAACCGAGAAACTCATGTGGATTGCTTTAGCACAACTAAATGCACAAGTCGGGAAGCGTGTAACCAGCTCAACAGCCATTTTGCAGACGACCTGTGTTGATGCAACAATTATCCCATATATTGAACAAAAACTTGACCTTAGCTTCGGTTGCTATGGTTGCCGGGAAGCAATTGAACTTGGGAAAAAGATAAAACAGAGGATGATAGAAGACATTTATAAACAGGCTGGAAAACTTACAGAAAAGAGCGTCAAATAAGGGTAATCAAAGTTTGAACCTAAACTTAAATAATATGAAACGCAGTAAACTCCTAATCCTGATCCTTTCCGTTATTGTAATGCTGATTATTGTTACAATAACAGGCGCACGGAATGAGAGTAAAAAAGATCATCTTATAAGTCGTGACCTTGTTACTCAGTCCGGTGTTTGTCCTCCTTTTAATCTTTATGATGAAAATGGCTCAGTGATTAACCCGGTAAATAATATTAATGCTGACAAACCTTTTTCACCCAAACAAACCTGCGGTAAATGTCACGACTATGACAAAATAACACAGGGCTACCATTTTCAACAGGGGAAGGATGAGAAAGCTGCCGGAACATTTGCCGACCGTTATCAATGGGTATCTACTCCAGGGAATTATGGTGGTAACTGGTGCTCTCCTGCACCGCTATACAGTTACCTTTCAAAAAAATCCAACAACTCAGCCAAAGAGATGGATATGACCTCTTTTACCTTTATCACTAATGGTTGCGCTAACTGCCATCCTGGTGGTGGACCTCTTGAATTTGACAGGGCAGGTTTTCGCTATGACAAGTTCATGGATTCAGTTAAATATACTGCAGGAGGAATAAATAATTTTGATGGCGACTATTTCCAGGCTCATTGGAATCGTTCAGGTGTTATTGAAGCTGATTGTAACTTGTGTCACCTTCCGGAATATGACTATAAAGGAAGGAACGCTCAGATGGCAAACTACAACTTTCGCTGGCTTGCCACAGCCGGATCGGGTCTGGCTAAGGTTGAAGGTTCGGTTAAAGATACAATTGATGTAAAAGTGACATACGATCTTTCAAAATTTTCTGCTGACGGTAAAGTCTCTATGCACCTGGTAAGGGAACCAAGAAACGAAACGTGTTTGAACTGCCATTCAAAACCTCAATGGAAAAAACGGGGTGCTTCATTCACTGAGTTTACAGATGTTCATATTGCAAAAGGAATGAAATGTGTCGATTGTCACGTATCAGGCTCAATGGCAACAGATAGCCGTATAAAAGGAAAAGAGGTTCATCAGTTTGGCAAAGGAGATGACCCCTCGGGCAATGTACGTAACGACCTCGATAATACCATGCGTACCTGTACCGACTGCCATCTTACAGGTTACCTTAATGCTCCGATTGCGAAACACACATGGTTACCAGATCTGCATCTCGATAAACTTGCATGCCAGACTTGTCATATACCTGAACGCATGGTAAAATCTGCATTGGTGCAGGTTAGCGATATATATAATCCCGGAACAAAAATTTCGCCACCGGCAAAATATGTCTGGACATTTTACGATCAGGATATGAATTACTGGAACCATTATGGTGAACTTGCAATGTTTACGGCAAAAGATCAGCCATCAGACCCGTTTGTACCCCAGTATGCAAAGTACAAGGGGAAAATCTTTCCTGTTAATTCCGTTCATAGCGCATGGCCAGCCATCTATACTGAAGGGAAAAAAGGTTTGGATCAGCCTAAAATGAAGGATATTTATAGCATGTGGACAACACACAGAAAAGACAGAACAAAATATCCGGAACTCGACAAGATTAAGGATGATAACTCAGACTTCATCCCGGAAGTCAATAATCCGGAAGAGATTGATGCTTTAATAAATTCTGTAACTACATATATGCAGGATAAAGGGTATGATTTAAAGGGCAAAAAAATTGTCTGGGTGAATGACGACCGGATGTACTTAAACGGGAACGATTATAAGATGCTTGAAAAAGAGACCTTTGAGTCATCACCATATGCTTCGGTTTATAAATATAATCATGATGTATTTCCTGCAAAAGCCGGTTTAGGAGCTAAGGGTTGCACAGACTGTCATTCGCTTTCATCAGATATTTTCTATGCACAAACGGTGAAATATTTTTTTGGCACTGACGGGAATCCGGTTTATGAGCCTCAATATAAAAGGTTGGGTATAAGTGCATTCTTTGTATGGCTTTCGGCTGTAAGGGAACAATGGATCAAGACCATTGAATATCCGGCTATCCTGTTCCTCTTATTAATAGTCTTGTTGTCTGTTGTCTTTTACATTAACAAGACACTGAATTATTTACCTTTCTCTTCAAAATACTTATGGGTAATTTATGGTATTCTGACAATTGGATTTGTACTGATTTACCTGAAACCGGACTTGCATTCCTATATTTTACCTGAACGGATGTGGTTTGATAAAAACCATTTCATACTATCAATAGTGGCACTATTTGCAGGTATTTATACATGGTTAAGCATGAGAAAAGCAGGTCTGTCAAAATCAGTCTTAGGCAGGTTGCAACTAATATTTATAACTATTTCGATTGTCTCCGGATTTTTGATGATGATAAAATTTGAAGCGATATTTTCTATGGTAAAAATCGCCTATACTCTCTTTGATCTGAGTATACTTATTATTACTATACTCTCCATTATATTCTTTATTGGGGATCAGTTTGAAACACATATAAATAATCTTAATTATGGAAAAGAAAAAATTTGAAATTCCGTCATGGGCATTTGAATTTCACGGGCATGATTGTCCGTTTATGCCTATAGGTTACCGCATGGGTACCCTGGCACTTCAAAAATTAGGAGTTGAACGCTGCAAAGACCACGAGATGCACGTATTTTCAGAAATGGGAATCGGACATCCCCAAACCTGCATGCAGGACGGGCTTATGGCTTCCACGGGAGCAACTTTTGGTAAAAGTATGATTGACAGGTTGTATTATGGAAAAATAGCTGCAACTTTTTGGTATCCAGAGAAAGTTGCTGTACGAATTGCTCTTAAAAATGAATTTTCAGATGCACTGGCGCCACATGAATTTTTCAGTTATAGGAAAAAGGGTATCGAACCTTCTAAAATTCCGGCTGAAGTATGCAACAGCATTATTGATATGGTATTATATGCTTCAGAAGAAGATCTGTTTGACATAAGGTTACTCCCGGACTTTCAATTCAAGCCACCTAAAGGTTCATTTAATAACGGAAAATGTGAAACATGCGGAGAGTACGTGTTTGAAAGATATCTGCATCGTAAAGATGGTAAGAATATATGTATCCCATGTTCTGGATATAATGCCGATGAGAGATCGTTTTATATTCCTCAATCATAAAAGTCCATTAGAAATATAATATGAGAATTGGCCAAAAGGATTAATTGTAAAATATGAGTGAAGGATTACATAAACATGGAACTGCGAATGGGAAAAATCTTTTTATTACCATTCTGCTTAACATTGTTATTACTGTAGCACAGGTAATAGGTGGATTGATATCTGGCAGTATGGCGTTACTTTCAGATGCTGCACATAACTTCAGCGATGTTCTTTCACTTATAGTCAGCTTTGTAGCAGAGAAATTATCAGGCCGGGAACGGACCCTTAAACAAACCTATGGTTATAAGAGAGCAGGAATTTTTGCAGCTTTCTTTAATGCCGCAACATTACTAATAATTGCAACCATTTTAGTCTGGGAAGCTGTTTACAGACTTATTCATCCACATCCAATTGCCGGTTTGGTGGTTATTTATCTTGCTTCATTAAGCATATTACTTAACGGACTAAGTGTAGTGCTTATAAAAAGAGATGCTGAAGGAAGTATGAATTTGCGTTCTGCTTACCTGCATTTGTTTACCGACATGATGACTTCAATTGCTGTTCTTGTTGGTGGCTTTGCAATGAAATATTTAGGATGGTACTGGATTGATGGAGTTCTCTCGATAGGTATTGCCATTTACTTAGTTTACAGCAGCTGGGGCATATTCTATAAATCCATAAGGATTTTCATGCAGTTTACTCCTTCGCATATAAACATTGAAGAGATTGCACTACAAATGTCTTCTTTGCAGGGTGTGAAAAACATGCACCATGTTCATGTCTGGCAACTCGATGATCATGAAATGATGCTTGAGGCTCACATAGATTTGGACGAAGATTATTCAATTTCAAGCTTCGAAGCGATACTGGAACAAGTCGATAAACTACTTGAAACATATGGTATTCATCATTTTAATATTCAGCCAGAACTCTTCAGGAGCGACCAGAAAGAATTGATAAATACCGGTAAGGCTAAATGATAAATGGCACAAGACATTAAAAATATATTTGGTAACATATAATACGTTTAAAATTAGAAATTATGAGAGAGCACAACATCAAAAACATTTCTGTTATTTTATTTTTCATTACAACTATTTTTATATCCGCATGTGGTCAGAATCCCAGCCAGGGAGAAAAAGCGAAAACTCCTGGTCAGGTTTCAACGAATACAAAGGATTCAGAAAAAAAGTACAAGGTTACTTTTATTGAATTAGGATCTGTAAGGTGCATCCCGTGCCAGCAAATGCAACCTGTTATGAAATCCATTGAAACGAAATATGGCAAAGATGTAAAAGTTGACTTTCACGATGTTTGGACTGATGCAGGCAAACCTTATGGTGTAAAATATGGCATTGAGGCAATCCCAACCCAGGTGTTTCTTGACGAAAACGGGAAAGAATATTACAGGCATGTTGGATACTTCCCTGAAGAGGAGTTAGTAAAGGTATTGCAACAAAAGGGGGTAAAACTGAAGTAGATGAATAGCCTTTTTGATAATTATGGTTTTTTAAGCTGTGGAATCTTACATGTTTCACCCCGTGAAGCATTTGAATTGTGCAGAAAAGGAGCTGTAATAGTAGATGTCAGAGAGGAATACTTAAATAATTTTAAAAATTTTGATGTACCCGAAATCCTGTTTTTTCCGATAAGCAGACTTGTTCAGAAATTATCAGAATTGCCACAGGATAAGTATCTCATATTTGCTGATACTGTCGGCTTAAGGAGTAAAGAAGCATTAGTCCTTCTAAAAGATAAAGGATATGTAAAAATAGCTAATATGGCAGGGGGAATTGTTGATTGGGAACGTGACGGGTTGCCACTTAAAAAAAATGTTGAAGAAAGATTATCTGGATCTTGCATGTGTCAATTGAAGCCAAGGGAAGGTATGAAAAACTCAAAATAACTGAAATGAGGGAAATCGAATTGGAATCAATCATCACATGTCCGAAATGCGGACATAGCGAAAAAGAAACTATGCCCACTGATGCATGTCAGTTTTTTTACGAATGCAAAAACTGTGGCACCATTCTAAAACCCAAATCCGGAGACTGTTGCGTTTACTGTTCATACGGAACAGTTCCCTGCCCTTCGGTTCAGGAAAATAAAAAGTGTTGTTAATGTTTAACCCAAAATAATATCGATATGAAACAGTCAATTGGTTTTATCGGAGGCGGAAGAGTGACAAGAATTCTTCTGCAGGCATTTAAAAATAAAAACGCAAACTTCAGTAAAATTGTTGTTACTGACCCTAACAATGATGTCTCTGTTAATCTTAAAAAATCATTTCCTGATATTTGGATTGAAAATGCAGGGGTTGCAGCCTCACAGGATATTGTTTTTATTTCCCTGCATCCACCTGTAGTGATGGATACCCTTGAGCTTGTAAAGGCTAATATAAACAGCAAGACCATAGTGATTTCTCTAGCCCCCAAAATCACTGTCGCGAAAATATCAGCAAAACTGAACCAGACTAAAAACATTTTGAGGTTAATTCCAAACGCCACATCCTATATTAATGAAGGTTATAATCCGGTATGCTTTTCATCTGAATTTGCCAGTAGTGATAAGCAAATGGTTCTGGATCTCTTAAGGATTATGGGTAATACCTTTGAGGTAGCGGAAGAAAAACTTGAAAGCTATGCAATTATGTCTGCCATGTTGCCAACATATTTCTGGTTCCAATGGAAAGAGCTTTCAGAGATAGGGCAGAAGATTGGTCTAACCGAAAAAGAGAGCAACGATTCAATAAACGAAACTCTTATTGCGTCATTGAAACTGATGTTTAATTCAGGTTTTTCTCCGGCAGAGGTGATTGATTTAATCCCAGTAAAGCCTATAGGTGAACATGAACCACAGATTATTGGAATTTATAAGACCAGGCTGATTGGCTTGTATGAGAAAATAAAACCCTGAAAAACAGCTTGTAAGCAAAATTATTCTTAATGGAATTACTGCTTAAAATCCTTAAGAAATAATTTTTTTTCGCCTGCAACAATGTAAGTACTTACTTATATAATATGAATAAAGCTATTTCCATAATCATTCTGCTTCTTGGTTTTACAATAGTCAACGGCCAGTCTGACAACTACAAAGTTAAATTTGATCTGTCGGTTCGGTACCGGTTCGAATTGTGGAACGGAATGAATGCCAAAAACTATGGGGATAATAGTCCTGCCGCTATCGGAAGACTCAATGACAAGATCCTTTTTCAGAGGATAATTACAGGTTTGACTTTAACTCCATCCAGGAAATTAACAGTTGCATTTCATATGCAGGATTCCCGGGCTTTTGGGTGGTCGATGCGTAACGATTTGTATCCTGATCTTTTCAGGATTCATAAGGCAGGCTCATCTATGCCTTATTATACTATGAACCCCAACGAAGAGTTCTTTGAGATTTATGATGCGTATGTTCAATACAATCAGTTATTAAAGGGGATATCAGTTAAACTTGGCAGACAGAAAATATTTTATGGTGATACCAGAATATTTGGCCCGGGAGACTGGGGAAATACAGGGCGCTGGACATGGGATGCGTTAAAAGTGTCTTATAAAAGGGGCGAAAATTTTATAAATGTTTTTGCAGGAGGTACGAAAATTGCTGATCCTGTTAAAATTTCTATCCCATTTACCAGCACTGAATTTTGGGGTGGAGGAATGTATGCACACTTAAATATTCACAGGGTAATGAATATTGAGCCTTTTTATGCTTTAAAGACTGAAGGATCAGCTGATTATATCAATACTCTCGAATTTAGCAGAAATTGGACAGGTATAAGAATTTTTAATGACGATTTTCATCATTTTGTCTTTGATCTGACAGCAATAAAGGAATTTGGCAGCGAGAATGGTAAAAAGATAGATGCTTACGGCTGGTTCGCCAAGGCAGGATATCAGTTTCATAATATACAGGCTAAACCCATTATCAGTATAAGGGAAACTTACGCATCAGGAGGAAGGAAAGCAGCTGGAACCATACACACTTTTGAGCCGGTATACGGAGCTAATGACAAGTACTATGGATGGATGAACATAACATCATGGTCAAATCTTGATGACAGAGAAATTGTCCTTGAACTATTCCCTGCCAGAGGAATGTGGATAGAATTAAAATATAACCGTTTTTACATACCTGTTCCAGATGATGTCACACTTTTGAATACTATGAAATTAGAGCCCGGAAAGCATCATCTTGGTGATGAACTTGACGCTTTTGTAAAGTACCAGGCCATGAAAAACCTGCAGTTAACAAGTGCATTCGGGTATTTTATGCCGGGAGAATTATTACCTATAAATAATAAACCTGCAAAAAACGCAGAATGGGTTGCTTTGCAGGTTCTTTTTACATTTTAGAAATTTTAAATTTTAAATTATGGCATACTTTCTGGTGTTTCTCATTATTACAATTGCTTCTTTCATCTTTGCGATGCTCGGACTTGGGGGAGGAACAGTTTATGTGCCGGTTATTAACTGGTTTGGATACGATATGAAGGAAGTTGCAATCCCCCTCGGGTTATTACTTAATGGTCTGAATACGTTACTTGCACTAATTCCCTTTGCCCGTAAAAAACTCATTGATTGGAAAGGCGGTGCTGTAATGGCTGCAGCAGCTCTTATTGCTGCTCCGGCTGGTTCGTATGTTACCCAATTTGTACCTGTCAGTGCACTGAAAATATTCTTTGCCGGTATGGTGGTAATTGCCGCAATTAGGACGTTAATGGTCTCAGGAAATGCAGAACCTGAAACCATGATGTCATTTAAAAGACGAGCAATCATTGGTCTTTTTGTCGGGATTTTCGCTGGTTTTGTGGGAGGAATGTTAGGTATTGGTGGTGGTTTTATTATTGCTCCTATTCTGATGTGGATGGGATATAAAACAAAGGAAGCAGCAGCAACTACAGCTTTCGTGGTAACATTCTCTTCTTTCTCAGGCTATTTTGGACATATGGCACAAGGACACATGAACTGGACACTTACAATAATTTTAGTTGTCTCCGTAATAATTGGTTCTCAGCTTGGGGCAAGATATATGTCTTCAAAAGCTAAATCAAGACAGGTAAAGATAATATATGCAGTTGTTTTACTGCTGATAGCGGCTAAATTGATAATTGATGTTCTGCTAAAATAAATTCTTATAATATTCACTTTAAAATTTAAAATCATGATTGATCCAAAAGAATGGCTCGAATTCGGGCAAAAGTTTCACGGACATAAATGTCCTGCAATGCCAATGGGCTTAAGAGTTGGTGCTGCTGCAATGAATAAACTCGGGATTGAACGTGCAAAAGACGGACAAATTGTTGCTTTTGTCGATTTAGGCGATGACCATTGCGCCACTTGTTATGGTGATGGTTTGCAGGTTATAATGGGAACTACCTTTGGCAAGGGCAACCTCAAGAAAACACACAAAGGAAAATGGGCAGTCACCGTAGTTGACAAAGCTACCAACAGGGCAGTAAGAGTAACTCCTAAGGCTGAAGCAATGCTTAATAACAAAAAAACAGCATTTTTTACTGACTATCGCATGCTTGGCAAACCTGCAAGTATTGTCCCGGCAGAAATAGTTGACCCCCTGGTTAATGGTGTTATGAATGCACCAGATGAAAAGCTCCTGAGTATTTCACCTGTTTTCGAATATAAACTTAACCCTAAAAAGGATAGCTTTGATGGATTCGTATGCGAAGAATGTGGTGAAATGACTGTAATGGAATATGGCAGAATTAAAGGAGATAAGAAAGTCTGCATAGACTGCGCTTCAAAATAGTACATTATTTCCTGTATTTAACAACCATCCAGAAATTTTATGAAATGTTCGAACATTTCATAAATCCTGTTAGAAACGCCGAAGTTTATTGCTAAAAATTATTTGAATATGAAAATATTGATACTTTGCACAGGTAATAGTTGCAGAAGCCAGATGGCACAGGGGTTTCTGCAATCATTCGATAGAAGATTGCAAATCTTTTCTGCAGGAACGGATCCTGCTACCCGGATAAACCCGACCGCTGTAAAGGTGATGAAAGAGGTGGGAATTGATATAAGTAAAAACAAACCAAAAAATGTTGATCAATATCTGAATGAAGCCTGGGATTATGTAATCACAGTTTGTGATGATGCTAATGAATCATGTCCTGTCTTCCCTGGAAAGGTCAGAAATCGGCTTCATATGGGGTTTGAGGATCCTTCAAAAACCAAAGGGTCATATATAGAAATCATGACCTCATTTTATGAAGTAAGGAACGAGATAAGGGATGAATTTTATAAGTTATATGAATCAGAATTAATTAAAAAAATCTGACTTGTTTAAAAGTCCTTCAAAAACCATTATAACGTCATTCGGAATACAGCAAAAAGAGGAACCTCCTTTGAATATTAAAATAAATGAATGTAAAGGTTTTATTCTTGTTATATGTATAAAAATAAAATATGAAACCAAGACTCAAATTTCTTGACCGGTACCTTACATTGTGGATATTCCTGGCAATGTTTATAGGAGTGTTTTCGGGCTACTTTTTCCCGTCTATAGCAGCTTTCTGGGATTCATTAAAATCCTCTCCTGAAAGCACCACTAATATTCCTATTGCGATTGGTCTTATTCTGATGATGTATCCACCACTTGCAAAAGTTAAATATGATGAATTGGGCGGAGTATTCAGAAACTTGAAAATCCTGGGTCTTTCCCTGGTACAAAACTGGATTATCGGACCTGTACTTATGTTTATATTAGCTATTATATTCTTTAAACTTTTTCCGGGGAAAGACAACGCAAATCTTCCATATATGTATGGAATTATTATGATAGGACTGGCCCGATGTATAGCCATGGTGATTGTTTGGAACGATCTTGCAAAAGGAGATTCAGAATATTGTGCAGGATTAGTCGCCTTCAATTCAATCTTCCAGGTATTACTCTTTTCAGTATATGCATGGTTCTTTATAGCTATTCTGCCCGGATGGTTTGGTGTACCTACCAATTCCGTTGTTGAGAATATTACAATAGGACAGATTGCCAGTAGTGTCTTTATTTATCTCGGAATACCTTTCATAGCAGGTTTCATTACCAGGTTTATATTAATCCGGACTAAAAGTAAGGAATGGTATCATACAAGGTTCATTCCTAAGATTAGTCCGATTACTCTAATTGCACTATTATTTACTATAGTAGTGATGTTCTCTTTAAAAGGTGAATACATAGTAAAATTACCGTTAGATGTTATATCGATAGCCATTCCTCTCATAATATATTTTGTAATTATGTTTATGTTCTCCTTTTTCATGAGCAGGAGAACTGGGGCAACTTATGAACAAACAGCTACACTTTCGTTTACGGCTGCCAGTAATAATTTTGAACTGGCCATTGCAGTAGCAATTGCTGTATTCGGAATAAACTCCGGTGAGGCTTTTGCTGCGGTTATAGGTCCGCTTGTTGAGGTCCCGGTTATGATCGGACTGGTAAATGTGGCATTATCTTTTAAAAAGAAATACTATTAATTTTGATATTTATTCATATTTCTAAACATTCATTTTAGGAGGGAAGAAAATGATTAGTAAACTGGTTCTTCTGGCAATTTTCGGAATCGCAATGGCTCATTTTGAGGGAGTAGTTGTCGTTTACCTGAGAAAAGTACTCGGGATGCTCGATTCGGAATCAAACAAGGAGTCGCTTGAGAAATTTCCAAGGCGCTATGTGCGTATTGAAATGACACGGGAAGTAGCTACAATAATAATGCTGGTTGTAATTGCACATATCTCCGGAGTGACATGGATTGAAAGAGGGATATTCTTCTTGTGGACCTTCGCCTTCTGGGACCTGTTCTATTACCTGTCGCTGTATATACTTATAAAATGGCCTCCAAGCCTGAATACTATTGATGTCCTTTTCCTTATTCCCAGGCCATGGATAGCTCCGGTATGGGTCCCTGTCGGCATTTCTTCTTTGACTATCATTGTTATTGCTGTACTTGCGATCCTGGGTGTTTTTTAGTTATAAACAGAACGGAATAAATTGCCGTCAGGAGTTGTCAGTAATTTTATTGAGTCCATCCAAACTAAAAATTATAAATATGAAAAGGTTGTTTACTTTTATCAGTTGCATGATGATCCTCATTATGGGGTCAAATCTGCGCGGACAGAATACAAATTCTGCCTACAGTATTGTTAATAAGATACATCTCCCTGGCGATGGGGGATGGGATTACCTTTCTGTTGATGAGGCAGGAAGCAGGTTATTCGTTTCCCATGGCACTGTGGTTCAGGTCGTAGATCTTAAGTCAGGTACTCTTGCCGGAACTATAGAAAATACTCCGGGAGTACATGGTATAGCTATTGCTTCCGATCTCAATAAAGCTTTTATCAGCGTCGGAAGAAATGCTTCGGTGAAAGTCATAAACCTGCAGACTCTTGCAGTAATAGCAGATATAAAAGTTACAGGAGAGAATCCTGATGCTATCTTTTATGATCAGTTCTCAAAAAAAGTATTCACTTTTAACGGGAGAACAGCCAACTCAACTGTCCTTGATGCAGAAACAAACCAGGTGGTCGGCACAATAGCCCTTGAAGGGAAACCGGAATTTCCGGTTTCAGACGGTAAGGGCAAAATATATGTCAACATAGAGGATAAAAGTCTCATATCGGTAATTGATGTGAATTCGTTGAAAGTGGATAATTCATGGCCGATTGCTCCGGGAGAAGAAGCCAGCGGACTTGCTCTGGATAATGAAACTCATCGTCTGTTCGCTGTGTGCAGTAACAAACTGATGGTAGTGGTTGATGCTATAAGCGGCAAAGTTGTTGCCAACCTTCCTATCGGACAGGGTTGTGATGGCGTAAAATTCGATCCGGAACTGAAAAGAGCTTATGCTTCAAATGGAGAAGGTACTATGACTGTTGTTCAGGAAGTTGACAAGGATAATTTCAAAGTGCTTGAAAATATCACTACAGCACCCGGAGCAAGAACCCTGGCAATTGACATAAAATCGCACCATATATACACACCTACTGCAGAATTCAATCCGGCTCCGGCTGCAACTGCTGATAATCCGCGCCCACGAAGATCAGCAAAACCAGATTCGTTTTATGTAATGGATATAGCTCCTGTAAAATAAAAAGGAGCATTAAAATTGAACATTATAATTAATGTATTTATGTAGAGGCAGGTCTCAGACCCGCTTCTACATGATTTTATTCGGTTATCTCAAATACGGTGCTTGTAAGTGGGGCCCCTGATCCGACATTCAACCCTATTTTCATGAGGTAATCACCTGAATAACTTTTCCCGTTTTCCGATGGACCAAACCTGCGGCCTTCATAGGCAATATTTATTTCCTGAATTTTATAGGTTTTTGCAGGATCCAGTCCCTGTAACTTTACCTTATTGAAGGTCTCTCCAAATCTGGAATTGAGCGTGTAAGCAAAAAGCACGGCTTTATCTTTTGCACTGCTTACATACATCAGCACCGCTCTGTTTTCCTCATATGGAGATATAAGCCTGTAAAGATCTCCATGCCATATTACATCACTCAGTCTCTTGTAATTGGCGATAGCATCCTGGCTGAATTTAAGCTCTTTATCAGAAAGTTCACTGACCTTAAGGTCATACCCCATTTTCCCCATCATGGCAACATCGGTCCTGAATTTCAGTGACTGTTTGCCCCATGAGGTAATATGGTTACATACTGCAAAAGAGGGGAAGAAATATGAATATCCCCATTGAATATACACCCTTTCAAGAGGATCGGTATCATCACTTGCCCAGAACTCCGTAAAATACCTGAGTGCACCATAGTCGACACGGCCACCTCCGCCGGAACAGAGCATAACAGGAAGATGCGGATATTTCTGGCGAAGCTTTTCAAGAACCCCATAAAGACTGTTTACATAATCGATATAAAGATGAGACTGTTCATCCTTAAGGTAGGTTGAATAAGCGTTTGTCATCATCCTGTTACAGTCCCATTTGATGAAAGCAATGCCCGGGCTGGCGGTAAGCATTCCATCCACTACATTATAAACGAATTCCTGTACTTTCGGATTAGTGAGATCGAGAACAAGCTGATTCCTGAAGTAATTCTCGGGTCTGTTTGGAAGTTTAAGTATCCAGTCGGGGTGTTTCTCATAAAGCTCACTTTTGGGATTAACCATCTCGGGTTCTATCCATATACCAAATTTAACTCCTCTTTTATCGGCTTCTTTTACCAGGTAACCCAGACCATCAGGCAATTTTGCCTTATTTTCCTGCCAGTCTCCCAGTCCGGCACGGTCGTTATTTCTGGGATACTTATTGCCAAACCAGCCATCGTCAAGAAGAAACAGGTCAAGGCCCAGTTTTTTTGTGTCGTCAAGCAACGCGGTGAGTTTAGGCTCATCAAAACTGAAATAAGTTGTTTCCCAGTTGTTTAAAAGTGTGTACCTTGGTCTGTTGCCATCCATAATGCCGTAATTGGCTGCCCAGTGGTGCAGATTACGACTGGCCTGTCCCTTCCCATGGTTTGAGTAGGTAAAGATGAATGCCGGTGTACTGAATATTTTCCCGGGTTCAATCTTATATTCCGAGGCAAATGGATTTATCCCTGATATAACACGTAGAGATCCCTTTTCATCAACTTCAAACAGGAATTGAAAATTGCCTGACCAGCCAAGTGTACCTGCAATTAAATCCCCTGTGGTTTCGTCCGATTTGTCATTAAGAGACAGAAAGAATACCGGGGTCTGGTACATATGTGCACGGGTACCCAGCTTGGAGTCAAGTATTTTTATGCCCGAAGTAAGTTCACTTTCCTGCATCTTCATCTCTTCGGCCCAGTCGCCATGAAACTGTGTGAGCCAGTATTTATCGGCATCGAAATTCAGCATCGATGAAGCATAGTTATATAATATTAAAGGCTTTGACTCATTTTGAACTATCTCCACCCACTGCTCAATAACATCCTCTGCTGAAAATGTTTTTATATTGAGTGTAACTTCGACGGGGTATTGGGGATCACTTAATAGAATATGGGTAATGGTCACATTGGCATCGGGTTTATCCGTATTATGACTTACATAGACAAGTTCGAGGGAGGGATTACCATCGTTGTGTGTCATCCTGATAGCCGGTTCGAAAAGATTATCGGTGCCGAATGTGGGATATGCAAGATGTCCCTGGTCCCTTGATTGATTCAGGCTTAATGCATTATCTAGTTTAGGCCCCAGATAAACCTGGTAAAGCCTTCCATCCCTTCCGTTAACCTTGTAAACCAGGTCGGTATTTAAGGTTCCCGTGGCAATTAATACATCTGGCTTACGGTCAGCCTGAGATGATCCGGCAGGCGGTTGTGACATTAAGAAATCACAGGTTGTGCAAATGAGGATGATTAACAGAAATATTTTCTTCATGGGTGTACAGGTTTAAATTTTCTGAGTTGAGGTTTAGTAAATCAAATCTAAATATAAGAAGATTGATTTAATAGATCATTCTGGGAAATGGATTCTGTATGTTAAATTTATTGATTGTCTCTATTAATATTGTAAAACATATCTGATATTAAGTTATTATTTTAAATTTGAGCGATACAAACTTAAACGACCTTCTATTCCTACTTTAATGAGAAAAACTTATATTTTGTTTCGTTTCCGTATGGTTCTTTTCCTGGTAATTGCAAATCAGTTCTTTTCGTACTCTTCAGCTCAGCCTGTTGCTGTTAAACAGGATAGCGTAAAACAAAGCGGCCCCAAAGAACCAGTTTATACTACATCACGACTGGTAACTCCAAAACCTGTCATTGACGGAAAGCTCGATGATGAATGCTGGAAGAAAGGTACCTGGGCAGGGAATTTTACTCAATGGATTCCTAAGGAAGGGGCAAAACCTACATACCCAACTGAATTTAATATTCAGTATGACGACAAAAATCTTTATGTTGCCATTCGCGCCCACGACGGGGAACCTGATAAGATACTAAGGCTGGCAGGTGTAAGGGATGAACTTGTCGGAGATATTGCCGGAGTAAATTTTGACAGCTATCGTGATTACCGGACAGGGTTTGAATTTTCAATAACCGCATGGGGTCAGAAAATTGATCTCGTATTATTTAATCCGGCTAACTGGGATTTTAACTGGAATCCTGTATGGAAATGTAAAGTCGGACTGGAAGATTCAGCCTGGGTTGCTGAATATGAGATTCCTTTGAGCCAATTGCGATACAGCAGGCAGGATGAACAGGTATGGGGACTTCATGTATGGAGATGGATATCACGACTGCAGGAAGAGAGTGACTGGGAGATACAAAGTAAGACTGGTCCGGGTATGCTTTATAATTTTGGCGAGTTTATAGGCATAAAGGGCTTAAAGAAATCAAGACGCCTGGAGATAATGCCGTATACTCTGGGAGATCTTAAAACGATGAAAAAGGAACCTGCTAATCCGTTTGCCGACAAAGGCAGGGTGTGGGGAGGCAATGCAGGGCTGGATGCAAAAATCGGGATATCCAGCAATTTTACTGTTGACCTGACGGTTAATCCTGACTTCGGACAGGTTGAGTCTGATCCGTCTGTTATGAATCTGACTGCTTTCGAAACGTTTTATGAAGAGAAGAGGCCTTTCTTTCTTGAAGGACTGACAATTTTCGATTATAAATTTGATAACGTTAACCTTTTCTATTCAAGAAGGATAGGGCATGCCCCATCACGACCTGTTTTTCCCAATGAAAATCTGTTTGTAAAATCTCCCGATAAGACTGCCATTATAAGTGCGGTCAAGTTCAGCGGAACAACTTCGAAAGGACTTTCGGTGGGATTGATACAGAGTGTTACTGCAAATGAATTTGCACAACTCAGTGATATGGATGGCAACAGGAGCAGCGTTAAGGTTGAACCGCTTACCAGCTATATCGTTGCGCGTGTTCAAAAAGGTTATAATGCCGGCAACACTGTTGTGGGGGGAATGGTGACTTCAACAAACCGTGTTATTGAAAATGCTAACCTGGAGTCGCTGAGCAATAATGCATATACCGGTGGACTTGATATCCTGACTCATTTCAAAGACAAGGAGTTTTATATTGATGCAAGATTAATAGGAAGCTATATAAATGGAAGTACGGAGGCAATTACTGCCCTACAACAGTCATCGGCACGCTATTACCAGCGACCCGGAGCCAATTACATGAATTATGACACCACAGCTACCAGCCTGAGCGGCTATGGTGGTAAGTTCATGATCGGCAAAGGCTCAAAAGGATTCTGGCGGTATTCAACAGGGGCGACATGGCTTTCGCCCGGCCTCGAGCTGAATGACCTTGGTTATATGAACTATTCGGATATAATTACCCAGACTAATGTTATTTCTTATCTTATTACACAACCGGTTTCAATTTTTAATTCGTACGACGTAAGTCTCGAACAGTTCAATACCTGGAACTTTAATGGCAATTACCTTGGATCAGGAGCGCATCTTGCTTTTAATTCAATATTTACAAATCAGTGGAACTTTGCGGCGAATCTCATCTTTCACTCAAAGACTCTTGATACAAAAATTTTGCGTGGAGGATATGATATGATAATGCCATATACAATCACTTCGTTCGGAAGCCTTACTACCGACCAGTCTAAAAAAGTTGTCGCACTTGTGGAGTTCAGTTATGAAAAGATTGGTAACAACTCTGCTACTAATTATGAGATTCAGCCCCGGATAGTCGTACGTCCTTTCAGCAGGCTTAAGCTGAGCCTTGCTGTAAATTATATGGGTAACCGCGATAACCTGCAATATGTAGACACGAAGAGTTTTGCTTCAGGCAACAGGTATATTCTTGGAACGATTGATCAGAAGACGCTGGGGCTTACATTCAGAGCTGATCTGAACCTGACCCCCGAATTCTCTATTCAATATTACGGAAGCCCATTTATCTCTAAAGGATTATATTCTGACCTTAAATATATTACCAATGCACGGGCTGCTGCATACCAGGACAGGTTTGAAACGTACAATAACATGGTTCTGCCCGATGGCAGCTACCTGCTGAATGACCCTTTATATGGTTCTTATTCAATAGTAAACCCTGATTTTAATTTCCAGGAGTTTCGTTCCAATCTTGTTGCAAAATGGGAATATCGCCTTGGATCTTTCATTTATCTTGTCTGGTCGTCAGAGAAGTCAGGAACGACAGGTAATTCGAACGCATCCTTCGGAGATTCTTATAAACAGCTCAGGAGCATCTTTCCCAACAATATATTTCTTATTAAACTGAGCTACTGGTTCTCATTGTAATAAGATGGGTTTAATATTCAGACATATTGAAAAGCGCGACAACAGGGAGATTGCAGAACTTATCCGGACGGTTTTCAGGGAATTTAACATACACAAACCCGGAACTGTCTATTTTGACCCTACAACCGATAATCTGTATGAATTATTTTCCTTAAAGGGATCTGAATACTGGATTGCAGAAGAGAAGGGTGTAATAATAGGCGGATGCGGTGTTTATCCCACACCAGGATTGCCGGAAGGTTGCGCTGAGCTGGTGAAATTATACCTGTCTGCAACAATGAGGGGAAAGGGTATCGGCTGGCAGTTAATGAATAAGACCTTCGAATCGGCAAAAAGACTTGGTTACCGGCAATTATATCTTGAATCCCTTCCTGAACTGGGAAAAGCAATCAGCCTTTATGAAAGTGCCGGATTTAAAAATATTTCAGGGCCACTTGGAAACTCCGGTCATTTTGGCTGTAATATATGGATGACAATGGATCTCTGATAATTTTAATCTATAATTAATATATTCGTTTCAAATTAAACCAGAAAAAAATAAGGAATGAAAACTGCTGCTGTAATAGGGTCTTTTATCGTAATGTTCGCGCTCTTATTCTATTCAATCGGATTTTTAAAAGTCAGAAAGGTTAAAATTGTAAACACTTTTGTATTGGTTTTTTATACCATTGGTGTTTCACTTGACATTACAGCCACTACTTTTATGATAATTGGTTCAACAAAAGGATTATTTACTATTCACGGATTATTTGGCTATTCTGCCCTCCTGGGGATGCTTACCGACACAATCCTGCTGTGGCGGTATAACCTGAAATACGGGTCCTCTGAACAGATCCGCAAACCACTTCATTTGTATTCCCAAATTGCCTATGCATGGTGGATAATTGCTTTTATAAGCGGGGGTTTACTGGTTCTATTCAGCAAAATGCCAACATAAGATCAATAGCTCTTACAATTATCATTTTAGGGATTGCATCAGGTTATATCCGGTTGGATTTATTTATATTTAAGAATTGGTTAACTTAGCATGTCCAGTACTTGATCGATATGACTTCCGGAAAATTTTCAAACAGATCCAGGTTAGGCAGTTTTAAATTTGCATTTATAGGCATATGGACTCTTATAAGGGAAGAGCCAAATTCAAGAATCCATATTATTGGCGCCGCTGTTGCAATTCTGCTTGGGATATTTTTGAGGATCAGTCTGCTTGATTGGTCGCTGTTAGCTATTGTGGCAGGAATGGTATTTATAGTTGAATTAATTAATACATCACTGGAAACATTATCTGATATCGTTGACCCTGAATGGAATGAAAAAATAAGAAAAGCGAAAGATTATTCAGCAGCAGCGGTATTGATATCTGCAATTATTTCGCTTGTGGTAGGCACATTAATTTTCCTGCCGGGAATATTAAATTTATTCCGGGTTACAGATTAATCGGAAATATATAATGAGGTTTAATTATTTTCTGAAGCCTGCCCTGTATAGCATGAAATCTCAGGAACCCTTCAGAATTTCTTCTGCTTCATGCCAGTCATCCTCAGGAGTACCATGTTCACCACGGGAAATTCTTTCATAATAGATCTCTTTTGCTTTTTCCCGGATTTCATCCTCAGTAGGTGAAGTTTTAGCGGTTTTTGTTCCCGAGCGTTTTGGAACTGGAGCTTTTGTTGCAGTTTTTTTTGGCTTGCTGACAGCTTTTGTTTTTGTTGTTTTCATTGTTGACGAATTTATCTTGTTATTAACCATCCTTTTATGTATGTCAAAAATACACTATTTATTTTATGTAATATATAATACCTGTTTCAATTTTGTAAAGATTTGGTTAATCTGGTAAAATCAACAATCATTACCATTCCGGAGTGACGACCAAATCATTTTTCTTCTGCATTTTCTTTCTTTTCAACAATTATTGTGCAATGTGTTGCCAGAGCTGCTATAGTACTTACAGCTGCAAAAATAGGAGCAAGGACTACTCCGATCGCACCAATGGTAAGTGGGAATTCCATAATAGTTTCTTCTTTTTCATTCTTGATTATTATCCTTCTGGCGTTACCTTCTTTAATAATATCCTTAATCTTACCAAATAGCTCATCTCCGGTAACACGGAACGACTCCTGATTTGATTTTTCTTTGGTTGTCATATAAATATCATATTAGTTACAATCAAAATTAGCTTTTGTTTATATCAAAGTCAATTTTTTTATTATAACGACATGTTTTTAACTTTTCAGCTATTAAAAAGAGTCTGAATTATTACTAATTATTGACCAAATGCTTTTATGGAGAAAAGTTTACCGAACAGGTGTATATTAATTGCAGGGAATAAGCCTCAATATCCTGAGATATTTATCAGCCATTATCCAGGTCAGACAGCATTATAAAATTATATGGGACATCCAGAACAGAGGAAATATATTCTCCCTTTTCTATTATATCTTCATCTCCCTCTTCATAATACCAGTTGATCATGAGCTTTTTATTCTTCAATTTGACAGTTTCAATTTTCTTAAGCAGGGAAATGTAAAATTTGAGATTGTTCGTATTAAGATATTCAAGATAAAAATCGACACATGTGAGATCAGCAGGATCGATCAGGTACTTATCTATCCAATCGTCTATCTGTTTGGAAAATTCAATTATATTTCCGATCATGGAACGACCTTTAATTCTGATCATCCCATTTGGATTAAGAGTTATTTCAGGTGTACTTTTAGTAGGTTGAATCTTTTTTTTAAGCAAATTCATTCCTGGTAAAAATATTTATCAATATTTATAAATTATCTAATCTGGTGTAAATGCCTTTTCCCCCCTGGCATTTACTTTCAGGATATTTTGATCAAGTAGTTATACTATGAACAGGCTTTTCAAAAAACAAGTTGGTTCCAAATATAATATTTTATACAATAATGAAAGGGAAATAACATATATATATGTAATTAATTTTACAAAAATATGATTATTTCATACTTATGTGAAGATCTGATATATAAATGAAGTGTGAGTGTGCGAGTGTGTATTGAGAAAACAGAACGAGAGTCTTCGCTCACGCTCTCACTCTCGCTCTGTTTTAGTACCCGGAGCCGGGATCGAATAACTGCTTTGAGTTTCTTCGTATTACATCTTAATATGCTATAAATAAAGTATATAAGATGTTTTTTCTTTTTAAAAGAAGCAGTGAAAAGCAACGAAAAGATGAAAATGTTTCAGCCATGTTTCAGCCAGAAAGCGATAAATAAAGTTGATTTTGCATTAAAATAGGTGTAACTTTAATAACAGAAATGAAAATCAGGAATAGATTCATATTACCCAAACCCGTCAATTAACCGTCATCATGTTTACTGATTTCGCCAGGTACATCTCCTTGTTAAAAGGAGTAACAAAACATGCACTTCTTTTCTTGCCATGTTGCTTTTTATTGAGCAGTGCTCTAGGCCAGTCATCCAATCTTTTTGATTCCGATGAAATAATGGAGTTGACTTTGCGAGGCGACTTGAAGACGGTATTCAAGGATCGTGGAGATAATCCCCAATACCACCCTGCAACTTTACTCTATCAGGCTGATCAGATTGCGATTAAAATCCCCATCGAAATAAAAACCCGAGGGCACTTTCGGAAGATAACTTCCAATTGCAATTATCCTCCTATATTACTGAAATTTGCAAAATCGTCTACCCTTAAAAGTTCTGTCTTTAAGGACCAGGACAAAGTGAAGTTGGTGACACCTTGCCGGGGTGATCAGTACGTTATACATGAATACTTAGTTTATAAATTGTATAATCTTATCACAGCAAAGAGTTTTAAGGCCAGGTTGGTGAAGGTCATCTATCAGGACACAGTAAAAAATAAAAGCTCAGATCCTTATTACGGAATTCTGCTTGAAGAAGAAGAGCAGATGGCCAAGCGAAATCTGTCCCGCTCTTTGGAGAAAATTGGCCTGCGTCCTGAGGAAACTCAAAAAGAGGATTTTTTGAAAATGGCCGTTTTCGAATACATGATCGGGAATACTGACTGGTCAGTACAGTTCCAGCAAAATATTAAGCTGATCACTGTTGATTCCACCAGTTTGCCTACTACAATACCTTATGATTTTGATCATGCCGGAATTGTGAGGGCACCATATGCCAAGCCGGCAGAGGAACTTCAAATGAGCTCTACCTTACAGAGAAGATACAGGGGCTATTGTTTACCGGAGATGAATCAATTCACAGAGGTATTTGAAACCTTCAACCAACTTAAAGATGATTTTTATTCACTCTACGAAGGCAACCCATTATTAAGCAGTAGCTACCAAAATCAAACGCTTAAGTTTCTTGACCAGTTCTATGAAACTATTAACGATCCGAAAAAGGCGCTTAAGGAATTTAGTTACCCTTGTGATAGATCCGGGACCGGGAATATTGTGATCCAGGGATTGAAAAAGAATGAATAGGCATATTTTCCTTATGATTCTTCATTTATTTGTGATTTCAAACTCAAAATGTTTAAAGCCCTATCTATATATAGCAAAGTATCAATAATGCAACTTGGGATTTTGGGAGCTACAAAATAGAATTGTTTATAATGACACTTATATTTAGTTTTGTTTGAGATGTAAGCACATTATTGTAAATCATCTTTACTCAATGGCAAGCATATTCCCGGGCTACGAATATGACATTTTCATCAGTTACCGTCAAAAAGACAACAAAGGCGATAAATGGGTGAATAAGTTTGTTGATTCGCTGAGGGCAGAATTAGAGGCTACTTTCAAAGAGGATATTTCAATATACTTCGATGAAAATCCCCACGACCGGCTTCAGGAGACACATGATGTTGACAAGAGCCTTGAAGGTAAGCTGAAGTGCCTCATATTCATTCCTATACTTTCCCAAACGTATTGTGATCCCAATAGCTATGCATGGCAGTATGAATATCTTGCATTTAACAGATTTGCTAGCATTGATCATTTTGGAAAGAATATCAAGCTAAGGAATGGTAATTATGCAAGTAGGATTCTTCCAATACGTATACATGAACTTGAACAAGAAGATGTAAAGATTTTTGAGAAAGAGACCGGAAGTGTTTTAAGAGCAATGGATTTTGTATTTAAGACAGCATCAGGCGTTAACAGACCTTTACAATCAAATGAGGATCGTCCAAATGATAACCTTAATAAAACTTTATATCGTGACCAGATAAATAAGGTAGCCAATTCTATTAAGGAAATTATTCTGGCACTAAAATCAGACACGAACGCAAAGATTGAAGGAGAAACTAAAGTCACTCCAAGGGAAATCCAAACTAACACAGATAAGGGAAAAGGAGTTGACACAAGTATTATTAATCGGAAATCCTTGAAATGGATTATCGTAGCTTTATTGTTACTTCTTTGTATTATTGGTGGTATCTCAATCTATAATGTTTTAAAATGTGATTCCTTTTTTAGCAATTTGTCTTCCCAATTCTCCATATACTTCAATTATCTGTATATCAATTATATATAGCGCAGTCACAATCGCAAATAAGGCAATTTGCAACCATGTAGAGCCACGATCTCCCCTTCATTAGTATTCTGCATTAGCGAAACATAAAAATATCTTAAAACGCTTAATATCTGCATTATACGACATTTGTCATAATTGCACTATATTCTAACAATCTATATATCCACATATTAATTTGCAACAATACAGCCTGGGCCTTTGGTCCCGGGCTTTTTCATTTCTATTTATTTACTAATCATATTACTATGAAAACAAAACAAACAACAATATCTGAAGCAAGGCTTGTCTATAAGACCAAGGTCAAAGCATCAGATAGATTACAGATTAAATGCTCCAAGGATGCATTTGACATATTTATGGAGAATTGGGACCAGGATTCAATAGAACATATTGAAGAATTTAAGCTACTGCTAATGAACAGGTCTAATTCAGTACTGGGTATATTACCAGTATCAAAATGTGGTATCTCTGATACTGTAACAGAGCAAGATTAATATACCAGGCAGCCATTAAAGCAAACGCATCTGGGATAATCGTTTATCACAACCACCCATCAGGAAATACTAGCCCTAGCGAGTCAGATGCTAAGATTACCAAAAAAATTAAGGAGGCTGGTATGCTTTTGGATATTCAGTTGCTCGATCACATCATTATCATAAATGATGGTACATATTACAGTTTTGCAGAGAATGGACTTTTATAATCAATACCATGAAAATTAAGTGTATACATTGTGGGGAGTATTTCTTCCCAGATGAAGAAACTATTGAAATATTATCAGAAGGGTTTATTGAATCAGCCTCAGTTAATATTTGTGATGAATGCTGGGAAATATTGAACCAACCACCAGATTATTCAGATATGATCAGTGATGCTGATCCAGACCTTTAATCTTACCAAGGGATTGTAAAATTCACACAATCTACTTATGCACTTGCATAATTTGTTATCTTTAGTATGAATTGTGAAGAGTCAGGCAAAAGCATTGATTATTAAGTCTATTGAGCGGATTGTTGGTATTATGCTTCTGTCACTGACGGGGCTGTGAAATATGTAAATGTAAAGGCTGCAAAACACATGCTTTTTGCCTACCCGGACTCCGCCATCTAGACGACTTTATCATATTATGACAAACCCTGCCCGTTTATCGGGCCATTGCCTCTATAAGCAGTCATAATTAAAATTTTAGGGTAAACTCAGATCCCTTATTAGAAGCAGAGTTCACTGAAATTGTGCCATCATGATTTTGCATTATTTGCTTTGACAGGCTTAATCCTATTCCTGAACCATTTTCTTTAGTTGTAAAAAATGGTACAAAAATATCTTCAATAATATCGCTAGATATACCAGGTCCATTATCTTCCACCTGAATTATTGTACCATCATCCGTAACGGATGCCTTCAGTTGAATTGTCCCGTTTTTCTTATTGGATAGAGCTTCAATCGCGTTTTTTATTAAATTTATCATAACTTGCTCAACCTGAGCATAGTCTGCCACTAATACAATATCTGCAGGATAAACAGTTGCAAAAATTTTTATATTATCCGGAATATTTGATTCCATGAGAAGTTTGCATTTCCTGAAGAGACTATCAATAGTGAATTTGCTTAAATCAGGTCGTGGCAAAGATGTTAAGCTTCTGTATTTATCAACAAAATCTAATAATCCTTTTCCTGTTTCTTCAATGGTGTTTAATCCGGAGAGTGTTTTAGAAACTATTTGTTGATCAATAAGTTCCAATGGGATCATGTTTTCATCGTCCTTCTTTTTAAAATAGCCTGAAATCACCGTTGTAAGTGAGGTAATCGGACTTATGGAATTCATAATTTCATGGGTTAGCACCCGTATTAATCTTTGCCAGGAATCAAGTTCTTTTTTATCGAGTTCATTGGTGATATCCTGAAAAGAAACCAGTTTTATTGTATCGCTTTCAAATTTGAGCTCAATAGCTTTTACCAAAATGCTTTGTATGAGATTGTCAATTTTCATTTTATGCAAAATCTCCTGCCCGGGATGTATAGTACCTATAACTTCTAATATTTCGTCATTAATATTTTTTAAAGAAGTCAGATTCTGAGGTTCCTGTGCTTTTAAATACCTTTTTGCAGCCCTGTTATAAATTTCTATCCTGCCATTCTTATCAAATGATAATAGTCCGATATCAACATGGTCGACCACACTTTGTAAAAATTGGCCTGTTCTCTCATTTTCAATTTTAACATTCTGAATGATCGTATTTAAAGAATTCATCCTTTCATGCAGTTTTCTGATTGAGGTATTCATTATATTTTCAGAAAACCGAAAGGAAGAGTCATGGTCCTGTACCGATGAAAAGAATTTTTCCAGGTCTGTATTAGTTCTGTTAACCTTATTTACCAGCATCCAGGTTTGCAATATGATCAGGAAAATCATACCACTAAGCGTATAATAGTATCCATGGTCGATATTTTGCAGCACTATTCCTAATACCAAACTGGATAACATAATAAAAGTCACACGTAGAAATACATTGATGAAGAATCTGTTTAGTACCATGGTTGAGGCTTTCTAAAGATTATACTTTTGCATTTTATTGTACATTGTTTGTCTTGCCAATCCCAGCTCTTTTGAAGCTTTCAGAACACTTCCATTATTATTTCTCAGCGCACTTTGCAGGGCCAGTTTTTCTATTTCGGCAAAGGTTGGCGGTTTTTGATTAAGAAGCGGTTTTTGTGATAAATGGGAGATTAAAAAATCTTCCGGCGTTAAAATATCAGATTCACATAATATAACTGCCTTTTCTATGGTATGACGTAACTCCCTGACATTACCCGGCCAGTTGTATTTCATGAGTTTATCAAGAGTTTTGCTGCTGAATTTCAATTGGAATTTCTCGTATTTGTTTGCATACTCCTTAAGGAAATGCTCTGCAAGCAAAACAATATCCTCACCCCGGTCTCGCAACGGAGGCAAATCAATCACAATTGTATTAATCCGGTAATACAGATCCTCGCGGAAAAGATTCTTTGAGACCATTTCTTCCAGATTCTTATTTGTTGCGCAGATGAGACGTATATCAAAAGGTAATGGTGTCTTTGACCCAACCTTATGGATCACACGGTTTTGAATTGCTGTAAGCAATTTGGTTTGCATGGTAAGCGAAAGATTGCCTATTTCATCCAGAAACAGGGTGCCTCCTGAAGCCGTCTCAAACCAGCCTGTTTTATCTTCTTTAGCGTCAGTAAATGCACCTTTAATATGCCCGAACATCTCACTCTCGAATAAAGTCTCTGTGATTGTGCCAATGTCAATGCTGATAAAAGCTTCATCCGCTCTGCGCGAATTATTATGAATTTCTTTTACAATTAGTTCTTTTCCGGTCCCATTCTCGCCTACTACTAACACATTTGCATCTGTTCTGGCTACCTTTTTTATTACCTGTAAAACATTTTCTATTGGCTGAGATTTCCCGATCAGAGGATCAGATTGATTAATGATCCCTTTATTTATCTGCTTTTGTCTGTCGCGGAGCTTTCTATTCTCAATCTTCGTTTGGCGCAGCTTAAATGCTGCCTGCAGAGAGGTAATCAGCTTATTATTGTCCCATGGCTTCACTACAAAATCAGTGGCTCCTTCTTTTATCGCTCTTACCGCCAGGTTAACATCAGAATAGGCAGTTATCATGACTACAGCTGCCAGGGGATCTAATTTTAAGATTCTATTGAGCCAGTATACACCTTCATTGCCTGTATTAACACCTGCTGAAAAATTCATATCCAGTAATATAACATCAAACTCCTCCTTGTTTAAATAACTGATGATTTGATTAGGAGTTGCTAATGCTGTAATTCTGTCAAATTCCGGTTCAAGCAATTGGATCAGTGCTTTTAATACCTGTTTATGATCATCGACGATCAGTAATTTGCCTTTCATTGTTGTGGTTTAATTTTGAGTGTTTACCTATTCCTACGCAACCCGCACTAAAATCAATGAGTAAGATTAGCATATGTCTATAATATGGACATTATAAGTTCAAATATTAGGCAAATATAAATAATATATTTTTGACTATATCGCTTAAATGACTAATTTTCAAAGAGTATAATTTATTGGTATGGAAATTGTATATCCTTTAACCACAAAGGAACAAAAAGGGTCACACCACGGAGCGCAAAGGGATAAATCTCTTAAGGCATTTTAGGCACTTTAGGCACTATATTTAATGCAGTTGTAAAAATTGATTATGATAAAGAATTATTTCAAAATCGCTCTCCGGAACATCAAAAGACATTCTACGTATTCAATCCTGAATATAAGTGGTATGGCAATAGGAATGGCTGCTGCAATTCTGATTCTTTTATGGGTACAGGATGAATGGAGCTTTGACAGGCATTTCAAAAATGCAGATAATCTCTATCGTGTACTTGAGAAATTTATCAGTATAGACGGTCACTTGTACCAGGAAGCAACAACACCATCACCGCTGGCAGCAGCCTTAAAAGAACAGTATCCTGAAATAATCAGATCCTCAAGGTATATGGATTTTCCTATTTCAATGCAAAATGGAGATGATTATATATTTGAAAGAGTGGCCTTTGTTGATGATGACTTTTTAAAAATGTTTGATATTGAATTTATAAAAGGTGATTTAAATAGTGCATTAAACGGCCCCTATAATTTAGTTCTTACAGAAGAGATGGCTAAAAAATATTATGGCAATGAAGATCCGCTTGGTAAAATATTGAAGACATCAGGTATTACTTTTACTATAACTGGTGTTATAAAGAGTTTTCCGCATAATAGTCACCTGCATTTTGATTTTTTAGGTTCTTTTAAATTTTTTGGATCAGAGAATTATCAGTGGAACGTGCATGGAGCTTGTTTTTCATACATAGAGCTCAAGCAAGGAACTGACGGTAAATTTGTAAGTGATAAAATTAAAGATCTTGTCAAAAGTAATGTGAAAGGCCCAGGTTACAATCCTGATATTTTTCTTCAAAACGTTAAAGATATCCATTTGAATTCTTCCGGGAAATATTCTTTTGATATATCCGGTCACGGTGATATTACATATGTAAGGCTTTTGGGTATTATAGCAATTTTTATACTCTTAATTGCCTGCATAAACTTTATGAACCTTGCAACAGCCCAATCATCAATGAGGTCAAAGGAGATCGGCATGCGCAAAGTGACAGGTTCGAACAAAGCGAAAATCATCTTCCAGTTCCTGGGAGAATCACTGTTGATTGTATTCGTAGCTCATATTATCGGAATGATCCTGGTGGAATTGTTGTTACCCGGCTTTAATAATATGACAGCAAAGCAATTGTTTATTAATTATCGTGACTCACACCTGTACATTTGGTTAATTTCTATTGTACTGATTTGCAGTATTTTGGCCGGAGCATATCCTGCACTTTTTTTGTCTTCCTTAAAGCCTTTGAATATAATAAGGGGGATAATTAATAAAAATCCCGGCAATGCAGGATTCAGGAGGGTTATGGTCATCCTCCAGTTTTCTCTGTCTGTCTTGCTAATAATATGTACACTGGTTGTTGGAAATCAAATTCGATATTTGCAGAATAAAAACCTTGGTCTGAACCTGGACCAAATTGGTCATTTCAAGGTCAGAAGTGGTATTCGTAGTGAAATTTTAAAAGCAGATCTTGCTAAAAATCCTGATATACTGAGTACAACAATAGAAGTTCCTGATGTTTTTGACAAAGATGGCACTGCGGAAGGTTTTGACTGGGAGAGTAACAAAGCTGGTGGGGTGTTCTATTTCAGCGCTCTTTATACCGATGTTGATTTTGCAAAAACTTTTCAACTTGAGATGAAGGATGGCCGGTTTTTTTCAAATGATTTTCCAGGTGACACCACCGCGCTGGTAGTCAATGAAAAAGCAACGGAAATCCTGGGATTTAAAGATCCCATCGGACAGGTATTAACAAGCAATGGGTCTAAATTCAGAATTATTGGAGTAATTAGAAACTTCCATTTTAAAACTTTGAAGACTCAGATTGATCCGCTTATCATTATGAAATTATCTCCATACTTCAGCGGCAACTGCTACATCAGAATGAAACCTGAAAATATTTCTTCCACAGTTGACTATATAAAAAAGCTTTTTAAGTCATATAATCTTAATTATCCACTGGAATTTAAATTTCTTGATGATGAGTATGATATGTTGTACCGGACTGAACAGAGAATAAGCAAGATACTTGTTTACTCATCTTTTCTGGCAATATTAATATCCTGTATCGGGCTTATCGGACTATCCTTATTTATGACTGAACTCAGGACAAAAGAAATAGGAATAAGGAAAGTGAACGGAGCTAAGCCGGTTGAGATATTCTTCCTGTTATCAAAGGAATATCTTATCCTGGTAATGATTTCAATATTAATCGCATGCCCAATTGCCTGGTATATCATGAATCAATGGTTGCATAATTATGCATACCGGACTACTTTAAATCCATGGATTTTTGCTGTGGTTGGCCTGATTGTTCTGTTTATCGCATTGCTGACGGTAGGCCTTCAATCATACAGGGCAGCGAGTAAGAATCCGGTTGAGGCTTTGAGATATGAGTAAATCAAAACCTAACTCATATACTAAGAAATGATCAATTTGAATTATGTAGGTATAATGTATGTTCTCATTTTGTTTTGAATACTAGACTCTATGTTCGAAAATTTCTATATATCTATGAATAAATTTATTAGAGTTATTGTCTTAACGGTACCGTTTTCTTTTTTATTTGCGTCCCCTTCGCAGGCTCAGCACAATGACATATATTCAAATTCGTACTTGGCTGAGAAGATCTACCTGCAACTGGATGGAAAGGTCTATACTACTGACAAAACCATTTGGTTTAAGGCCATTGTAACAAATGCCAGCAACCATACTCCAACAAAATTAAGTGGAGTCCTTTATGTGGAATTGATTGGTCCGGATGAAAAGGTTATTGAGAAGAAGTTAATAAAATTAGAGAATGGTATTGGAGACGGATTTTTTGATCTGAATCAAAATTATTCTGATGGCACTTATTTGATCAGAGCCTATACTGAATGGGACAGAAATTTCGGGACAGATTTTTTCTTTAAGGAATATATTAAGGTTTTTGCATCCAATGCAAAAGAGAAAACAGAACCAATAAATAATGTCACTCTTGTTGAAAAAAATGACAAAAAACGCCAGCTCATTGCCTATTTTGATCCCAACTTACTAGACAGTCTGCACAAAAAGGAACTGACTGTTATAATAACACTTGACAAAAATATTGACACATTATCAATCAAAAAAGACAATGATAATAAATTTAAGATTGATTATGATATACCTGATACTTGTCAGTTTGTTACATTGAAAATGCTTACCAAAGATCTCTTCGCCTTTACAAAAACAATAGTTATGGATGAGGATCATCTTGATTTACAGTTTTTCCCTGAAAGCGGAGAACTGGTGCATGGAATAAGAAGTATGGTCGGCTTTAAAGCTTTAGAATATATTGGTAAGGGAAAAAGTGTATCAGGGGAGATAATAAATAACAAGGGAGATGTACTTACGAGGTTTAAAAGCAACGAATTAGGGATGGGTAGCTTTATATTTGACAATCCAGATAAGGACTCCACCTATTTTGCCAGGCTAAAATCAGTATCAGACAGTAATTTGTCAAATATATATCCATTACCAAAGGTTTCACCTCAGGGAAATGTGCTGTCAGTCCTTAACGATGGGGATGAAATACAATTGACTGCATCTTCAAACTATTTGAGAAGTGATAGTATTTTTATAAGGGCTTCTTGTCGGGGACTTGTTTACTATGACATTAAAGGGAAATTGCAGGAAGGAATACTTAGGTTTTCTTTGTCAGCTGATAGCCTTCCTGAAGGCATTATTGCCTTTACAATGATGGATAACCTGATGCAACCTGTAGCTGAAAGACTATATTTTAACGAAAGAACGGAGAGTAGAATAAATATTGCCATTTCTACTGACAAGGAATCCTACGTTCAGCGTGAACTGACTAGATTAAATATTAAAACTACAAATAAGAATGGAGAACCGATAAAAGCCAATTTATCGGTGCTGGTCCTTAATAAAGAGCAAATGGGACAGATCCAGAATACACGTCAGAATATATTATCATATTTTCTTTTAAGCTCAGATTTGAAGGGCGAAATAGAAAACCCCGGATTCTACTTTCACAATAATA
>CAYUQR010000013.1:0-65314 GCA_964446825.1 uncultured Rikenellaceae bacterium
CAGGGCACAGGGCACAGGGATCAGAGCACATTCTTCAAATTCAATATTGTAATATATTAAATATTAATAAAAAGACCGCTGATAAAAAGGTTGGATCGAACAAAATGAAAACACAATTGTTCTAAAAGAAATATTTGCTTTGGGACCTACCTGATCTTACCTTGTACTTTTAGAGCAGGGAAAATTCAAAAAGCTATTAAAATACAATATATTATGACTATTATTATGGCTATTTATTTTTTGTTTTCAAAAATAAGTATGACCTTTGTTCCTGTTTTATAAATACTTTAATTATTGCATTATGAACATTTACGTAGGAAGTCTTCATTTTAAAATGAGTGAAGCAGAATTAAAAGAAATCTTTGAAGAGTATGGCGAAGTGACATCCGCAAAAATCATTATTGACAAGTACTCTGGTAAAAGCAAAGGATTTGGTTTCGTTGAGATGCCGAATGATGCTGAAGCAAAAAAAGCTATCGAAGAATTAAATGGAGCTGAAGTTAGCGGAAGAAACATTATCGTTAATGAATCAATCGAAAGAACTGACAGAAGAAGTAATTTCAGAGGTGGTGATAACGACCGCAGAGGTGGCGGTGGAAACAGAAGAGATAACTACAGGTAGGTAACAAAAAATCTAAAACTATGAAAGGTACTGTTAAATGGTATGACAGAGTAAAAGGTTATGGATTCCTTCAGACAGAAGATGACAAGGATATCTTTATCCACCGTTCTGGTTTAGAAGTTTCCCATACCGAGCTTGAGGCTGGCCAGGCAGTGGAGTTTGAAATTGAGCAGAGAGAAAAAGGACCGGTAGCCATAAAAGTTAAAAGAGTAGATTAATCTTGCTAAAACTAATACCAGGGAGAGGCTGTAACATAGATTTACAGCCTCTTTTATTATATAAGGCAGGGGGATCAGTCGCATTAATTGTAGGGATCACAATCATTTCTGGTCCTTCTGCCTGAATTCAGGTTTTTCTTTCTGATCCTTTATCATTTCCCTCGGATCATCAAGTATCGGTGATTCTTTCAATGAATTCCAGTCAAAATCTTCATCAAGAGGAGAAAGAGCTCTCTGAGGATCAAATATCCTTAAATCGGGTGGCAGCGCCACAAAGGGAGAAAAATCAGGAACACCTGTAAACATATCTGAAAGATCAGTTGCTCCGGCGTCATACTGATTCAGGTATGACAATCCGAGAATATCCCAGAATGTTTTGAAAATACTTCCAAAACTGTAATGAACCTTACTGACAAAGTTCTTTCTGGAATAAGGTGAAATAACCATCAGAATACTCCTGTGTGCATCAATATGATCAACTCCGTTCTGAGCATCATCCTCCGTTATGAAGATTGCCATATTCTTCCAATAGGGAGTATGTGAAAGAAACTCCACTATTCTGCCAACTGCAAGATCATTATCGACCATATAGCTTTCCCTGTAGGGATAACCTGCTTCAGGCCGCTCACCGGCTCCATGATCATTTGGAATAATCACAGTCAAAACCTGCGGCATCGTCTTCCCCTCTCCCATCCACTTCTCATTAAACTCCTTAATAAACTGGCTGATCCTGAACTGATCGGGTATTGACATATTGAAGGTAGGATATTGCCTTGATGTTCTTGCGAAGATAGGAGTTGGTACCGGGAAATTCGCAAATTGCTTAATACCTGTATACTTAAAAGACACATCATAAAATGCAGGTTCGAACATGACACTGAACCCAAAATTAAAAAAGTCAATATTGTTGCGTTCAAGATGATCCCACATCGACCCTGATTCATTATAATCTTCAGGATAAATAGCGCCCGCAGCACCATTCATGCCAAGGCTTCCGGGTGCCTTTGATGATGGCTTATAGTCCCTGTTTCCGCCATAACTGGCAGGAGTACAGGTTTCCACCCATTCATTTGGATAGGTATTTACCAGCCATCTGTGACCATCTGCAGATACATCAGAATCAACATAGAAATTATCAGCAATAGCAAATTCAGATGCCAGTTTCAGGTGGTTAGCCATTACTGTTGCATCTGCTACCCTCATAGTTCTGTCATGGTTTGAAAAGGTAACATTATGACCATACCTTGCTATGGTAGCATCTCCGTCACTCTTTTCCACCTGTCCAAAAACTTCATCATACGTCCGGTTTTCTTTCGATATAAAAACAATATGCTTTATCGGGGATTCTTTCTGACCACCATAAACCGGGATCGGATTATCTTTGCGCGATTTAAGAAGTGTTCTTGCTTTTTGACTGTAAAAATTATTGTTCAGAACCTGTAATGTCATGCTTCTGAGTTTCTCTGCTGATGGTATCTCAATTATCTCGAGTGTACCCTTCATAAGATTTCCGATATAAATGCCTTCTTCACCTTCTGCAAAATTTTTGCCGCCATTCGGCCCGCTCCCATATCCTTTTGCGTTAGTTACAACTAGGTACTTTCCATCAGGTGTAACTTTAATCCTGGAAGGAAACCAGCCAACCGGAATATGTCCAACGACTTTTAAAGAAGGCAGGTCTATCACACCCACAGCATTTATTCCTGCTTCAGCAACGAACAATTTTTTTTCATCGGGCGAAACGGCAAGTCCGAACGGTATTATACCCCTGAAATGTTTTAAGGTATTATCAGGCTTCAGATAGATTTCCTTTATGACAGAATCGGTTTTCAGGTCAATTACTGTAATATTATCGTTGTTACCGTTACTGGCAAAAAGAAAATCCGAAGTAGCCACCAGTGAATTGGGACTTGAACCACCAACAGCAGGAATTCCTTCAACCATCTGTCCTACCAGGTTTCCTGTTTTTATCTTTGCAACAACCTTTGGATTGTAGAGATCTTCAAGTGAAATTGCCCATACTGAAAAGGCCTTATCACTATTGGGATCACCAAGACCTGGAATTATTACTGAATCTGTTACTATTCCGTTCTTCATCTCATCAGAGTTATACGCAAATGCCGGAAAAGAAAGGGCCTTTTTATAGTCGAAAGTCTCTTCTATATTTCCTATTTTGCTATATTGGAACATTCCTACATTAGCAACATACACCTTTTTCTCATCATGTGTCAGGGCAATGCCAAAGGGGTAACGACCAACAGGCACCGACTTTGTGACCTTCATTTTTCGTGTATCTACAATAATAACCCTGAAGTTTGTCTGGTCAACAGCAAAGATATGATTCCCATCCCTGGTTATAGTCATATCGCCTATATATCCGTCGGGGTATCTTGAGCCATCTTCAGAGACCGAACAGTCAATTGAATCGACCTTATTACCTGTTTTCAGGTCAAAAACAAGTATACTGTTATCCTGACCTGCTGCCACATATACCTTATCGTTCAAAGGAGAAATAGCAAGCCCCATAAAAACAGATTCAAGAACACCGGCATTGTTCGAATACCCGGGAGGAACCTGGATTATCTCAGGTGAGGAGGTCAGATTATGAATTATTGAGATGGATAGTGGTTTCACCCCTGAGTTGGCAGTAACTGCTATCTCACCATTATTGCTAAGGGCAAGACCAAAGGGATGAGGTGCAACAATTATATTTTTCCCTGCCGGTGTAAGCAGACGTCCATTTGGAATAACGGTAATGCCATCCTTATTTATCGAGGTCAATTTGTTTCCGGCCGGTGCTGAAAGAACGAAGACATTGTCTTTTTTGTTCCCGCAACCGCTAACAAAAACGATCCCTGCAGATAAAAAAAACAGCAATTTTAAATATTTCATTTCACTTAAATTTTACAATTTTTCACCTCATCCCCCATACACCCTTCTCCTTCTTATTATACCTCATCCCCTTTTTGATCTTTCATGTTGATAATATTTATTAATAGTTAAAATGAATCTAAACGGTTCCGTTTCCAGACACGCTAAATTTAAGATTTTATATCTTTCGATTTAAAAATATTTCAGGTTTTTAAAACCTTCCGAAAATTGAATATTTTTCCGTATTGCAGAAGATAGACGAATATAGGAAAAGTCCGGGATTATTGGTTTCCATTTTCCTTTCAAGATGAAGAACTGGTTGATCTTTCGTCAGCTTAAGGAATTTTCCGGTCTTTGAAGTTACCGGAATAGCTTTAATTCTCTGTTCTCCTCCCTTGATCTCAACATTGTAATGTTGCCGTAATATTGTGAAAAGCGACCGGTTCTCAAACTGGCGGGAGGTTATCCTTTGAAGATTAATGTTGGCAATGAAACTTATGTCGTAAAATATCGGGACATTATCAAGAAGTCTTAATCTTTCCATATATATACAGCCCGATTCTTTCTCAAGTTCTGATAACGGGAACATAAAATTTTCAGGCCACGGCTTTAATACAGGTCTGACAATGATTTTTGTTTTCAGATTGCGGTCACCTACAGCAGATGTGGTTCCTGAAACCGAAAGAATACCTATCTCCCGTGAAAGATGATGTACTATACTGCCTTTCCCCTGGTGCTTCCGTATGAATCCGTCATTTGCAAGTGTGCCAAGCGATTGCCTGACCGTTGGCCTTGTCATGCCATATAACTGACATAACTCATTCTCCGATGGCAAAAGGTCCCCTTCTTTATAAACACCATCAAGGATGTGCTTTCTCAGAACTTCATAAAGTTTCCTGTACTGAGGTATGGTTTTCGAGGTCACTCCAGACTTTTTTGTAAATATAATATTTTTTACTTGTAAATACAAGTTGCAAATACTAATTTTGTATACACTGATAAATAGTATTATCACAAGAATATATTGTTTGTTTTGTTTACTTATATTAACAAGTTAGGAAGATTGCCGGCTACCGGTAACCGGCAGCCGGTTGCCGGATAGCAAATACACTTAAATAAAATATTATATGGCAACTGCAGTAATAATGCCGAAACAGGGTCAGTCGGTCGAGACCTGTATAATTACAAAATGGTTTAAAAACAAAGGAGAATCTGTATCGGTCGGGGATATTTTATTTTCCTACGAAACTGACAAAGCTGCTTTCGACCTTGAATCTCCTGCTGAGGGCATTCTTCTCGACCGATATTTTGAGGAAGGAAATGAAGTGCCCGTCCTGGTTAATGTTGCTGTAATAGGAAAAAACGGAGAGCCAACAGGTTCTTTTGATCCACAACAGAAAGGTCATCCCGATACTACAGCATCAACAGCATCTAAAGCTGTAGAGGATTCAAAGGCGGAAGAAGAGGAAATTAGTGGATTTTCAGATTCTCATAAAACAGACAGGATCAGAATTTCGCCAAGGGCGAAACGTTTGGCTATAGATAATAACATAAATTACAATAGCTTACAGGGCTCCGGGCCTAATTCAAGGATTATTGCAAGCGATATAGAGAAGGTATTGTCAGGATCAGTTACAGGTAAAAAAGTTATACGCGAAACTAATCCGGAATTTAACGAACAGCCACTGAGCAATGTCAGGCAATTAATTGCAAAAGCTATGCACTCTTCACTTCAGAACTCGGCTCAGGTTACACATCATATGAGTGCTGATGTTCGTCATCTGCTCGAAGCAAGACAAAAGATAAAAAGTCAGATTGCAGACAATGTAAACCAGCAGGATATAACCATCAACGACATGGTTTGCTGGTGCGTGATAAAGGCCCTTGAGAAATTTCCTGAAGCTAACAGTCATTTCCTTGATGACAGGATAAAAACTTTTCACAAAGTGCATCTTGGCCTTGCAGTTGACACTCCTCGCGGATTGATGGTTCCGGTAGTAAAAAATGCCGGCAATATGAACCTTGTTGAATTATCAAAAGAGCTGAAGTCGGTTGCAGAAGCCTGCAGGAAAGGAAGGATAAATCCTGAACTTATAAGGAGCGATGCAGCTTCTTTTACAGTATCCAACCTGGGAAGTTATGGGGTGGAAATGTTCACTCCGGTAATAAATCTTCCACAGGTAGGCATACTGGGAGTCTGCACAATAATTAACCGTCCGGCAGATATGGGCAACAATATCTTTGGTTTTGTACCATATATAGGTCTGTCACTAACTTACGACCACAGGGCTATTGACGGAGGACCGGCAACGATATTCCTCAAGGAAATAAAAACTCAGATAGAAAAATTCAGATACTAAAGGAATGAGAGGGAGAGAGGGAGACTGGGTGAAGAGGTGAACTCAGGACTGCAGGACCGCAGGACTGCAGGACCGCAAGACCGCAGGACTGCAGGACCGCAAGACATTTAGACATTAAGACATTAAGACATTAAGACATTAAGACATTAAGACATTAAGACATTAAGATAAAAATATATGCCAAAAAATCAGAACATTAATCCGAAGGTTTTAAGAAAACCTCAGTTTATTGAATTCGGAAAGATCCCGGTGAATCAGTACAACAAAACAATTGAAGAGGAGAAGAATAACTTCAGCAGGGAGGATTTTATTAGAATTTACCACGATATGGTTGTAATCCGGGAATTTGAGAACATGCTCAATCTTATAAAGACAACAAATGAATATAATGGAATTCCATATAACCATCCGGGTCCGGCACATCTGTCAATTGGTCAGGAAGCATCGGCAGTGGGAATGGCTTACACTCTTGAAGTTGATGATTACATTTTTGGTTCGCACCGAAGCCATGGTGAGATACTGGCAAAGGGATTATCAGCCATACATCGTCTTGATGAGGACGTTCTATATTCAATAATGAAAAACTATTTTGGTGGTTCTGCACTCAAAGTGGTTGAAAAAGACTTTCATGGCGATATTAAATCATTGGGAATAAACTTTTTGCTTTATGGAGCGCTGGCTGAAATATTTGCCCGGGAGAATGGGTTTAATAAGGGTCTGGGCGGTTCAATGCATGCTTTTTTTACTCCTTGCGGCATATATCCCAATAATGCTATAGTCGGAGGATCGGGAGATATTTCTGTTGGTGCCGCTTTATATAAAAAGATAAACCGGAAACCAGGTATTGTTGTCTGTAATATTGGCGATGCTTCAATGGGATGCGGCCCGGTGTGGGAAGGGATAACCTTTGCCACTATGGATCAGTACAAAACTCTTTGGGATGGAGAATACAAGGGAGGCCTGCCCTTAATTTTTAACTTCATGAACAACCTTTACGGGATGGGCGGGCAGACTATGGGAGAGACAATGGGATATGACATCCTTGCACGTGTGGGGGCAGGCGTTAATCCCGAAATGATGCATTCAGAACGTATCGATGGTTATAACCCTCTTGCAGTTATTGATGCATTCCGGAGAAAAAAACAGGTATTAAATGAAAAAAGGGGCCCGGTTCTTCTCGACACACTTACCTACAGGATCAGCGGACACTCGCCATCAGATGCTTCATCCTACAGGTCAAAAGAGGAAATAGAAGCCTGGCAGGAGGAAGATTCAATATTAACTTATGCACAAACACTGGTCCAGTCAGGTATGGCAAAAAAAGAAGAGCTTGATGATATAACCACCGGGACTAAAGAGTTATTGAGCCATATTCTGATGCTGAGCATTGATGATGTGATATCACCCAGGATCAATATGGAAAAGGATCCTGATTGCATCGGGAAAATGATGTTCTCTGACCGTTCCCTTGACAGGATGGAAGAAAGAATACCAGATGTTCTTATGCCTCTCGAAGAAAATCCAAGGATTAAGTCAATTAAAAACAAAGAGAGGTATTACAAAGACAAGGAAGGCAAAACTGTGTCTAAAGCAAAATTATTTCAGTTACGTGATGGCATTTTTGAAGCTGTCATAGACCGTTTTTATAAAGATCCTACGCTGGCTGCATGGGGGGAGGAAAACCGTGACTGGGGTGGCGCTTTTGCTGTCTATCGTGGTTTGACCGAGGCTCTCCCCTATCACAGGTTGTTCAACTCCCCTATTTCTGAAGGTGCGATCGTAGGTACGGCAATTGGATATGGCATGTGTGGAGGCCGCGTAATTGCTGAGATAATGTATTGTGATTTTCTTGGCCGTTCAGGCGATGAAGTATTTAACCAGCTTCCAAAATGGCAGGCTATGAGTGGCAATATAATAAAGATGCCGGTTGTAATAAGAGTATCAGTAGGTTCAAAATATGGTGCCCAGCACTCACAGGACTGGTCATCTCTTACTGCCCATATCCCGGGGCTGAAAGTTGTATTCCCGGCTACGCCATATGATGCAAAAGGCCTTATGAACACCGCTTTACAGGGGACCGATCCTGTTATTTTCTTTGAAAGTCAGAGAATTTATGATGTTGGCGAAATGTTCCATGAAGGCGGAGTGCCCAAAGGTTACTATGAGATCCCCCTGGGAGAACCTGATATTAAGCGACCAGGTAAAGATATTACAATACTGTCAATCGGAGCAACATTATATCAGGTTCTGAAAGTTGCTGATATCCTCAATGATAAATACGGACTCTCTGCCGAGTTAATTGATGCCAGATCGCTTGTCCCGTTTAACTACGAGCCTGTTATTCAGTCTGTTAAAAAAACAGGCAGAATCCTCCTTACAAGTGATGCAACATCAAGAGGTTCATTCCTGAAAGATATGGCCCAGACAATAACAGAACTTGCTTTTGATCACCTTGATGCACCACCAGTAGTTGTTGGCTCAAGAAACTGGATTACACCGGCTTACGAAATGGAGAAATATTTTTTTCCCCAACCGGAGTGGATTCTTGATGCCATTCATGAAAAAATCATGCATCTGAAAGGCCATAAGAGCAAAATTGATTATTCTGCAGAAATGTCAATCAATCTGAATAAAAAAGGAGTCTGAGTTGTCTTAGAAAAAAGAAGAGATACAAAATTGCTACAGACTTATTTTTCAATTTTGACACTGATTTTACTAAATTAGGGCACTTAAACCTGATAATTTATTCATATGCAAAAAAAATGTCTCCTTATTCTTTTGCTTTCCAGCTTAACACTTATTGCACATAATCAGTCTCGAAATCTTGAGTTTTACCTGAAAGAAGGAATTCAGAACAGTCCTCTTTTAAACGATTACAGAAATCAGATTCATTCAGCTGATGCCGATAGTCTTTTAATCAGAGCTGCAAAAAAGCCTCTTGTTGAAGCAAAATCCCAAATTCAAATTGCTCCCGGATATGATGTTGCCATAACAAATGGCGGAAACTATATGGCCATTATGGGAGTTTCCCAGAATATCTTAAATAAGAGGGAACTTGACAATAAATACACGGCTATCGATATTCAAAAGAAACTGGTTAACAATTCATCCTCTATTTCAGTAAACGAATTGAACAAGACTATTACGACTCAGTATATCACAGCCTATTCAGATTACAGTGACCTTTTGTTCAATAAATCCTTTCTCGACCTTTTCAAAAAAGAAAATGAAATAGTGAGTCAGTTTGTAAAGAGCGGCGTTTATAAGCAAACTGATTACTTGTCACTGATTGTTGAAACACAGTCTCAGGAAATACTTATCAATCAGCTCAACAGTCAATACAGAAAAGACTTGATGATTTTAAACCAGTTATGCGGTTTGAATGATTCTATTTTATACAACCTCGATGAGCCCGAAATCTCAATGAAGGTTTCAGCTGATATAACAAAATCACCTTTATATATTCAGTATAAAATTGACAGTATAAGAATTGAAAACCAGAAGCAGGCAATTGATATCAGATATAAACCAAAGGTCAACTGGTTTGCTGATGGGGGTATTATGACAAGTGTCCCTTCAAATTTCTATAAAAATGTCGGGTTCAGTGCCGGGATAAACCTCAGTATACCTATCTATGATGGAAATCAAAGGGGAATAGAAAAAGGTAAACTTGTATTTGATGAGAATAGCAGGATTCATTATCAGGACTATTATTACAAACAGTACTTTCAGCAGGTCCAGCAACTCAGAGATGAACTTAAAACACTTAACGACATGTCTGCTCAGCTTGAGAATCAACTTAAAAGCTCTGACCAGTTGGTCAAAGCTCTTAAAGACCAGCTGGAGGCAGGTATAATTTTAATGACAGATTATATAAATGCTCTTAAGAACTTTAAATCAATCAACAGGGAAATAAACCTGGTTCAAGTACAAAAATTACAGGTTATCAATGAGATGAATTTCCTTCTTACCCAATAATATAACTTCTTATGCTCAATCTGAACAAAACTCACCTGATTCCAGGTCTGATTATAGGATTAATAACAATTTTATTATCATGCCATCGCACAACACCCGTTTCCGAAGATATTCCGGAGACAGTAACCCCGGTAACAATAACATCTCTTTCTTTTAAACCGGTAATATCCACTGTTGATTTGCCTGCTGTCACATCATACCTGAATAAAAGTATTATCAGGGCTACCACAACCGGTACAATTGAGAAAATATTGGTTCAACAGGGTGACATGATAAAAGCTGATCAGTTGCTTTTCACAATACGGACAAGGGAGGCAATGGCGCTGAACAACAGCATCAGTTCTGACAGCAGCCTTATATTCAAAGGTCTTATTAATATCATTTCACATAAATCCGGAATAATAAGTACTGTAGCTTTTCAAAAGGGAGACTTTGTTCTTGAGGGTGATGAACTTGCAAGTGTTTCGGATCAGAACAGCCTGGTTTTCATCCTTGAGGTTCCATTCGAGCTGGACAGGTATGTAGAAAAGAACAGGGATTGTTCTATTCTGCTGCCCGATAACAGAAAGATTAAAGGCATTATAACAGGTAAACTGGCTGAAATGGATATGCTCTCCCAGACTGTAAAATATGTTGTCAAACCGTTAGAGGCCAACCTGCTACCTGCTAACCTTATAGCCAGTATAAAGCTGATAAAATCCAGCAAAGACAACGCAGCAGTATTACCAAAAGAAGCAGTGCTGGGAAATGAAACCCAGACTGATTTCTGGGTTATGAAGCTGATAAATGACACTACTGCAATAAAGATATCTGTCATCAAAGGATTTGAGAACAATGAAGAGGTGGAGATAACAGACCCGAAATTTCTTATCTCGGACAGGTTTGTGCTTACAGGCAATTATGGACTTCCTGACACTGCCATAATCGTTGTAAAAAAGGAATAATTTGATGAAGAATCTTTTCGTTTCATATAAAAATCCCATATCGGTTATACTAGCAGTAATTATTGCCGGAGGATTATTCCTTTACGGACAGGTACAAGTTTCTCTTTTTCCTGAAATAACGTTTCCAAAGTTAAAAGTCATTGCTGATAATGGAGAACAGCCTGTTGACAAAATGATGGTAACGGTCACAAGACCTCTCGAAGATGCTATTAAACAGATTCCTGATCTTAAGATGTTAAGGAGTACAACCAGCAGAGGCACATGCGAAATATCTGCTTTTTTAAACTGGGGAGCTGATATTAATGTCAACCAGCAAATGCTGGAATCTAGAATAACTCAGATCAGAAATGAGCTTCCTCCGGATGTTCACATTCAGGTTGAAAAGATGAACCCGTCTATCCTTCCGGTGATCGGATTTACTGTGGAAAGTGATACAAAATCAGCAATTGAACTTAATCTCATTGCAACCTATACAATTAAGCCATATCTATCTCAGATAGAGGGTGTTTCATCAGTAGGTATTATAGGTGGAAAAACCAAAGAGTACTGGATTGAGCTCAATAAGCTGAAAATGAGCACGTTTTCGATTACACCGGAAAATATACGGGATAAACTCAGTCAGGATCATTTTATCATTTCAAATGGATTTATGGCGGATTACCGGAGATTATATCTGAATATCACTGATGCAGGTCTTTATAACCTTAGTGACATTGAAAATGTTGTTCTTCGTAATGATGGTAGGCGAATAATAAAAATCAAAGACATTGCAGTTGTCAACGTACGGGAAAAGACCGAATATACGAGGATCAATGCTAATGGGAGGCAGGGCCTTCTTGTAGCCATTCTTAAACAGCCAACAGCTAACCTCATAAGTCTATCGGAGAATGTGGCATCAAAGAAGATGGAACTGGAAAAGTTACTCCCTCCTGATGTTCGAATCTCATATTATTATGATCAGGCCGATTTTGTAAATAAGGCGATTAAAAGTGTTAACGATAGCATATGGTTAGGTCTGTTGCTTGCCATCCTGGTAGCAATTATGTTTCTCAGGTCATTAAAGGCAAGCGCTACAATCCTTATCACAATACCGATAACATTGCTGCTCACAATTATTGTCCTCTACAGCATTGGGTATACACTGAATATTATGACGTTCGGAGCTATTGCAGCTGCGATAGGCCTGATAATTGACGATGCCGTGGTTGTTGTAGAGCAGATACACAGGACACATGAAGAATTCCCTGAAAGACCCTCCAATCAGCTTGTTTATCAGGCTATTAAATACCTGATACCTTCAATGATAGGATCTTCAATCAGCACAATAGTAATATTTATACCTTTTATGCTGCTTGGAGGTGTTGCAGGTGCCTATTTCAATGTGCTGACAAATACTATGGTGATTACACTCATCTGTTCCTTCTTTGTAACCTGGATCGGGCTCCCGGTAATATATATATGGTTAACACAAATAATTGATCGCCTTCGTGGAGGAAAACCCGAAAAAATAAAGCTTACAAAAACGAGACCCTGGGTCGGGTTTTTTCTGAAGAGACCTTATATAAGTATACTGGTAATACTAGTTCTTCTTGGATCAATTATATACATACTCCCAAGACTTGAAACAGGGTTCCTTCCCGAGATGGATGAAGGATCAATTGTTCTTGATTATAAAGCTCCGCCGGGAACATCACTGGAGGAGACCAACAGGATGCTGGCAGAAGTTGAAAAAATAATTGTAAAAGTTCCTGAGGTTACAACATACTCCCGCAGGACAGGCGCTCAGATGGGATTTTTTATTACCGAACCTAACGACGGAGATTATCTTATACAATTAAAAGATAAAAGAAAGAGAAGTACTGTTGAGGTAATCGATGATATCAGGAAAAGAATAAGAGCAACTCAGCCTGCGCTTGAGATAGATTTCGGACAGGTGATAGGTGATATGCTTGGAGATCTCATGGCATCGGTTCAGCCTATCGAGATCAAGATCTTTGGCAGCGATAAGTATATATTAAATCAGCTTGCTAAACAGGTTACAGAGGAGGTTGAAAAGATTAATGGAGTCGAAGATGTATTTGACGGAATAATTATTGCAGGTCCGTCAATAGATGTTGTTCCTGATCAGGAGAAACTTGCCCAGTATAACTTATCCCCCTCATCTTTTCAATATCAGCTTCAGACAATGGTGGAGGGTAATTTAATTGGCAGTATTCTTGAAAAAGAGCAGATGACCGGGGTGAGGATGATTTATCCCAAAAGCACTAAAAACAGTTTCGAGAATCTAAAAAGCCAATATGTATTCATGCCTGATGGAAAACTTATACCCCTTGCAAAACTGGCTTCTTTCAGACTTAAAGAAGGAGTAGCTGAGATTAACAGGGATAATCTTAAATCTGTTTCGATTGTTACTGCCAGGCTTAACAACAGGGACCTTGGAAGCGCTATGAAAGAGATACAGAGAGTTATTAATTCGAAAGTATTCCTTCCCCAGGGTTATAATATTGAATATGGAGGTGAATATGCCGATCAGCAAAAATCGTTCAAAGAACTTCTAATGATCCTTATATTGTCGAGCCTGCTGGTATTCTCCCTGATACTATTCCTTTTCAAAGATTTCAGGGCTGCCTTATCTATACTTTTTATCGCAGTACTCGGATTATCGGGAAGTCTGATAGCACTATTCGTAACAAATACACCTCTGAATGTAGGAAGTTATACGGGACTCATAATGATTGTCGGAATTATAGGTGAAAATTCAATATTCACCTTTCAACAATACATGACAAACAGGGAAAAAGGTTCCGTATACGAATCGCTTGTATTTGCAATATCTACCCGGTTAAGACCAAAGCTGATGACAGCATTGGGAGCAATCATTGCCCTGATGCCTCTGGCTCTTGGTATCGGAACCGGAGCACAGATGCATCAGCCTCTTGCTATTGCTGTGATTGGCGGTTTTGTTATCGCATTACCTCTACTTCTTGTAATTTTACCAACATTTTTGTACATCTTGTACAGAAAGGATGACAAGAAGCAGCTCGAAAGTGACTAAAAGAGAAAAATCATAATTATCTTTGCCTTCAAACTTCAGGGTATGGATAAAATATCAGAAAAGATAAAAGGCAAGGCAGGATTCATTATTGATATGGACGGGGTTATTTACCATGGAAACAGGTTGCTGCCGGGAGTAAAAGATTTTGTAAAATGGCTTGAAGATTCGGGAAAGAAGTACCTTTTCCTTACCAATTCAAGTGAAAGAACACCAAAAGAACTTCACGAAAAGCTTAAACGACTTGGTATAAATGCTGGCGAAGAGCATTTCTATACCAGTGCCCTGGCCACTGCCAGCTTCCTGGCAAGCCAGACCCCCAACGGAAGTGCTTATGTTATTGGCGATGCAGGGTTAATTCATGCTCTGTATAGCGCAGGCTATTCTGTTAATAATGTAAATCCCGACTATGTTGTTGTCGGCGACACACACGGATATAATTTTGAAAAGATAGAACTGGCTATTAATCTTGTAAACAAGGGAGCCAAATTAATAGGAACAAATCCCGACATCAGTGGACCCATTGAAGACGGAATTACACCTTCGACGAAGGCTCTTATTTCACCAATTGAGATTGTAGCCGGGAAGAAAGCATATTATGTTGGAAAACCGAATCCGCTGATGATGAGAATTGCACTCAAGAGGCTTGGAGTTAAGAGAGAAGATACTATAGTTATAGGTGACAGAATGGATACTGACATTCGATGCGGCCTTGAAGCGGAGATTGACACTTTACTTGTTTTAAGCGGGATTACATCAAAAAATGAAATCGACAATTTCCCATACAGGCCACGGTATGTGCTTAACGGCGTAATTGATCTTGTATAAAATATTAGTATGAACCCTATTTCAAAATACAAAAAAGAGCGGAAAGAGGTTGCCCGGTTTATGAGGCGACTTTACGAACGTGGACTCACATCTACATCAGGAGGTAATATCAGCCTTAAGATAAGCGATGATATTATCCTGATAACTCCTTCTGCAACTGATAAAGGATTTATGAAATGGAAAGAGGTTGGAATAATGAATATTGTGGGAGAAAATCTGACACCTGATCTTAAACCCTCTATCGAGTCCGAGATGCATCTCTCTATCTACAGAAAGAAAAAAGAAGTTACTGCTATAGTACATGCGCACCCGGTTTTTGCTTCCTGCTTCACTGCTATTAAGTTAAATATCAACACTACTCTTACAGCTGAAGCACGTGCAATTCTTGGAGAACCACTGTTGGTACCATATGCACTTATGGGTACAAAAGAGCTGGCAAGTGTTGCTTCTGAAAATATATTACTTTCTGACATTCTGCTCCTTGAAAATCATGGTGTACTTACTACAGGATCAAATCTTCTGCAAGCATTTGATAAAATTGAAGTTCTCGAAAATGCTGCCAAAATGACCCTGATAGCAGAACTGATAAAGAAGAAAAGCCCTTTAACCAAATCGAGGATCCTCGAAATAGAAAAAATCTTCAGATGATAAAAGGGGTACTCTTTGATATGGATGGTGTTCTGGTTGATTCTGAGCGGTTTATCTCCAAAGCGGCCATAATGATGTTTGAGGAACTGGGATTGAAAGTCACTCCTGAAGATTTTCACCCTTTTACAGGGATGGGGGAAAACCGATACATAGGCAGTGTAGCCAATAAGTATGGAATCAGTATTGATATTGAAAAAGCTAAAGCAAGAACATACTTGATATATGGTGAAATAGTCAGGGGGAAATTAGCCCCACTCCCCGGGGCCCTGGAATTTGTTGAAAGATGCAGAAAGAGAGGATTCAAACTTGCCCTGGCAACAAGCGCCGACATGGTAAAGATGAATATTAATCTAAGGGAAATAGGACTTCCGCCTGTTTCGTTTCATTCAGTAATTACCGGGCAAGATGTCATAAATAAAAAACCTTCTCCTGATATTTACTTAAAAGCATCAGAAAAGATTGGTCTGAAGCCACAGGAATGCCTGGTGGTTGAAGATGCAGTCAGTGGTATTAAAGCCGGAAAAGATGCCGGCTGCAGATGCCTTGCCATAACTTCCTCATTCGATACTGCTGCTCTTCAGGATGCTGATTGGGTATGTAATTCTTTGCTTGAGGTTCCCGACGAGGTAATTAGCTGGTAAACTACTTGATATAATAATATGGAATACATAACATTGGGCCAATCAGACGTTAAAATCTCCAAACTGGCTTTCGGAGCCTGGGCAATTGGAGGATGGCTCTGGGGAGGTGCAGACCAAAAAGATGCAGTAAAAGCTATCGAAACTGCTATTGATAATGGAATGACCACAATTGATACCGCAGCTGTTTATGGTTTCGGACTGAGCGAGGAACTGACAGGAAAGGCAATTAAGGGTAAAAGATCCAAGGTACAGATTCTCACCAAATTCGGACTAACATGGAGTGAAAAAAAAGGAGCTTTCTATTTTTCTTCCGGGGATAATAACGGAAAAGATATCGATATCTACAGATATTCTTCAAAAGAAAAAGTAATAAATGAATGTGACCTGAGTCTCAGAAGGCTTGGTACTGATTATATTGACCTTTACCAGATGCACTGGCCCGACCCCACTACTCCTGTTTCAGAAACAATGGAAGCTCTTGAGCTACTCATTAAAAAAGGTAAGATAAGAGCAGGTGCAGTTTGTAATTATTCAGTAGAATTAATGAAAGAAGCAGGGAAAACATTCAAATTAGCCTCCAACCAGGTACCGTATAGCATGGTAAACAGGGCTATTGAGAACGATATTGTTCCATATTGTATTGATAAAAATATCGGGATACTGGCATATAGTCCTCTTCAGAGAGGCTTGCTAACAGGAAAGATAAAAAAAGAACATATATTTAGGGATGGAGATAGCAGGCCAACAACAACTTACTTCAAAGAGCCCAATTTCTCAAGAATTCTGAAGCTTAATGAACAATTAATGGAGATTACCTATGAACGTGAAATAACTCTTTCTCAACTGGTACTCAACTGGACCATTAACCAGCCAGGTATATCTTGCGCATTGGCAGGTGCAAGAAATGCAACCCAGGTACTGGATAATGTTAAGGCAGTCGATTTCAATTTAACAGAAGAAGAGATAAGAAGGATTTCTTACCTTCTTTCAGATCTTAAACTCATATCAGAAATATAGAAACTTAAATGAAACATTTTCTTGATGGATTTCCACCATATACTGTGTTGAAAAAAGAGATGAATGGCCGCTCCTGTCCTGAATATCGCGAAACTAACGGGCATATTCATACTCCATATTCTTTCAGTGCATTTCTGGATCTTGATACGGTTTTTAAAATGGCTGTTGAAGAAAAGATAGCTGTACTCGGGATAAACGATTTTTTTGTTACTGATGGTTACGACACATTCCATAAAGGATGCCTTAATAATAACATATTTCCACTTTTCAATATCGAATTTATCGGACTTATGGCGGAAGAACAGCAAAAGGGTATAAGGATAAATGACCCTCACAACCCCGGCAGGATATATTTCAGTGGAAAAGGGTTGGATTATCCTTTCCAGACAGGCTGGCTGCAAAAAAAACAACTAAAGAGCGTTATCAAGGAAACCCAGGTCCAGATAAAAGCTATGATAGCAAGGCTTAACGAATTGATTATTCCGGATCATCCTTCTCTTGTCCTGTCATATGAAAATATCAAAAAAGAACATGCTCATGAGATGGTACGGGAACGTCATATTGCCAAGGCTTTAAGGATACTGGCGATGGAGAATTTTTCAACACCCGAAGAACAAATACATTTCCTTGAAATGCTATACGATGGTAAAAAGTCGATGGCAGGCATGTCTGATACATCTGCGCTGGAAAACGAGATTCGGGCCTATCTGCTAAAGAGCGGAGGTGCTGCCTTCGTTGAAGAAGACGAAAGCGCATTTCTCGATATAAAAAAAATTATAAAAATCATCATTAAAGCTGGCGGAATACCATGTTACCCTGTACTACTGGATGATCCGTCGGGAAAATGCACCGAATTTGAGGCTGATCCGGAAAAACTACATCATTCCCTGCTTAAACTTGGAGTAGATTGCATTGAACTGATACCAGGAAGAAATGATATAAATAAACTGAGGGACTTTGTTGAGCTTTTTAACAAAAAAGGGTATATTATAACCTTTGGCACTGAACATAATACTCCTGAACTGATCCCGCTCACAGTTACAGCCAGAGATAATGCACCTCTTGATGAATCGTTAAAAAAAACAGCATGGGAAGGTGTCTGTGTAATTGCTGCACACCAGTATCTGAGAGCCGATGGAAGACAGGGATATGTGCTTCCGGATGGTACTCATAGTGTCACGCAAAGAAGAGATCTGATCAATCTCGGACAATTAGTCATAGAATATTTCCTAAATAAATATCAGCATGAAACCGGAAATAAATGAACTTATTGAGATTTCGAAGTATTACGGTGACAATAAGGATTTTGTTATTGCAGGTGGAGGAAATACATCTTTTAAAGATGATAAGACCATCTGGATAAAGGCAAGCGGACAGACCCTGGCAGAAATTACCGAAGACGGACTTGTGGCTTTAAGCCGACAGAAACTTCATATAATATCATCGAGCATTTATTCGGAAGATCCTGCTACAAGAGAAGAACAGGTCAAAATGGATATTATCCTAAGCATAACCGATTCCGATAAGAGCAAGCGACCTTCAGTAGAAACTTCCCTCCACGAATTAATTCAGTACAAGTATGTAGTTCACCTCCATCCTTCGAAAATTAACGGAATACTATGCAGCAGAAATGCCAGGACTTTGATTCACACCATATTTGGAGATCTGGTGCTGTTTGTTCCATACACTGATCCCGGATATACTCTTTTTAAGAAGCTTGAAACAGATATAATTGCTTATCGTGGAAAATTCAATTACGACCCGCATATTATCTTTCTCGAGAATCATGGTGTATTTGTAAGTGCTGATTCGACAGGTGAGATCAGAAAAACCTACGACGAAATCAACCATTACATTGAAACACAGATACCTGTGCTGCCTGAAATTACGCCGCTTCCGTATAATCCATTGCTTAATAATGTTTTACCCGGAATAAGGATGCTTCTTTCCGGTGAACAAGCCGGAGTAATAAGGTTCAGACATAATTCACTGATTGAAAAATTTTATCATAACCAACAGGAGTTTCACAAGATATCACTCCCGCTTACACCGGATATAATTGTCTATTGCAAGACAAGATATTTATTTATTGAGCAGGTCTCAAGCGCAGAGAAGATCCTGGATTCTTTCAAATACCAGTTACCTCATTTCTTAAGCGAATACGGATATTCCCCGAAAATCTTCATAATCAAGGATATGGGAGTATTTGCTGTTGCAGAAAATTACTACGCAGCCGAAACAGCTCTTGATGTTTATGAAGATCTTATCAAAATCAGTTTCTATGCTTCGCAATGCGGAGGCGTTAAGTTTCTCACCCCCGAGCAGGTGTCATTCATCGATCAGTGGGAAGTTGAGAATTACCGCAGAAAAGTGGCATCTTCAACGGGTCGTGCTAACAAACTAAATAATAAAATTGCCATAGTTACTGGTGGCGCCCAGGGATTCGGAGCAGGAATTGCTGAGTCATTTTTTGCTTTGAATATGAATATTGTCATAGCTGATCTTAATGAAGAGAAAGGTAGTGGTCTGGTTTCGAGGCTCTCATCAAAGAAGTCAGCCAATAAGGCTCTATTTGTAAAAACGGATGTTGCTGACCCTGTTTCTGTAAAGGATTTGATCGTAGCAACAGTAAGAGAATTCGGAGGACTTGATATTATGGTAAGCAATGCGGGTATTCTCAGGGCCGGGGGCCTTGACGAGATGGACCCTGACATATTCTCAAAAACCACAGATGTTAACTATACCGGGTATTTTCATTGTACCAAGTATGCCTCGGAGGTTATGAAACTGCAGTACCAGGAGAAACCTGAATATTTTACAGATATTATCCAGATCAATTCAAAATCGGGGTTGAGAGGCAGCAACAGAAACTTTGCCTATGCCGGGGCCAAATTTGGAGGGATTGGCCTTACACAATCGTTCGCCATGGAACTTGCTCCGTACAGGATAAAGGTCAATTCAATTTGTCCTGGCAATTACTATGAAGGTCCGCTCTGGTCCGATCCACATAACGGATTATTCCTTCAGTATCTTAAAACAGGGAAGGTGCCGGGCGCAAAGACAATTGATGATGTAAGAAAATTCTATGAAGAGCAGGTACCCCTAAAACGAGGCTGCAGGCTTGAAGATGTAATGAAAGCCCTGTTATATATAATTGACCAGGAGTATGAAACAGGTCAGGCTGTTCCTGTTACCGGCGGACAGGTGATGCTTGGGTAGGCGGAAGGCGGAAGGCTGTAGGCTGTAGGCTGAAGGCGGTAGACAGAGGGCGGCATAAAGTTTAAAGCTAAAGATTGCTTCGTCGCTTTGCTCCTCGCAATGACAGATTATATAAGTTAGATCCCCTAACTGGGAGGGGCAAGGGGTGGGTAATTATTGCACAAAATGAAAATTATATATGAAAACAAAAGCAGTAAGGATATACGGGAAGAAAGATCTCCGGCTTGATGAATTTACATTGCCTGATATAAGAGAGGATGAGATATTTGCTCATGTAATCTCAGATAGCATCTGTATGTCGTCGCATAAAGCAGCCCTGCAGGGCGCTGACCATAAACGTGTTCCTGATGATATACATATTAACCCTACAATAATAGGTCATGAATTTGCAGGTACCATTGTTGAAGTTGGTAAAAAGTGGCAGCACAAATTCCACAAAGGTCAAAAATTCTCCATACAGCCGGCTATGAGCAAAATGGGCACACTTGATGCTCCTGGTTATTCCTACCGGTATATCGGGGGTGATGCAACTTATATAATAATACCGGCTATAGTTATGGAAGCCGATTGCCTTTTGCCCTACGATGGAGAAGCCTTTTTCCCTGCTTCCCTGTCAGAGCCGATGTCGTGCATTGTCGGGGCTTTTCATGCCAGTTATCATGTTCATCCTGGAACATATATTCATGATATGGGAATAAAGGAGGGAGGAAATATGGCAATTCTGGCAGGAGTTGGCCCGATGGGCCTGGGTGCAATTGATTATGCATTGCACCAGGATCGTAAACCGGAATTGCTGGTTGTTACAGATATTGATGAAAACCGCCTGTCAAGAGCTGCATGTCTTTTTACGCCTAAACATGCGGCTAAAGAAGGTATCAGGCTGATCTATGTCAACACTGGAAATAAAAAAGATCCGGCCGGGCATTTACGTGATATTACAGAAGGCAAAGGGTTTGATGATGTTTTTGTTTTTGCTCCGGTTAAACCTGTTATTGAACAGGGAGACGCTATACTTGGTTTTGATGGGTGTCTCAACTTTTTTGCCGGACCTGTAAACCCTGAATTTAGAGCTGAATTCAATTTTTACAATGTCCATTATGCATTCACTCATATTGTTGGCACCTCAGGCGGGAATACTGATGACATGAAGGAGTCGTTAAAGCTGATGGCTGAAGGGAGGATCAATCCGGCGGTAATGATCACTCATGTTGGAGGACTGGATGCAGTGGTTGATACAACATTGAATCTCCCCCGCATCGCGGGAGGTAAAAAACTCATATACACCAATATTTCTATGCCTCTTGTATCGCTTTACGACCTTGGGGAATTAAGTAGGACCGGTAAATTATACAAAGAACTCAACGAAATAGTGTCCAATAACGATTATATCTGGTCACTCGAAGCTGAGAAATATCTCCTGGAAAATGCAAAGCCAATATGAAAAATATTACCATTAACCGCAAAGGCCGCCTTATTTTCTTTTAATAAGCTTTTCTGCGAATTCTTCAGATATATAATTCTCATAACTCATACACACATGAGTTGCAAACGCAACTGCAGTACTTATTATTTCTGACCACTCCTTTTCTGAAAGCTGTTCCAGCTGGTCATTCTTAATATTATTGCGGTATATTGAAGTAAGCATGCCTGCATTGAAATTATCACCGGCACCAATGGTACTTACCGGTGTGATTTTTTGTACCGGAAATTTACCTGAAAATGAGGTTGTGCGAACAAATACTCCTTCAGTGTTTGCGGTATATACCAGACACCTGCAATAATCTCTTGCCACTTTCCAGGCATCATCAGGAGAGTTGGTACCGAAAATATTGAAAAAATCCTCATCTGATCCCCGCAGCAGGCTTGTCATCTTCATATTTTCAATTATAAGTGGTTTGAGGGTATTCAGCTCTGAGACATGGGTCGGCCGGAAATTTGGATCATATAATATTAGTGCGCCATTATCTTTTGCCTGGGTGATAAATTTTTTGAATTTCTCTCTGATCTCGGGCCATATGGCATAAAATGAACCACATTGAACAATATCATCCTTCATTATCACTGGGAATTCTATATCAAGACGTTTTTCCGGAAAATCTTTATAGAAGGTATAATGAGCATCGTTTTTGGCATCAAGGAATGCTAGCGCCAGGGAAGTGCTGCCATTCTTAAACCGGTGAACAGATGATGAATCCACTCCGTTCTCATTAAGAAAATTGTCTATCAGTTTTCCCACATCATCCTGGCCATATTCACTTATAAAAGACACAGGTAAATTCATTCGTCCCATCGATACAACGCTGTTTAATACAGAGCCACCTGCTTTTGCTGCCTGAGGTTTATTCTCCTTAAAAATGATGTCGAGTACCGTTTCGCCTATTCCGTAAATTTTCCTCATCAGAATTATTAATTTATTATGCTATATGGGGTGAATATACAAATTATTTTGGAATGGCACAAGGGCACAATGGCGCAATGGCTCAAGGCTTTGAAGACAGCGGACTCAGAGAGAGGAGACTTTGTGAAACTCTGTGAATAACTCTGTGTTCCCGATAGCCATCGGGATCAGTGGTTAATTCATATATTTGTCTTTACCAAAAGACAGTATTATGAAAGCAATGATGCTTACCGGGATAAGGCGGATGGAAATGAGAGACATTCCGGAGCCGATGATCGTCAATGAAACTGATGTTAAAATTAAGATGTCAGTAGTTGGGGTATGCGGTTCGGATATCCATTATTATACCCAGGGACAGATCGGTTCACAGAAGGTTGAATATCCTTTCACAGTCGGTCACGAAGGCGCAGGAATAGTTATTGAAATTGGTAAGGCAGTGAAAAATGTAAAACCGGGCGATCAAATTGCAATTGATCCTGCTATGCCATGCTGGGAATGTGATCAATGCAAATCCGGGAGACACCATACCTGCAGGAAGCTTAAGTTTCTCGGTTGTCCGGGACAGGCAGAAGGATGTCTTATGGAATATATTGTTATGCCTGAAACAAGTTGTTTTCCCCTTGCAGGTAACCTGACGCCCGATCATGGTTCAATCTCAGAACCGCTTGCAATCGGGGTCTATGCTGTAAAAAAGTCAGGAGGAACAGGTGATCTGAATATTGGAATTTTGGGATATGGTCCTATTGGGATGAGTGTAATGCTTGCAGCCAGGGCACAGCGCGCAGGTAATATATTCGTTACCGATAAAATAGATGAGCGACTGGCTATATCACAAAAAGAAGGTTCCTGTCTGACAGGAAACCCTCTAAAAGAAGATATTGTGAAGAAGATCCTGAACGCTGAAGCATCAGGACTTGATGTCATTTTTGAATGTTGTGGTCAGCAGGATGCCTTCGATCAGGCTGTTGCCCTGCTTAAACCGGGAGGGAAACTAATCGTAGCAGGCATTCCGGAATTCGATCGCTGGTCGATGGATGTGGAGAATTCCCGTCGGAAAGAAATATCGCTTCAGTTTATCAGACGACAGGTCGATTGTACGGGCCCGGCTATTGAAATGATGAAAAATGGAAAGATAAATGTTGGTAACATGGTAACCCATCGATTTCCTTTCACTAAAGCAAAGGATGCATTCGATCTTGTTTCGGGTTATAAAGATGGCGTGATGAAGGCGATGATTGATTTTTGATATGGTCATGACATTTATTAAAAAGTTTTTTGCAATTTGTAAAGTCCTCTATAATTCGTAATTTACAATAGCTAAAACTAAATAATCATGAACAAAAAAAATTTACTCCTGGCAACCTTTATTCTGGGTTGTGTTTTCGCTTATGCTCAAAAAGTTGGTTCATCATCAGAATATATAAAGGCACTTACTCCGGAATGGAAAGGTGAACGATTTGCAGACGGAAGACCTAAAGTACCGGATGCAATTCTTGAAAGACTGAAAAACATATCTATTGAAGAAGCCTGGGGTGTACTGCGCAATAAAGGGTTCATGAACCAGTTCGAAGGTAACTGGACCATTATCAAACCCGATGAGGTGATGACCGGCCGCGTTGTAACTGCACAGTATATGCCATTGAGGCCTGATCTGGAAAAGTACATAAAAGAACAGGGTAAGCTTGAAAATCGTTCTCAACAGGGAGGCACCAATTCATGGCCGATAGATATACTTACAACTGGCGATGTCTATGTTGCCGATGGTTACGGGAAGATTGCCGATGGTACGCTGATTGGTGATAACCTTGGAAATTCGATATTTGCAAAATCACAGAGAGGTGTGATCTTCTTCGGTTCTGTAAGGGACCAGGAAGGACTTGAAGATATAAAGGGATTCAACGGCTGGATAAAAGGCTCCGACCCTTCGTATATTCAGCAGATGATGCTGACTTCAATTAATGCGCCTATCCGTATTGGAAGAGCTACAGTGCTACCCGGCGACGTGGTTCTGGCAAAAAAATATGGGGTTATTTTTATTCCGGCTTATCTTGTTGAAGATCTTGTACTGACATCTGAAGTAACAGCCCTCCGCGATGAATTTGGTCACCAGCGTCTGAAAGAAAAGAAATACCTTGCCGGTCAGATAGACAGTCAATGGAGTGAAGAGATCAAAAAAGACTTCCTCGATTGGTTGAAAAATTATCCCGGCAAGCTGCCAATGACAAAAGAAGAGCTTGATAACTACCTGAAAGAAAGAAACTACTAACGGACGATCACATCTTTTAAATTATCTGAAAAATGAAAAATATATTGAAACAAATAACTGAAAAGAATAATCTCAGGGAATCAAAAGGTGCTGAAAGATCAGAGGAAGAAATTACCGGTACCGCTTTTTCAAACGGACGGAGAAGTTTTCTTAAAAAGGCAGCTCTTGGTGGAATAGCATTAGGAGGATTTATGAAGCTGTCGATAGAAGACACCCTAGCTCACGCAACCTCAAAAGTACAGCGATCTTCCAGTCCTTCCGACCTGAAGATTACCGATATGCGATATGCATTAACAACAGTTCTGGGAGGCACGGCTATCATTCGTATTGACACTAACCAGGGAATATACGGACTTGGAGAAGTAAGAGATGGCGCTGACCCGCGATATGCACTCATGCTGAAGAGCCGGATACTTGGGCTGAATCCCTGCAATGTGGAAATGATTTTTAAGATTTTAAAACAATTTGGAGGTCAGAGCCGTCAGGGAGGTGGCGTAAGCGGAGTGGAAATGGCCATGTGGGATCTATGCGGAAAAGCTTACGGCGTGCCGGTGTGGCAAATGCTGGGAGGAAGATACAGGGATAAGATCAGGTTATATGCTGATACACCTGAAGCAAAATCACCGGAAGAACAAAGGAAACTTATAAAATACCGTACTGAGGATCAGGGCTATACCTGGCTTAAGATGGATTTATCCATTAATGAATTAATGGACATCCAGGGTACCCTGGTAAATCAGAGTTACTGGCAGAAGAATGGCCAGCTTAATCAATGGCAGGGTAATTACATGTCATATCAGAACACCTTACACCCCTTCACGCAGATTCAAATAACAGATAAAGGGCTGGATGAACTGTGTAAAATAGTTGAAAATGTACGCGATATGGTTGGATACGATATTCCTCTTTCTACAGATCACTTTGGTCATTTTGACCTGAATAACGGAATTCGGCTGGGTAAAGCCCTTGATAAATACCGGCTGGCATGGATGGAAGATATTGTTTCGTGGGAACTTACAGACCAGTGGAAAACACTGTCTGATGCACTGGAAACACCAATGCTTACGGGGGAGGACATCTACCTGCTGAATTATTTTAAGCCCCTGATCGATACCCATGCAGTCGACATTGTCCAGCCAGATTTAGCAACTGCAGGGGGTATATTGGAGACTAAAAAAATTGGCGACTACGCTGAAGAACAAGGTGTTGCAATGGCAATACACCAGGCCGGCACACCTGTTTCTTTCATGGCTGATGTACATTGCGCCGCAGCAACACAAAACTTTCTGGCGTGCGAGCATCATAACATAGATGTACCATGGTGGGAAGGCCTGGTCAAAACAACTGACGGCAGACAACTGATCACCAAAGGATTTGCAAATGTGCCCCTCGATGCTCCGGGATTAGGTATCGAATTGAATGATGAAGAGGTTAAGAAACATCTTCATCCTAAATCAGGCGGATACTTTGAACCGACTCCTGAATGGGACGAAAAACGTTCTCATGACAGACTCTGGAGTTAGTTCGAAAAAGTCCTCAAAATCAGAATTGCAGAATCATTTGTAATGATATAGTGATACTTTCTGAATGCTTGTCTTACCGGCCGGAAGCTTAACGCCTGTTCCCGACCATGTGCTTGCATGAGTCTCATCACCATTTAATCTTCTTTCCGGTATCCAATTTCCGTCTTTAAATGTTCCTTCGTCCACTGCATCAATTCCTATTCGCATTGAATCATCCTTAGGTATAAAGAAAACATCGAGGCCTTTCCCGGCAACAATGTATTCATCCTGGCCTGTTCTCACAATAAGCCCTCCTGCTGTACCTGTCTTTCTGCCAGAGGCCAGGTCAGCCTTTATGAAATAGTCTCCCAATTCGAACTCCTGTTCCGGGGAAATTGTATCAACCAGGATTCCTTTCATAGTCCCTTTGCCCTGGTTTTCAAGAATAAAAGATGACATGTCCTGCAGAATTTTATAACTTTCATCCAACGGATCATTTACCATATTAATCTCTCCATCAATCCCGAACGGTGCGAAACATCCGGCACTGTATTCCCCAAGAACGTAAAATACCCTGGCTGCACCAAGCTGACCTCCTCTTGTCTCTGGTATAAATAAAGGATTACCGCTTCTTGTATATTCCCGGCACACCCACACAAATTCATCCGTATAAATATCCGGAGAAATAAAATCTATTGATGGAGCAGCAGCACGCCAAATATCAATAACCTGGGGTAAAGGACCACCTGAAGGATACCTCCCCGGCCAATAACTGAAAGGTTGTTTTAACCAGGCATTTACATACATGGGGAGAGGATATTTACTTTTCCCTTCTGATGCAATTTTTTCAACATATCTGGCATAATTCCATGCCATAAAAAGTTCTTCAGTATAAAAGGAATAAAATTGCCAGTCTTCTTTATCAGGTCTGAATTCACTTTTTCCAAAGATCTCTTCCCACGATCCGGTGGTTTTAAATCCATTCGTTTTCCAAACATTATATAATTCAGGAAACAGGTCCTCTTTATGGGCAACAAGATAATCCATCAATTCCTTAGGTACCTGACTGTAATAAGCTATATTGGCCGGATCGCTGAAATCTCTTCGTGCATTTCCCGGTGTATTGCCAATATTATCCAATATACCCATTTCATTCTCAACCTGCATTAAAACAACCGTCTGCTGTTTGGCATCTACCTTTTTAATATGCCGCATTAGTGCTGCAAATGCTTTTGCATCGGCTTCACATGAGGCATTACCAAATGTCGATAAAATCTCCAGCGATTTTCCCTGCTCATCTTTTACTCTTGGATATTTTTCATAATCCTTCTTCACCCATGATGGCATATATGTAGATCCGGCGTTTTTCCAACTGGCGAACCAAATTAATCCCAACTTCAGATCTGCTTTTCTGGCACCTGTTATTATGCTGTCGACCAGGGCAAAATCAAATTTTCCTTTTTCAGGTTCAATAAGTTCCCAGGAAACCGTGGCAATAACGGAGTTCAGATTCTTTTTCGCCAGCGCTTTCCATACCGGCTCCATATAAGTAAAACCTCCGCATGTGGAATTATGCAATTCCCCTGAAAGCATAAGGAATGGCTTCCCTTCAACAATAAGCCTGGTAGCTGTACCCTGTTTTTCAAGATGGGGAATTTGCCTGGAACCACCGTGTGACTCAAAGCCTGAAGATAGATTTCCGTTTTGGGTGCACCTGCATAATGTAACCATTATTAGTGCACTCAAAAAAATTTGGAAAAAACTCTTTAAATTTTTCATATATAGTTATTTTTAATCAATTTAATTATTCTATTCTTACAGCTCAGTCGCCAGCAGGAGCAAGAAGCCAGCCTCCGAGAAATACCTAATCCGGTATATCTTCCGCTACAGGTTTTCCACGCCAGAAATTTGCAAGGACTGAGCCGGTAACATTCATTAAAGGTCCGAATATTGCAGGGGCTAATCCTACAGTCGCAATCTTGCCCATCTGCAAAGCCAGCCCTGAAGCCAATCCACCATTTTGCATGCCTACCTCAAAAGCAATTGTACGTCTGTCTTTCTCCGGCATGCCTGCCAGCCACGAAAGCCAGTAACCAAGTGTATAGCCGGTAAGGTTATGCAGGAGGCTCGTTACAATCAGCAGCGCGCCGACCTCCAACAGGCTGTCGCGGCCTGAGGCAGTTATTATTGTTACTATAACAGCTATTCCAACCATCGAAATCAATGAAAGTATTTTCTCCATAAACTTACTGTCGCCTTTGACAAACTTTGATATGATTATTGATCCCACCATCGGGAGAATAAAGAACCAGCCTGTCGATTTGAAAAATTGAATAATGAATCCGGAGAGATCTGCATTTTTCGATTTCATGAATACAAGATTTGTAAGCATTATAATGACCAGGTATGCAAGAAGCTGAATAAAAATTGATTTCCTTCTTTCTTTCCCTTTTGAAAAAAGATTGAAAATGAAACCAGCAACAACAGGTAAAATGATCATATTCAGGATATCGAGCATCATACTCCAGAAATCAACTTCAATATACTGGCCACCAAGCCATTTCATCAACAACGGCGTCACTAAGGGAGATAAAAGAGTTGAAATTGCTCCTATTGTAACAGCCAGTGCAAGGTTTGCTTTTGCAAGGAATGACATCACGTTTGATGCAAGTCCGCTTGGGACACAACCAATCAGAATTATGCCTGCGGCAATTTCAGGTGGAAAATTAAAAATTCTGGCTATCCCGAAACCTACCAGAGGCATAATCATATAATGAGAAAAGACACCGATAAATACTCCTTTAGGCATTTTAATTACTCCCGCAAAATCATTGAAGCTCATCTGGGAACCCATACCAAACATAATAATCTGTAATAGAGGGACAATTAGCTTTTTAAATTGAAAATCACCAACTGAAATGAAATACTGGGGATAAAACATTGATGTAGCAACAGCTGTAAAGATCCAAAGTGTATAGGAAAAACCCCTGGTTTTCTGAAAGCCTCTTACTCCAAGGGCAAGCGCAATTAATCCTGCTATGAGTAAAGGACCTGTAAAAGTTGATATTCCGGCTAAATAAGAAATTCCGGAACCGGCACAACACAATAAAGAAAGAATTAATATCCCCCTGAATAACTTGTTTTTCATCACTGATTGAGGTATGTCAGGTTGTTTTGGCTGAAATTATTTTACATCAGAATAATAATATACGAAAATATAAAAATAATTATGATATTCGTTTTCACTAACTTTGTTTAATGAAACCCTGTTCTTAAATTTAAGATCGTTAATATCCTTAAAATGGAAACAATTATTAAAACAATGATCTCCCCTTTTTATGTGGCTTTAATGTTGTTCTCCGCCTGCAGTAAAGGGAACAACCCCGAACCCGTTATTTCCATTGTAGATGTTTCACAGGTCAGAATTACCACGGAATCAACGATGATATTTAATATAAACCTTGATAAAACGGTTAATAACGGTGTATCGGTAGATTATACATTAGTGGATGGGACAGCAACAGCTCCTGATGACTATGTGGCATCTTCAGGGACCATTACAGTTCCGGCAAACCAGACAAGGGCATCCATTAATGTTCAGATTACCGGAGATCCAACCAATCTGAGACAACCCAACCTGCAGTTCACCATTCAGTTAAGCAACCCAAAACTTTGCACTATAGGCACTTCTACAGCAACAGGTACAATAATTACTCAAGATGGAACATATCTGCCAACAGACAACACAGGATATACTACTCCTCTAACATATCCCGGTTATACGCTTGTATGGAGTGATGAGTTTTCAGGAAATACTCTCGATCTGAGTGCCTGGAACCAGGAATTAGGAACTGGTAGTGGAGGATGGGGAAATAATGAACTGGAATATTATACTAATAGTAAGAAGAACACATTTGTTTCCTCTGGTAATTTAATAATCGAAGCCAGGAGAGAGGACCTGGGTAACTCAAAGTATACATCCGGGAGAATGACTACCCAGAACAAAAAAGTTTTCAAATTCGGACGTATTGACATAAGAGCAAAATTACCTGTAGGAAAAGGTTTTTGGCCGGCATTATGGATGCTAGGAACGAATATTAACACGGCTGGGTGGCCGGCATGTGGAGAGATAGACATTATGGAACTTATTGGGACCACTCCATCGATTGCATATGGCACCATGCACTGGGGTTCCTCCACCAGTCATAGGTCAAAAGGATCAAGTTATGAATTGTCATCCGGAGATTTTTCAGATGAGTTTCATGTATTCAGTATTATATGGAAACTGGATAATATTTCGTCGTATGTAGATGACCAGTTATTCCTCGAGACCTCGGCATCTGATGTTGGTGCTTACGATTATCCTTTTAATGCCGATCAGTTTTTTATATTCAATGTAGCAGTAGGAGGCAACTGGCCCGGTTCGCCTGATAATACAACCATGTTTCCTGAAAGGATGTTCGTGGATTATGTTAGAGTATTTCAATAATACGGCATAAAATGAGCAGAATAATTGTAATCGGCAGTTCCAATACCGATATGGTTATAAAGTCTAAAAAACTGCCTGCACCGGGAGAAACCATATTAGGAGGTACATTTCTTATGAATCCCGGAGGCAAAGGAGCTAACCAGGCAGTCGCAGCTGCAAGACTTGGGGGAGATGTAACATTGGTAACAAAGATCGGAAATGATATGCTTGGTTCTGAGGCTATAGACCTGTTTGGCAATGAGAATATTGACACGAGGTATATTATAAACGATCCGATGAACCCATCAGGTGTTGCACTAATAATAGTTGATGACAACGGGGAAAACAGTATTGTGGTAGCTCCCGGTTCAAACGGCACACTTTCGGCATATGACATCAAAGAAGGAGTATTTGATAATAAAGAGGACGTCATATACCTCATGCAGCTTGAGATTCCTGTAAGTACCGTTGAATTTGTGGCACAAAAGGCTTTGTTGAAAAATAGCAGGGTTATACTGAACCCTGCGCCAGCAGGACCTCTTTCCAATGATCTTCTGAGTTGCATATATATTTTAACACCAAATGAAACAGAAGCTGAATTGCTGACCGGAATTAAAGTAACTAATTCATTATCTGCTCAAAAGGCATCTGACGAGTTGCACCAAAAAGGCGTTAAAAATGTTGTAATAACAATGGGATCATCAGGTGCGTATATCTCAACCGGGGCAGTTTCGAAAATGGTTCCTGTTATTCCAACGAAAGCTATTGACACAACAGCTGCCGGTGATGTGTTTAACGGGGCTCTTGCTGTGGCACTGTCTGAAGGAAAAGAACTGGAAGAGGCTGTTATTTTTGCCAACAAGGCATCTGCCATCTCAGTAACACGCATGGGAGCACAGGCTTCAGCACCGTACAGGAATGAAATCTTATCATAAAACCGTAACGTAGGGACGTTGCATGCAACGTCCCTACATAATGACATTACCAAAAAAATCAATAAACAATGAAAAACCTCCTGACCTTTCTTATCCTGACTGTGATATTAATTCATGGTTGCTCAAGTGAAACTGGCAACAAAAAGCCTGAACCGGTTAAGATCATTTTCGATTCCGATCTTGGTCCGGATTATGATGATGTTGGAGCCCTGGCATTCCTTCATGCAATGGCCGACAGTGGGAAAGTTGATATTCTTGCCACGATAGCATCGAACAAGAACGAACTTGTTGCTCCGTCAATTGATGTAATCAATACCTATTTCAGGCGACCAGGTTTGGCTATTGGCGCCCCTAAAACAGATGGAGTCAGCCTGGGTTCATCACAGCACTGGGCCGATTCAATTGTGGCAAAATATCCTCATATAATTAAATCGACTGACGATGCGCCTGATGCAGTAAATATTTATCGGAAGATTCTCAGTAGTCAGCCTGACAATAGTGTGACAATAGTTACAGTCGGCTTCCTTACAAATATTGCTAATCTGCTTAAATCGCAGGCCGATAATGTCAGTCCCCTCAACGGGCTGGATCTTATCACTAAAAAGGTTAAGTTGCTGGTGTCGATGGCCGGGAAATTTCCTGAAGGAAAGGAATTTAATATTTATATGGATTCGACCTCTTCAAGGTATGTATATGAAAACTGGCCCGGACAGATTATTTTTACGGGATTCGAAATAGGATGGGAAATACATACAGGATTACGATTAATAAATTCTCCGGTAATTAATAGTCCTGTAAAAGACGTTTTCAGAATAAGCATTCCTCTGTCAGAAGAGGATAAAAACGGAAGAATGAGCTGGGATGAGACTGCAGTCCTCATAGGGGTTTATGGCACTGATGGGTTTTTTGATACGGTGAGGGGAAAAATAATTGTTAATCCTGACGGGAGTAACAGCTGGGAGAATAATCCCGAAGGAAAGCAGGAATATGTGGTTCAGAAAATGCCGGTTGATCAGATGAGCAGATTCATAGAAGACAGGATGATGCATGTACCGGTTAAATTCAGGTCAATCAAGCCTGAGGTTCTGAAAGATAAAATTGCCGGAGGATGGGCCGGCAAGATGATTGGTGTAACTTATGGAGCTCCTACTGAATTCAGGGCACAGGGCAAATTGTACAGCGATTCGATTAAATGGAAACCAGCTGATGTAAAAGGAAGCATATGGCAGGATGATATATATGTCCAGCTTACTTTTTTGATGTCAATGGATAAATATGGTATGGATGCACCTGCTAAAAAATTCCAGGAGATGTTCGCAAAAGCCGGCTATCCTCTCTGGCATGCCAACATGCAGGCCAGAAAGAACTATTACGATAGCATATTTGCGCCACAATCAGGAAATCCGGAATATAATATTCATGCTGATGATATTGATTTCCAGATTGAAGCAGATTATATAGGATTTATGTGTCCGGGAATGCCTCAGACAGCTACAGCCATTGCAGAAAAAATAGGTCATATAATGAATTATGGCGACGGAGTATATGGAGGGATTTTTGTTTCAGCGCTTTACGCGGAAGCCTATTTTGATTCCGATATACCCGGCATCATTGACAAGGCCCTGTTATCGATTCCGTCAGGGAGTGACTACTACAAAATTATCAAAGATGTAATAAAATTGCACCAGCATTACCCTGATGACTGGAAAGCAGCCTGGAAAGAACTCGAGGATAAATGGGGTGATGTGGATATCTGTGGTGCCGGTTCCGCCTTTAACATCGATGCCAAATTCAACGGAGCTTTCATAGTTCTGGGTTTGCTTTACGGAGAAGGCGATCCTGTAAAAACTCTTGAGATAACCACCCGTTGCGGGCAGGATTCAGATTGCAATCCGTCAAATGCCATGGCTGTACTGGGCGTAATAAAAGGGTTCAAGGGTCTCCCCTTAAACATGCAGGAAGGAGTATCGGCAATTGGTGATTCTGTTTTCATCAATACAAGCTATTCCTTTAATTCAGCTGTAAGCAGTACCTATAAATATGCAACAGACCTTATATTGAAAGATGGCGGAAAACTTACTGATAATAAAATACTTATTAAAACACAGGTACCTGTTGCACCTCAACTTGAAGTTTCATTTCCTGATGTTGTTTTTGATAAGAATATATCAATATTCGACAAAAAAGCCTGGTCGTTCAAAGGAAAATGGAGTACCTATGAAGTGACCGGTGATGACAAAAAGATGTATAAACAATCGATGTTTGCTGAAAAAGCCGGCGATGAGCTTGATATTTCTTTCACGGGAACCGGAATCTCATTAACTGGCAACTGGTTCAAAGACGGTGGGAAAGCAGATGTTTATGTTGACGGAGCTCTGAACCGCACCATCGATACTTACTATGACTTTGCTAACCAGCAACATACTGAAAGTATCTGGCATGTATTGGATCTGCAGCCGGGTGACCATAAAATAAGGCTTGTGGTTAAAGGGGAGAAACGACCTGAATCGGCAGGAACCCGTGTTTATATAACGCAGGCAATTATATTCAAAACAGCCAGGAAGAAAAATGAAACCTGGAAATTCTCCTTTGAGAAATGATTTTAAAACCCACCCCTGCCCCTCCCAGCCTTGCTTCGCCGAAGCGGCTACGCGAAGGCGAGGGAGGGGATCATTGGGACCAACTTTTATCTTTTAACCTTTATCTTTTATCTTTTGTATCATGTTCATACCACAAAGTTATTCGCTGGCCATAATCCTATGCGTTGTTACAATGCTCTGCTGGGGATCTTGGGGAAACACTCAGAAACTGGCAGGTAAATCCTGGCGGTTTGAACTTTTTTACTGGGATTATGTATTGGGCATTCTACTGTTTTCTATTCTTCTGGGATTTACGCTTGGCAGCAACGGATCAAGCGGCAGGAGCTTTGTGGAGGATATACGCCAGGCTTCACCTCACAATATACAGAATGCCATGCTGGGCGGTATAATTTTTAATGCATCCAACATATTACTGGTTGCTGCTATGGCTATAGCAGGAATGGCAGTGGCGTTTCCTGTCGGGGTTGGGATAGCCCTTGCTCTCGGTGTTATTATCAACTATATAGCTGTACCTAAAGGAAATCCGGTATTATTATTTCTTGGTGTGGGATTTATAGTCGCTGCTATACTACTTGATGCCATGGCTTATAAAAAACATAGTGTCACACTTCAAAAGGTGTCAAAAAAAGGTATTATTCTGTCTATAGCTGCCGGAGTTCTGATGGCCCTTTTTTATCGGTTTGTAGCCAGTTCGATGGCCTCAGGTTTTGAACATCCGGAAGCAGGAAAGCTGACTCCTTATGCAGCAATATTCTTTTTTGCATTAGGAGTACTGGTAAGTAATCTCCTGTTCAATTACTTCATAATGAAAAAGCCATTCGAGGGTGAGCCATTATCGTTCAAGGATTATGCAAAGGGCAGTTTTGGTGTTCACCTGACCGGTGTTCTGGGAGGTGTTATATGGAACATCGGAATGTCGATGAGCATTATTGCATCGGGGAAAGCGGGATTTGCCATCTCATATGGATTGGGACAGGGTGCTACGCTTATAGCTGCCTTATGGGGCGTTTTTATCTGGAAAGAGTTTAAAGGAGCTACAAAATCAGTCAACAATCTGGTTTTCCTGATGTTCATTGCCTACCTGGCCGGGCTTGCGCTGCTGGTATATGCTGGTACCTAGCGCCACAAACCCTCGATGCTCAGGTAGCGTTCACCTGTATCATAAGCAAATGTTAGTATCTTGCTGTTTCGAGGCATCTCCTGTTCAAGTGATTTTATAGCAGCAAGGGATGCTCCCGTAGAGATACCCACCAGCAGGCCTTCTTTCTGCGCTGCAGCTTTTGCCATTTTAAAGGCTTCGGGTCCGGAAACTTTTATTATTTTGTCAACAATACCTCTTGAGTAGGTATCGGGGATAAAGCCTGCGCCGATACCCTGGATGGGGTGTGGCCCGGGAGCGCCACCGCTCAGGACGGGAGAATCAGCAGGTTCAACAGCAAATATTTTAATAAGCGGGAAGTTGGCTTTAAGTACTTTCCCAACACCGCTTATATGTCCGCCGGTGCCAACACCTGTAATTAAGTAGTCAAATCCTTCAGGAAAATCAGAAACAATTTCCTTTGCAGTTGTCTTCTCATGAATCATTGGATTTGCCGGGTTTTCAAATTGCATTGGTATCCATGCTCCGGGAGTTGCTTCAACCAATTCCCTGGCCTTTTCAATTGCACCTTTCATGCCAAGAGCTTTGGGAGTTAAAACAAGTTCCGCACCATAGGCATACAGCAGGTTCCTCCGCTCCATACTCATCGATTCAGGCATAACCAGTATCACACGGTAACCTTTTGAGGCGCCGGTCATTGCCAGCCCAATACCTGTATTCCCTGAAGTAGGTTCAATAATAACACCATCTTTATTGAGCTTTCCCTTCTGCTCAGCATCTTCCACCATTGCCAGCGAAATTCTGTCTTTGATGCTCCCGCCAGGATTCCTTCTTTCATCTTTTATCCAGACCTCAAGATCAGGAAAAAGTTTAGAAATTCTAATATGTGGCGTTTTGCCAACTGATTCCAAAATATTTTTATATTTCATAATGATACTATTTTTATACTTTGTGTTTATCACCTCTTTCCCTTATAGTAGACTTGTATTCATGATAGACCAGTGAATATGGGGGGACACTCTGGGTAAGCCACACATTCCCTCCAATCACACTATCATGACCTACAACAGTTTCTCCGCCAAGGATTGTAGCTCCCGCATATATAACAACGTCATCCTCAATTGTGGGATGTCTTTTTTTAGAAGCCATTGATTTACTAACACTAAGTGCACCTAATGTTACACCCTGATAAATTTTAACCCTTCTTCCAATGTTAGTAGTCTCTCCAATTACTATGCCTGTACCATGGTCGATGCAAAATTCTGATCCGATATTGGCCCCCGGATGGATATCTATACCTGTTAACGAATGAGCATACTCCGTCATAATTCTTGGTACGACAGGAACAGTATGACATGATAAACAATGAGCCAACCTGTATACCAGGATAGCAAAAAAACCCGGATAAGCCATTATGACTTCATCAATGCCTGAGGAGGCCGGATCATTCAGTGCGATAAACGCAGCATCCATAAGAAGTTTTTCTTCAATGAAACATAATTCATTGAAAAATTTGTCTGCAATTACTCCGGGTTTATCAGGCAGCTTGTTTCTAATCGGATAAAGCAAATCAATAAATTTGGTTCGTAGTTTTCTAATTCCTGAAGGCTTGTAACCACCCGCCTCTGTAACGGGGAAAAGACTGACCGCAATCCTTAGAATAAACTCACCTACTGCAGTTTTGCTCGGTAAATAATTCCCGGAAAACCGCGATCTTATCGTTTTGATAGTATTAGCCATTATAAAATTATTACATACTTAATCTATGTTAAATCTTTTTCAAATGCTTCTTTATCGAATGTAAAATTATCGCCTAAAAACTCAATAACCTTAGTAATATCTTTATATGCATTCCCCAAACATGTAGAAGCTCCGGGAGATGGAGTGATGTTGAATATTATTTTATCACCAACCAGTTTTGCCTCTCCAAGCTCAAGCTTTCTGGTAGTATTGTTTACTATCTGCGGTCTTGCACCTCCCACTCTTCCCTTTGCTCTTTTAACATACTTCAATTCATTCAATTGAATGTTGGGCACTATCTTTCTTATTTCTTTAATAAACAAGCGTTTCCCGATAAATGGCCAGTCATAAAAGAAATTTATAAAGATGTAATTAAAAAGGATTTTGTCAAAAAGAATCTTAAATAAACTAATTACCGGACTTAGTCCAAATCCGAAAGTCTTCCAGTAATCAAAGAAAGTTTTTCCATTAAAACGCTCAAGCAGAAATATCGGTTTGGCAGTAGGCCCAAATCTGGTTATATCCGGATCTCGTACTTCCGGATCACCATGAATGGCTGCAAAAGGAAGCTTTGGCATCTGTATGGTATATACTTTCCCGTTCAGTATTTTTGGTGCAGTATAGTAGCTTCCTGCCACCGAAAGAATTGAAAGATTTTTTCCATAGCCAAGTGATTTGGCTATCATCAGACTATGACCTCCTGCGGAAACTACAATTACTTTGGCTGAGAAGTTACCTTTGTTAGTTTTAACATAATATTTCTCACCGTCTTTTGCAATTTTTAAAAGTTTTGTATCCAGATGGATTTTTATCTCAGGATTTTCTTTCTTCGAACAATTAACGAATGACTGACAGAGCAATTTGAAATCGACAGCATATCCATCTTCCGTGGCTAATGCAACAATTTCCTGGTCAGGATCTCTTCCCTCAACAACTTTTGGTTCAAGTTTAGCTATTTCATCCTTTTCAATAACCCTTAATTTAGGAAATAATTGTGAAAACGAAAGAAACCTGGTTCTTAAATCTTCAACCTGTTTTTTCCCGACTCCCAGAACCATTTTCGTATATTTGCGGAATAGCATAAGGCCGCTGTTTGTCTTCTTTTCAGCTTCCAGGTATTTCATCAACATGTCGGCATTCCGTTTAACGTTTTTGGCCTTCTCAAAAGAATAATTAGTTTCAATATCGCCGAAGTGAAGGGTATGGCTATTGTTGACAGGGTTGCAGTTCACCGTTCCCAGATCAGAATATTTTTCTATCAAACCAATTCTTTTGACATTCGAATATTTACTTAAAGAATAAAGTAAAGCTGTCCCTACAGCTCCTCCTCCAACAATAAGAACATCATATTCAATGGTATTTTCATTCATAGCTGTATTTTTTTTATCTTTTATTTAATGGGATATATTCATGTTTACCAAACACATTTTTAAAAGCCGGCCTGATTATCCTTTTGGCTGAGAAGGTTAATTCTTCTATACGGTGAGTACACCACCCGGAAACTCTTGCAACTGCAAAGAGAGGGGTATAAAGCTCCCTTGGAATGTCGAGACAGGCATACACAAAACCTGAGTAGAAATCAACATTTATACACAACACCTTGGTTGATTTTTCTCCCTTGAATATTCTGAATACTTCGGGTGTAAGTCTTTCGACCAGTGAATAAAGTTCAAATTCGTCCAGACGTCCTTTTTCTATCGCAAGTTCTCTGGCTTTTTCTTTTAGGATGCCAGCTCTCGGATCAGATATCGTATAAACGGCATGTCCTATTCCGTATATCTTCCCCGAAAAATCATTTGCCTTCTTATTGAGTATCTTAAGTAAGTGCTCAGTCACCTCTTTCTCGCTTGACCAATCTTTAACATGAACCTTCATATCTTCCATCATTTCCAGCACTCTCACATTGGCCCCTCCGTGCAAAGGTCCTTTTAGTGATCCTATTGCAGATGTAACTGAAGAATAAATATCAGTTTCAGAAGAACTGGTTACTCTCATGGTAAAGGTAGAGTTATTCCCTCCACCATGTTCAGCATGAAGTATAAGCAGAAGATCGAGCAGATCAGCCTCAAGTTTTGAAAAGCCGTCACAGTCGCCCTTTACCATATAAAGGAAGTTTTCAGCTGTAGTCATATCAGGCTGAGGATGACGTATCGACAAAGTCATACCTTTGTATAAATGTCCCAATGCCTGGTAGGAATATGCTACTATGGTAGGAAATTTGGCAATAATATTCAACGACTGTTTAATCATATTGTCAAGCGAGATATCATCAGGATGTTCATCAAGAATATACAAACCAAGGACCGACCTGGCAAGAATATTAAGAACATTTTTCCCTTTCATCGACAAAATCATGTCTTTCACAAAATCATCAGGAAGAGCTCTCAATGATGCCAGATGCTCAGAGAATTTCTTAAGTTCGGACTCATTCGGCAAATGTCCTGTTAATAATAGAAATACCGTTTCATCAAATCCATGACGATTTTCTCGTTGACATCCATGTGTAATATTACCTATATCAATCCCCCTGTATAACAATCTCCCGGGAATTGCAACCACTTTCCCATCCTCCTTTTTATAACCTACAACATCACCGATATTGGTCAGACCTACCAGTACCCCGGTGCCATCTTTATTCCTTAGTCCGCGCTTGACATCAAAACTGTCAAATAACTCATTGTCGATCTGGCATGCATCATAAACCGACTTTTCCAGTAAGGAAAAGAAATTATTTTCTTCCATAAGATTGAAATATTATATATTTTAAATTAAAGATTAGTAATGATAGCATCGGCAAATTCAGATGTTTTAAGAAGTGTTGCATTTTCCATCAGTCGGTGAAAATCATAGGTAACTTTTTTACTCTGTATTGTAAGCTCCAATCCTTTATATATTGCATCAGAAACCTGCCCCCAGCCTATATAATCGAACATAAGTGCCCCGGAAAGAATTACAGAGCCAGGGTTTACTTTATCCAGGTTAGCATATTTAGGTGCTGTCCCGTGTGTCGCTTCAAAAATAGCATGGCCGGTTTCAAAATTGATATTTGCCCCCGGTGCTATTCCGATTCCACCGACAATTGCGGCAAGTGCGTCTGAGATATAGTCCCCGTTCAGGTTTAGTGTGGCTATAACTGAATATTCAGCGGGACGTGTAAGTATCTGCTGGAGGAAGGCATCTGCAATTACATCCTTAATTATTACTTTCCCGTCGGCCTCGGCCCTTTTAAGCATAAGGTCTGCAGCTTCAGCCCCCTGGCTGTCAGCTATTTTTTTATGCTGCGACCAGGTAAACACATCGTTGCCAAATTCTCTTTCAGCAAGGGCATAACCCCATTTCATAAAAGCACCCTCGGTATACTTCATAATGTTGCCTTTATGAACAATTGTTACAGATGGCAGCTTTTTTGTTATTGCATGCCTGATTGCCTGACGGACCAGCCTCTCAGTACCTTCCACAGAGACAGGCTTGATCCCTATTGAAGATGTAGACGGGAACCTTATTTTACTGATACCCATGTCATCGATCAGAAATCTCCTCACCTTTTCAGTTTCCGGCAAACCGTTCATAAATTCAATACCGGCATAAATATCCTCGGTATTTTCCCTGAAAATATGCATATCAACTCTTTCAGGATGTTTTACAGGGCTTGGAACACCCTTAAAATAGCGTACCGGACGATAACATGTGTACAGGTCCAGTTCCTGGCGCAGTGCTACATTCAGAGAACGCATACCTTCACCTACTGGAGTAGTCAGTGGTCCTTTAATCCCTACAAGGTACTCTCTGAAATCAACTAATGTTTCATCAGGCATCCATTCCCCGGTCCTGCTGAATGCTTTTTCACCGGCAAGCACTTCTTTCCATGTAACTTTTCTTTCTCCGTTAAAGACTTTCTTAATGGCAGCATCGAATACACGAACCGATGCTCTCCAAATATCAGGTCCTGTACCGTCTCCTTCAATGAAAGGTATTATAGGGTTTTCAGGAATAATCAGTTTACCATTTACTAATTTAATTTTCTCCGCTGTCATCTTATTGATTTGATTTTCTGATAATATTTAATGCACTTCCGGCTTCGAACCATGCTATCTGTGCCTCGTTGTAGGAATGTTGTGCAAGAATTTCTTCATTTTTCCCGTCAGAATGATGCAGAATAATCCTGATCTTGCTTCCGGGTGCTAGGTGTTTAAGGTCTGTAATATCGATTTTATCGCTCTCCCTGACTTTATTATAATCATCCTTGTCCACAAATGTCAACGGCAATACTCCCTGTTTTTTCAGGTTTGTCTCATGAATTCTTGCAAAAGATTTTACAATTACTGCTTTAACACCAAGATATCGGGGTTCCATAGCGGCATGTTCACGCGAAGAACCTTCACCGAAATTTTCTTCTCCCACTACAATCGATCCTTTACCTGAATCACGATATGCCCTGGCTACGCCGGGCACCTGGGCATATTCACCTGTAAGCTGATTTAACACACTATTTGTCTGTTCATTAAAATAATTCACAGCGCCAATCATATAATTATCTGAGATATTGCCAAGATGACCACGGTATTTTAACCAGAATCCGGCCATCGAAATATGATCTGTTGTGCACTTGCCTTTCGCTTTTATCAGCAGAGGAAGGTTTAAAAAATCGCGGCCATCCCATTCTTCAAACGGGACCAAAAGCTGTAGCCGGTCTGAGCCATCAGCAATTTTTATCTCTTCATCACCCTTTTTAAGTGATGGTTTCTGGTAGCCCTTTTCGATGTTCCCGAAACCATGAGGTGGAAGATCAATACCTGTCGGTTCTGACAACTTTACTTTCACTCCCTCTGAATTAACAAGGGTATCTGTAATGGGATTGAAAGTCAGTTTTCCGGAAATAGCAATTGCTGTAACAATTTCAGGCGATGCGACAAAGGCATGTGTGTTTGGATTGCCGTCTGTACGCTTTGAGAAATTCCTGTTAAAAGAATGAATAATTGTATTAACTTTTTTACTCTCGGCATCTTTCCGTGCCCATTGTCCTATACAGGGGCCACATGCATTCGCAAATACTTCACCTCCTATTTTCCTGAACAGGTCAAGGAAACCATCCCGCTCAGCAATCGACCTTATTTGTTCTGAACCGGGAGTGATCTTGAATTCAGACTTTGCTACAAGGCCCTCATTCAAGGCATTTTGCACTATAGAAGCAGCCCTTGAAATGTCTTCATAAGAAGAGTTTGTGCATGATCCTATTAATCCTACTTCAACATCCTCGGGCCAGCCATTTTTTTTCACTGCCTCTTTCATTTGGGAAATAGGCGTTGCCAGGTCAGGAGTAAATGGTCCGTTAATATAGGGTTCAAGTTCAGACAGGTTTATTTCAAAAAACTGATCGTAATACTTTTCAGGATATTTATAAACCTCAGGATCTGATATAAGGTTATTTTTGTTTGCTTCAGCAAGCTTTGCAACATCTTCTCTACCTGTTATTTTAAGGTAGTCGTGCATTGATTTATCAAAAGCGAATATTGAGCAGGTAGCACCTGTTTCCGCACCCATATTACATATAGTACCTTTTCCTGTACACGAAAGGTATTCAGCCCCTTCTCCGAAATATTCAATAATGCTGCCAGTTCCTCCTTTTACGGTAAGTAATCCGGTAACTTTCAAAATAATGTCTTTGGCTGATGTCCACCCGTTAAGTTTCCCGGTAAGTTTTATCCCTATCAACTTTGGAAATTTAAGTTCCCAGCCTGTTCCAGCCATTACATCCACAGCATCCGCACCACCAACTCCGATTGCTATCATTCCCAGGCCACCTGCATTGGGAGTATGGGAATCTGTACCTATCATCATCCCTCCCGGGAAAGCATAGTTTTCAAGCACTATCTGGTGAATAATTCCTGCACCCGGGTTCCAGAATCCGATATTGTATTTATTACATGCAGAGCTTAAAAAATCATAAACCTCTTTATTTGTAACTCCCGCCGATCTCAGGTCCTCTTCAGCACCTGATTTTGCCAGAATAAGATGATCGCAATGAACGGAGGTAGGAACTGCGGTATGGTCTTTCCCGGCCATCATAAATTGCAGCATTGCCATCTGAGCAGTGGCATCCTGCATAGCAACCCTGTCGGGCGCAAAATCAACATAATCAACACCATGCTTAAAAGAGCTCACCCTTTGATTTTCATAAAGATGGCTGTACAGAATTTTTTCACTCAATGTCAGGGGATGATCCAGTTTTTTTCTAAGTTCAGCAATCTTAACTGAAAGATCCTTATAAAAGGCATTGATCATTTCTAAATCAAATATCATAATTCATTTATTTTTACTCAGATCATGGACGTATTTGTCCATCACCTTATATTATCCACTTATAAGTAGTTAATGCCTCAAATGCCAATGGTCCTCTTGCATGTAGTTTCTGAGTTGAAATACCGATTTCCGCTCCTAATCCAAATTGTGCCCCATCTGTAAATGCGGTAGAAGTATTTGAATAAACCGAAGAAGCATCAACTACCTTGTTAAACAACTCAATCCTGTTAATGTTTTTGGAAATAATGGCTTCGCTGTGTTTTGATCCATACGTCGATATATAAGAAAGAGCATCTTCAACTATCCTTAAAATTCTGCTTTCGTTGAGCAAACCATCCTTCTGTGTAATAACATTACTTCCGACCTTGATTATGATTCTGTTAAATTCCGGCTTAACGTTTTTCAATTTATTACCAATTACGCTGAATAATATATAAATTGTCGCAAAATTAATAGAATTTGTGGACATATTGTTGACAAACAGAACATTTTGGGATGAATATAAAATATCTATAATCTAAAAAGATGTGTAATTTATAAACATCTATCTAGATATATTGATATAGTTTCACAAGGTATAACAGATAGTAAAACAGAGATAAAAAGCTGATATTTATCATGTATTCTAAATTAGAGTTATCCTGTCTTATAAAAATAAATCATAGAATGGTTATCCTCTGATGGTCTATTTAATCTCAATTTCTCCCTGAAGTCGCGGTTCAGATGATGAAGGGCCGATAAAAAATCTAACTTTGCCTGGTTCCAGCACCCACTGATGCAGGTTTGTATCCCAATATTTCAGATCATCGGCCTTCAAAGGAATAGTTACATCAACTGTTTCTCCTTTTGGCACAAAAACTCTTCTAAATCCTTTAAGAGCTTTAGCCGGTTCTTCCACTCTGGAACCAGGGAAACTTACATAAAGCTGCGGAACATCGTCACTGTTGTAATTACCTGTATTTATCAGACTGAAAGTGACATTAACCACATCACCTTTCTTAAGGATCTTTTTATCTGTCTTTAAATCAGAATATTTAAAGGTAGTGTAGGTCAATCCATAACCAAAAGGAAATAATGGTATGTTTTTATCATACATGTATGTTCTTCCGTGGCGAATATTGTAATCGAGGATCGGAGGAAGCTGATCGATGGAAGTTATCCATGTCTGAACCAGTCTTCCAGCAGGACTGACCTTGCCAAAAATCACATCAGCTACTGCATTTCCCATCTCCTGGCTCGATTGTGTTACATGCAAAATGGCAGGAACATGTTCCTTCGACCAGTTGATAGAATATGGGAAGCTTGACACCATTACAAGGACAGTCTTAGGATTGGCAGCCATTACCAGTTTAACCAGGTCTTCCTGCTCCGTTGTTATTGCCTGTCTGTCGACATCCTCACGACCGTCGCTTGGAACATAGTTCTGTCCCCAGCCAAGACCGTGGCTCAACGGATCATTTCCTATACATACAATGGCAATATCGCTTTGTCTTGCGGCATTTACTGCCGAATCGGCTTTATTACCTGCCGCAAATCGCAGAACAATGTCGCTTCCCAGGGCATCTTTTATTCCATGCAAAATACTTATCCTGTACGGAGGTGTACCTGAATACCAGTCTGAAATGACCGAATTAGCCGAGGGTCCAATAACAGCAACTGACTTAATTTTTTCTTTCTGAACCGGAAGAAGCATGTTATCATTTTTCAGAAGTACAATTGATTTATCAGTTGCCTTCCTGGCAAGATCGCGTGCTTCCTGCTTTGTCCAGGGAGTTATTGTATCGGTTACACCAATCTGCGTATACGGATTTTCCGATGAATTATCAAGCAATCCAAGTTTGAGAAGCACCCTCAGATTACCATAAATGGCCTCATCGATATCTTTTTCAGCAATAAGTCCTTTAGCCATAGCCTCTTTTACTGATGACCGGTAATCATCGAGGAACATGGTAATGCCTGCTTTAATACACTCTGCTGCAGCAACCGGCAATGATGAAAAATATGCATGGGTTGTTACAAGTTGTTTGAAAGCGCCTCCGTCGGTAGATATTATCCCTCTTAGTCCCCAGTCTTTCATGGTTACTTCTCTCAAAACCGGATTTACAGTACATGGTATGCCGTTATATTTATTATATGCAGCCATAAAAGCCTGTGAACCACCATCCGTTACTCCCTTATAAAATCCATAAGAGTAATATTCGCGAAATAACCTTTCATCAAAATCAGAGCTGTTATAAGTACGGTTGTTCTCGTTGCTGTTAGCAAGGAAGTGTTTCATTAGCGAAGCCGTCTTCCAATACACCTTATTATCACCCTGCAATCCCTTAACAAAAGCTGTTACCAATGTACCTGTCAGGAATGGATCTTCCCCATAGCATTCTTCTGTTCTTCCCCACCTGATGTCTCTTCCCATGTCGGCATTAGGGGCAAAAACAATCAGGCCGGCAATACCGAATTTTTTATTCTGAGCCAGGTAACGTGCTTCAGTGGCCTCCCAGTCAGCCACCTGCTTTAACAGGTCAGGATCCCACATTTCAGCCAGACCAATTGCCTGGGGAAATGTTGTTGTCGGAGATGCTTTTACTCCTTTCACCGCCCAGTTAGCCGGTCCGCTGTAAGCAAGACCATGCAAACCTTCAACAGTATGTGTGCCTTTGATACCCAGGCGCGGAATGGAAAGCCTTGGGGACAGACAATTGATCTTCTCATCAAGTGTCATCAATGAGATAAGGTTATTAATCCGGTCCTCTTCTTTTAAACCTGGATCCTGAAACGGATAAGTCTGCGCTGAAGTTATCAGATTTATAAAAATCAGGGTCAGTATAATATTTATCTTTTTCATAGCTCCATTTCTGAATTAATTTCTATGCCATCCATGGTCTCTCCCTTTCTTTTGCCAGCGGGAGTATTTCAAGGGCAATATTTACATCTTCCACTATCTGAAAATCGTACATTCCCATGCAGACAAAATCAGCGCCATTTTTAAAAGCATATTTAAGACCAACTTCAGGTTTTATGGCTCCGGCAGCCAGAACCTTGAAGGCTATCCATGGCTCCTGAAGAGTAGCCATAAACCTGATTGTCTCCTCCGGATCAAAATCGAAGTAGTTGTCCATCCATTCCTGGTCCGATTTCGCTGACCAGTAATCATGATTATGACAGGTCTTTACCCAGAAGTCAGGTTTGATGCCATGATCAACACATGCCTTAATTGCTTCAATCCTGTGAGCACCTATACCGGCAGGTTTTCCATGTTTTCGTATCTCCTCCACTCCTTCCCTTATCAGCTCCATTCTCTCATCAACTGTCCTTTTCTTAGGATCATCCCACGCCGGGTTAGTAAAGCGATCGGTTATTTCTCCCTGACAATATAGTGCGTCCCAGTCAGCCGCCAGTGACATTGCTATTCCTTTTTGAAAATCGAGATTGATACCGCAATCAGATATGAATTTAATATTCCCCCGGAACTCATGTTTGTACTTCTGGAATATTCTTCCCATCTGAGGATTGGATATTATGGCATTCATACCGCATTTTTCTCCCAAAGCAAGGGTCTGCATAACTTTCTCATCTGTATGATAAGTTTTTACCAGTTTGGATACATAAATAAGATCGCGGGAATGTGCCCATCCACCAATGAGGTTCCCGCCCATAAAAAGACGGCTGAGTTCAAACTGGGCAGGATTTCCGTTAATGTCAGTGTATTTGATTATTCCTTTCGGAACTTGTCCCTTAAGATCATTCAGCGAGGCATAGTTAAAGCTCAGCAGGGTTGCGCTTGAGTTTGCATCCATCCCTTCAATGTTCAGTAGTTTTTCCTCAAAACTATCCCATCTTTTCTTTTTATATAGCGCATAGGCAAATGCTCCAAGAGCCGGGAAAGATATTAGGTCCCTGATAGCCTCCCTTCTTCCCAGACCTTTCCTTGTACCGGCAGGAATGTCGGGGACAGGCTGGCGAGCCTTTTCATCCTTCCACCGGCCATAAAGCCTATCTATGCCAAACTGGTAGTCGTAAGACAAAAATGAGAATGCCAACAGTACAAAAAACTCAATGAGGGTCTTGTTTACCCAAAGGTAACTTCCTTCCACAGGCACACTCACCATATAGCCAGCAACAGGAGGATATGCAACAAAATAGAAAAAAAGCATAACAGCGCCTGCGATACTTGCCCACCTGGTAAACAGCCCCAGCATAAGGCCCAGTCCAACAAGGATCATACCCCAGATATTTATAAAATCAACGACAGAAACTACCCCCGGACTACCAGCCATTGAATGGAAAAGTGGCGCAAATATCCACCTTGAACCAGCCAGGTACCCTGCTGAAGACCAGTTTCCGGCAATGATCTTTGCCACACCTTCGTAAAGGAAATGCCATCCTATAACAATACGAAGAACAGAAAATAACCATACAACTACCTGGTTAGGGTTAGAATTTAGTTTTGTTTCAGGGTTCATAATAGTTTAACTTTTTATGTTTTAAATCTAAATTACAAGTAATCCAAGCAAATTGCAACATTAAACTCATATCATTCAATATCTGTATTTTACAACTGTCAGATCCATCCAATCGTTCACAGAATAATCTAAAGATACAAATTTTATTTTCCCTTAAACAATGATGCTAAAATTATCTGTCTTATATTAGTAGGACTAATACCAGAATTATATGACTACTGTAAAGGAACTTGCAAAAATGATAGACCATTCGATATTAAATCCTGCAATGACAGATTCAGATTTAAAGAGAGAGTGTGAAGTTGCAAAAAAATATGATGTTGCTTCAGTATGCGTGAAGCCATATGCAGTCAAGCTGGCTGTAGAACAGCTCAGAGGCACTGAGGTTAAAGTAGGATGTGTTATAGGGTTCCCTCATGGCAACAGCTCAACGGCAGTAAAAGTCTTTGAGGCTGAACAGGCCTGTAACGACGGAGCGGTTGAAATAGATATGGTGGTCAACATCGGGAAGGTACTGGGTGATGACTGGGATTATGTGGAGAAAGAAATTAAAGCTGTTACAAATACCTGTCATCAGAACAGGGCTATCGTAAAGGTGATATTCGAAACTGACTATATAACTAGCGCAGAGGGTAAAATAAGACTTTGTAAGATATGTACAAAGGCCGGGGCTGATTTTGTAAAAACATCCACAGGATATGGGTTTGTCAAAAAACCAAACGGTGACTACAACTATACAGGCGCAACGGTTGAGGACATAAAACTTATGAGAAAACATTCAGGTCAGAATGTGCAGGTTAAATGTGCCGGGGGAGTACGCACTCTTGATGATTTGCTGAAAATGAAGGAGGCAGGAGCTACAAGGTCGGGAGCAACTGCAACTGAAAAAATGCTTATTGAAGCTAAGCAAAGATTCTTGTAGAAGCTGATTTTCGCAACTTAATCAAGATCATATTTCCGCAGGTAACCACTGAGGAAAGCCATATCTTTTCTTAGTTTCTTTACAATTATCTCCTGCTGCCCTGTAAAAGATAGCTTCTCCTCCTCTTTATTTAAAAGATCATATTCTACATGGAGAGTTATAGGTCCGGTAATATTATAATCTTTCACTGTCTTGAAGTATTGATCCCATCTTACCATTCCCTCACCCAAAGGTACTGTAATGGTTTCGGGGGTTCCGTTTACATCCTTCCAGGTAAAATCCTTAACTGCAAGTGTTTTGATATGTTTAGCGATAAGGCGCATTCCCAGTATCCAGGTATCAGCTCCTTCTACCATTCCATGTCTGACATCGTACTGGCTGCCAATATATTCAACAGGTAAATCATTCAATAGCTCATGAAGATCCCATACCGGAGCTCCAATGAATTTACCCGCATGATTTTGATACCCTCCGTGAATACCATATTTTCCGTTAAGTCCTGCAATATCCCTGAATTGACTTTTATATTTCAGTACTGTATTCCATACTTCTTCCTTATCATAATAGTCTAACCAGCCCAGCCTGTAGTATTTTACACCTGCGGCTGATGCAGTTTTCAAAACATTTTCAGTGTAAGGATCAGAAGCAGAAGTTATATCGGAAACAATCATATCAACAGCAAGGTTATGCTTCTTAGCTTTTTCAATAAGTTCCGGCAGTTCCCTTTCGACATTTTCAGGTTCAATCTTACCTCCTTTACGAACAGTAAGATCAAACCCTCCTATACCTGATTTTTCTACACACTCGCACATGAAGTCAAAATCATATTTATCGAGGGGCTTTGAAAACAATCTCACGTGCAATTTATTTCCATTGCCTTCCCCTTGAGAAGCCCCCAGGGATGTGGCAAAAGGCAACGATGCTCCCGCAATTGCCAGGGTTTCAATAAACTTCCTCCTGCTCTGTACCATTATGCAAAGTTTTAGGATTTGACTTTTAATGAATTACAAATAATCATTGTTACTAAAATAAGGCTACTTTACCTTAATGGTCTTCCTGAGTGAAACAGGACAGCCGTCAGAATCTATGCCCTGGATATCAATTTCGTATTCAGATGGAACATCGGAGGACCAGAACTCGACCCGGGCTTTGCCATCTTTACCAGGTTCAACTGACGGGTTCCAGTAAAGTGTAGTCCTGAAATCAGGTATCCGGCTGTTTTTCATTTCATTGGATGAATAATCCGGCGAAACAAACGATAAGACAGGATCAAGGACTCTGTAAGGCAATCTTACAGCATTATCAGGAAGCGTTCCGTTACTGAAATCTCCTGCCTTTGTGATAATATTCACTGCCCCATAAAACAGGTAATCGCCAACCATATACTTTTCCCTTTCCACATCTATTTTCTCGACTAATTCAGGTTCAAGATTTGCTATTACTGCAGGATCCTTAATGATAACACCATCGATCATCAGTAATGGAGGAACATCATAAATCTTATTATCAACAGGATCAGAGATAGTAATCTCATACTCCGATTTTTTACTTTTTAGAAAAGCCCCGGTAACAAGCTCAAAAAACACTTCCTGCATAACTGGCAGCTTTATATAATCAGCCATTACTATTTCATCATCGGGTCTGCCATAAAATCTTTTCGGGTGGAGAGGCGAAGCTATCGGGGGTAAAGGGTCACCTGAGGATGTAACACCGTATATTTTCCTCACCTGATAACTGGCGCTCCAGTCAGATATATAAGAAGGGACATAAATATCGGAAGAATCTGCATAGCCCGGTTTAAAATACTGATCAAAAAATAATGATTCAATATTAATATTTTGCCCCTTAACAACCACTTCCGGCTGAATCACAAGTTCGTTGACCGCTTCATCGATATGAAGGTTAAAGCTGAAATTTCCGTCCTCATCAGTTTTCGCATATTGGAAAACAGCTACTTTACCAGGGGTTGACAGAAAGATATATTTATTTGCCAAAGGTGTATTTTTATCTCCGCCAAGAAGTTTTCCCCAAAGGAAATGATTTTCATTTTCGAACTTGAATTTAAAATCCGACTTTATCCCGGATATTATCTTTCCCCAGTCTATCCAGTTGCTATGCAGTGTCAGGAGCAGACTATCCATTTTTTCAGGATCAATCTCATTTATTTTTTTATTTTTTGAAATACTCCATTTATGAATCCCATATTCGGTACCAAGTATCAGATAATCATCTATATCTCCAACAACAGGGACATTTGTCTCAGGGGCAACTGAGATGCTGAGATGCCCGGTATCAGATGAAGATGACACTCTTTTCCCCATATCAATTTCAATGGATATCTTTTTCCTTAATCCGATGCTGTCAGCAGAATTAAGAGTTATCCACGGATTTTTCCTGACAGGAGTAAAAATATATTTTTCACAAACCGGAGCGCCTCTAAGGTCAAAAAATGTTATCTGATTAATACCTGGCGAAAGTGAGGTCTTTGGTACTTTAATCTTTGCGGTATCGCCGGAAAGCAGCTCTGTACCCACATAATCAATCTTTCCATGCGTTTGAATAATCAGGTATAACAGATTATTATTCCCGGATCTGTATTTTTGGTCAGTTATTGCGAAAACTTCCAAAACATCGGGACCGTTATTATTTGTTTTCACTGATATTCCGCTTCCAGGCGCGAAATAGGGTAAATTATGCTCAGCACCACTTCCCTTATAATCATTTGAATTCGATTTCTTCTTAAATGTTTTTGAGCTTAATGCATTATATATTTTAATATCCTTAATAAAACAGTTATATGGAAGAAAATTTTTCATCCAGCTTGTATATGCCCTTATGGTATAAGTTCCTGTAGTCAGAGTGTCCGGAATATTTATTTCTCCCGGACCAAAGCCTTTGTCCAGGCCGATGCGTTTTTGCACCACAGGACGATTTTCAGGGTTTAGCAATTCAAAATAGACAATTTTACTATTTGAAGAAGGTTTGAAACTTTGTCTGTCAATCAGGTATGCATTAAACCACAAATTTTCCCCTGAGATGTACTCCTCCCGGTCTGTTTGAATATAAATTTCTTCTCTTGGCACTGCTTTAAAGTATTGCACAAATTTTTGACTGAGATAATCAGTCATAGTCAACTGTGTCTGTCCATCTACAACCTGCAAAAACAGAATATAAATAATAAAAGAAATTGCCGGTTTTAACCCTTTTGTCATTAGCTATACTTTCTTCAAAAATTCATTATTTATCATCATTCCAAAAATCAGGTTCAATATTGGTGCCTCTTACAGTACAGTCTGCGCATCCCTTGATCATTGTTAGCACCTTGTAGGATGGCGATGCAGGGGGTGGGTTCTCCATAATGATCCAGACAGATACATTCAGATTTGGTATATTCGCGCTCCAGGAAACAGTATCTGAAACACAAATATCATCAGTATATGGATTAACTGTTCCTGAAAAACGATCTTTTACAAATAGCCTCCTGGTTGATTTTGCTGAGACGCTGAAGTAACCAAGCACTCTCTGGGTTGGATCATCAATACAGGATACATTACTTGGAACAGCCGCCGGTATTATGTCGTAAAGTCCGCCAACCTGCTCAGTGACATTCTGTAATTTCTCCCAATATTGATATTCATCCTCATTCAGAGAATACTGACTGACAAGGATGCTGTATTTAGATCTCAACCTGTCCGATGTATTGCTAATAAAATCTAACGGGTACCTGTTTATCCTGTCTTCCTCCAAAGCTGCAGTGCTTTTAATATTGATCATATCGGAGTTATCAGTCACCCAGCATACCTTGTTAGGTGGAATTGGATAGGGAATATGGATTTCCCACGTTTCCGTAAATTCCCACCTGTAGAATTGACAGCCATTAGAGTGGTCATGGGTATTTAAATAAATCTGGCAACCCTCTTTAAGCGGAGTCCATGGATCAGGGTTTGCAATAACAACTTTATCATAATAAAGGCTGTCAATAGGTGGAACTGCTTTCATTTCAACAGGGTAGGTTTCGTAGATATGATTGCCGGACGTGCCGACAGAATTTATATGCAAGGTATAGGATCTTCCAATAATCCCCTGAAATACAGCAGGATCAGAGCTGTATGTTCCGGGGCTGCTTTCATGAAAAATATAAGCACTGCCAATATCGTCGGAAACAGTGACAAAACAGCCTGACATAGGTTTTTTAGAAGATGAATTTCCCAGAGGCATTGATGTTGACAATTTTATGGTATTTACTCCTGGCTGGTCTGTAATTAGTCCTTCAACAACAAGGATATCCTTGTCCTCAGTCGTTTCAGGGAAAAACTGCGTAACACAACCAGTAATAAGCAGTAGTAGTGTAAAGAGGAATATCTTAAATATAATTTTCATATCCTGATTAAAAATCAAAACTAAAAGTTACTGAAGGAATTGCTCTCGCAAAAACCGATAATTTGTATCCGTTTAAATGATTGCCTTCCTGCATGAAGTAAATGGAATAAACATTTTCTCTGCCAAGCAGATTATAACATGAGAATGTCCAGTTCGGATGAGCTATTCTGTGTGACCTTAGATTCCCGCTTACTCTCAATGAAACATCAAGTCTCGAGTAATCAGGTATTCTGTACTTATTCCGGTCTGAATAGTCAACCAGCAACTTATCGCTAATAAAATAGGTAGCAACCGGGTATGTTATTGGCCTGCCGGAGCTATATGTATAATTAGCAGAGAAGCTTATACGTCGTGAAAAAAGATAATTGAAAGTAACAACCAAATCATTTGGCTTATCATAATTGGCGGGGAACCACTTGCCTTCATTAATAATCTCATCACTGAAATTACCAAGGCTTTTTATGAAAGTCCTTGCATAGGTATAGCCAAGGCTATAACGGACTTTTCCCTCTGTCTTTCTGAATACCAGTTCCAGCCCGTATGCCTTTCCATTCATCTTCACAACATCCTTCTCAATGTTATCATCCATTACCAGGTCTGTGCCTCCCTTAAAATCAACAATATTTTTTATCTGCTTATAATAAAGCTCCGTAGACATTTCAAAGCTGCTGCCAAACATCATCCTGTAAAAACCTACTGCAACCTGATCACCTATTTGAGGTTTCAGATAATAGTCACACAGTTTCCACGTGTCAGTTGGTGAGATTGATGTGGAATTTGAAAGCAGATGAAGGTATTGCCTTGTTCTATTGTAATTGAGCTTAATTGAGTTCTTTTCAGATATCCTGAAATTAAATGAGGCACGTAATTCCGGACCAGCATATTTGCTGGTAATTTCTCCCGGGCGAAAGTTCAGAGTATCGGTAATCGTTGAGGTGCTTTTTGAATACTCGGGATTATAAATCATTACCGATTGAGGGCCAAAGGAGGCATAAGCAGACATTCTAAACCCAAGGTTAACCGAAAAGAAATCATTCAGAATAAATTTATCATCAATATATATGGCTCCTTCCAATGCCTTTTCTCTTTCAATTGATCTGGGAATCACAAGTGATGAATCACCTACAGGAAGAAAACTGCCGGGCAGTACTGAATAATAATTCATGTCGAGACCAAAATTAATCTCATTCCTTCCAAGAAACCAGTTGAAATCGGCTTTGAGACCTGTACTGTTTATTTTATGTGAAAGGCTAAAAGCCTCTGTGGCAATTTCCTGACTCGTTACATTGTAATTATATGAGCTGTTATTTAATATCATGGATGAGAAGAACCTGGTGTTGAAAAAGTGTCTCCATTTCAAAGAAAAAATATTATTGTCATAACTATATACAGTATCGGAGTTGAACCTGAATGAATCGTGACTGAAATATGATGAGAAATCTATTTTGTTATTCTTGTTTATGTCATATGTAATTGTTCCATTCAGGTCATAAAATGATGCTTTGCTGTTTTTTATAGACGGATCATTAATAAGACCAAGTATATAGTTTGAGTAGGTTGTCCTTCCGGAAAGGATAAATGTACAGGTGTCTTTTTTAATTGGTCCCTCCACTAAAAAATGAGTTGTAATGGGGCTAATTCCGGCACTGCCTCCAAACTGCTGCCGGTTGCCATCTCTTGTACCTATATCAAGAACTGAAGATATCCTGCCGCCATATCTGGAAGGTATTCCTCCTTTATACAAGGTGGCATCTTTTATAATGTCCGAGTTAACAGCAGAGAAGAATCCGAAAAAATGGGAGGAGTTATAAACAGGTGCCCCGTAAAGAAGAATCAGGTTTTGGTCAGCTGAACCACCCCTCACATTGAACCCTGTAGAACCTTCACCAACTGACTGAACCCCGGGAATAAGCAGAATGTTTTTGATAATATCTGATTCTCCCATGGAAGTCGGTAATAATTTGAAAGAGGTTATATTGATTTTTTCCGCTCCAACCTCAAATCGCTGAAGTGTCATGCTTTTCTGGGCTGAAATGACAGTTTCTTTAAGTGGAATTAATACACTGTTCATTTCCACATTCAAATCGCCAGCTCCATAAAGATTAAGGTTCACCACCTTATTTTTCATTCCGATAAACGAAAACTGAACCTGATGAATTCCCCTGGATAAGGTTAAGGAGTAATATCCGTATTCATTCGAGATAGTCCCGGATGAGAGTTTCCTGACAAAAACAGTTACTCCGGCCACGGGGTCTTTTGTGTCTTTATTCATAATATATCCTGAAAGAGTAACATTCCCGGGCAAATTTTTCTCAGCCGGATTGCCTATTTCAACGAATGAGTTGCCGCTTATCAGCTGTCTCTCCCCTGCTTCTCCATACTCAGTGGGAGCCATGTATTTACTTTCGTTCTCCACAGGGGTATTTGAAATTTTTACTGCATAAGTCTGTGTAATGACAACATTACCTGATCTGTCAATATAATAATAGAGTGCCGTACCGGTGAAGAGGTTATCAAGCACACAAGGCAATGCCGAACAATCGGGATAATCATTTAGCACGAGGTCTTTCACCCATTCATCCTTATAAAAGAATTTTACATGCAACTGACTCTCAGCTCTTACTACAAATTCTTGAAAAGTAAGACCCTTAATACTTCCGGAAATAGCATATTTTTCCTGTGCCTCCATATTTATGGCGAAGAAAAGAAGCAAAACAGGAATAAGGATCTTAAGTTTCATATAAAGGAATCTAGTTACGTAAAGTATCATAATACCTGACTAAAGGAAGAAAACTACCCGGATCCTTTTTCGACACTATGATTTTATTCTTTTTAATGAATTCTTTGAGCTGTGCTTTATGTTCCTCCATATTTTTTAACAAATCCCTCCTGTTATTAATGAGATGAACAATGCCGTCCTTGACAAGATATATTTTGTTAATCTGAAAAAATTTATCATACTTATCATCAACAGCGAGCAGATCAATCTCTTTTTTATATTTAATATAAAGTGTAGATTTTCCTTTATATAATATATTTACATACCCAAAAAATCCTTTTACACTATCCTCTGTAATTTTGGCAAACCTGTAATTTTTAAGCTGGTATCTGAAAGTAAAGCTGTCAACCATTTCCTTGTTCAGTTGCAATATTGCTCCATTACTTCCTGGAACAAGTATCTCATCATTATAAATATCATATTTAATATAAAGGCCTTTAAATTCATTCCCGCTCATAGATACTGATCCCTGCAGAAAGTCGTTTGAAAAAAGGAATTGATTATCCTGTACTCTCAGATATAAATTTCGCCATAGTCTACCATTGTAAAGGATCTGATTGCCCTGCAGGGAATCATGTTCAGTTAAATACGCATTTTGGCAGCCTGAATCAACGGGGCGGTTCTCTGAAAAAACTGAAGACGATAAGAAAAACAGTAATGATACAAAAAGAATATTATATCTGTACATGAATGAATATTTCCACAATTACCGAAAAATACCAGGTTAATTTAATTTTTAAAGGCTATAAAGTTAAAAAAAGGATTGATTCTCCTTCAAACAGTATTGTTAAAGTTTCATAAAACCCATTAATCCATTTCTTCAACCATCAATTTTATTTCAGAAGTCCTGTAACCCTGAAAACATAAGCCGGCTGGTAGTCGTCAGGAGTAAGCACGGGATCTAAGATTGTCAAATCTCTTCCCGAAGATTTTACAGATATCCGCCTGTCAGTGCCTAAAAGGCTGACATTAACTTTCCCGGTAAGATTTACTCCCTTCAACAGAATATTTCCAACAGGCCAGTCAGTACAGATTACGTAAAGAACCTTGTCTTTCTGAGTAAAAAAGAGATTCCTGTTTGTGTCAGGATTTATTGCTTGATCTTTCTTTGTTCTGATAAATGGCCGTGTCCCATAAATTGCCTCACCATTTGTTTTAAGCCAGTTGCCTATTTCCATCAGACGCTGCTGCATAATTACCGGGATAGTACCATCTGCAGCCGGACCTATATCGAGCAGAAGGTTTCCTCCTGCCGACACGGTAGATACCAGTAGTTTAACCAGCTGTTTGGCAGTCGAATAATCGCTAAGTCCCTCTGTACGGTTATATCCGAAAGATGTTCCGATACCTCTGCATTCTTCCCATGGATGAGGAACAGGATTTTCAATACCTTCCTTATCTCCTACAAGTCCGTATTCTGTTGTATATATCCCACCATGACTGCTCCTCGTCTCGCTTCCCCACCTGTCGTTTACAACCACATTCTGTTTTACTGGCGATTCATTATAGAGCCATGCAAGAAATTCTTCGCTTTTCCATTCCTTGCTTGAATGATCCCATTCTCCGTCAGTCCATAGAATATCCGGAGTATAACGAGTAACAAGATCTTTCATCTGAGGAATCATATGCTGGTCGACATATTCCTCCAAATTACTATTGTAGATAGGATTATACCATTCATAAAGAGAATAATAAAATCCCATATGAAGGCCTTTGTTTTTAACGGCAGTCGAAAGATCACCGCAAAGATCACGATGAGGTCCAATATCGACACTATTCCAGTTCCAGCTCTGAGCACTTGGCCAGAGAGCAAAGCCTTCATGGTGTTTTGAGGTCAGAACAACATACTTTGCTCCTGATTCCTTAAACAATTCAGCCCATTTGTCGGGATCAAAAAGTTCAGCTCTAAACATGGGGGCAAAATCCTGGTATCTGAAACCGGGTCCGTATGTTTTCAAATGAAAATCTTTGAAATATTTCTGAACTTTACCTGGCTCATCCAGTTTTCTCCAGTACCATTCAGCATATTTATCGTAAACGCCAATACTATCGCCGGTGGGTCCCCAGGCGGGTACGGAATAGACCCCCCAGTGAATAAATATCCCGAATTTAGAATCTTCAAACCACTGAGGAACAGGACGTTTGTCAAGCGATTCCCAGTTTGGCTGATAATTCTGGCCATTTAAGTCCATTGCCATAAACAAAAATAATGGTAAAATGAATTTTTTCATATCGTCAATAATTCTTAGTTAATAAAATTCTTATTCCTGACCCTGGGCCTTTAAAACGTCAGTCTTGTATTTTCTGTTTTCAAGAATTCTGACATATCTGACAGCAAGTTTATCATTATAGTCTTCATATGATTTCTGAGCCCATTTCAGAGCTGAATCCAGATCACCATTGATCTCATTGATTATCGCCATATTATAAGCAGCTCTTCCCGCAACTTTCCTTTTTGGATTAGTCGTCTCCATCTTCCATAATTCGCCGGCCTCATCCCATTTACCCATCCGGGCTTTTCTCATGGCAATTTTAAAATTAACAGTTCCCTTTACATAATAATCACGCATTACTCTTAGCTGATAAGGAATAATCCTGAATGCATATCCTTTCCCTGCTTTGTAACTTACCTGATTTACCGCATCTTTTCTTCCTGTCAGAGCAGCTGCAGCAAGCAACGGATTGATTCCCTTTCCGGTAAATACTACTGACTCCTGGTACATGTATTCATCCAGAAGCGTTTTATCAACCGGATCATATATTCTCCAGCCTGTTTTAACAAGCGTCTCCATATTGGCCTGATGTTCAATGCCGGGCACGGTTCCAAGAGGTGTTTTTATATTAACATTTCTGGTTGAATAGGAAATATGTGTATCTGTATCATATTTTTCCAGGGAAAAAAGAGCATCGGTGCCATTCTCTTTGCAGATCTGGTCTACTATCTCCCAGGATAACGGAGTCGGGAAGAGTCCAAGTTTAGAAGTCCTGAAATCTATGTCATTCAATGTTTTTACCTCGGTGAACCTGCTGTTGTCAAGCAGCTGATCCGTGAGGCCCTTAATGCTTTCCAGGGCACCTTCCTTATCCAGATTAGCCCCTTCCAGTGAAAGCACTTTATCAATTGCATCAATTGCTTTAGTCTCATCAGTTGGCATACTTCTGTTTATTACACCAACTTTCTTGATATAAGAAGGAATTGTCACAGGTGCAGGTTCCACTACATTAAGATATAACTGCTGGGTTTTGCATGAGATAAATGTAACTGCGATTATAAGGATGATTGAGTATTTCTTCATATGTTCAGTTTTTTAATATTGTTAGTTTTATATTTTTCAGAGCTGCCGTTGTGGTCCATGAAGCAATTCCAAAAGGTTTTGACAATTGTACTTCCGGTCTTATTGATAACTTGTTATTCCCAATTGCAAAGTCAATCAGGATATTATTGTCAATAGAGGCTTTTATGGTATCAGGCTTAACGATAAGACAAATTTTATACCACCGGTCATTTTCAAAGTTTTTCAGGACTTTTGTTTCATTCTCAGAAGCATCCAGCTTGTTTATGCTGCTCAGGCCTACAACTGATCCGCCCCAACCTCCGACGATAAGAGTGCAGGGGCTGTCGCCGACTGGAAATGTCATGCCGCAAAAGAAATCATGGCCTGAAACCCGTTTAGCCTGAAGGGTAACCATATAGTCTTCTTTTGGGAAATCCCTCTTCCAGGTAATACCGGTACATCCTTCGCCCATCCCGAGGATTATCGACCCTCCCGAAACATAAACAGGTCCCTGGGGCCCGAAATTGGTTATTTCCCATCCATCCAGATCTTTTCCATTGAAAAGTAAACTTGAATCGTTCTTTTCATTAGTCAGCGCCTGCACTGGAATTTTGTTATTCCTTTTTCCGGAACAACCAATCAAAAGAAGGGTACAGATCAATAATGTCAATAAAGCAAATATATCTTCGGATTTTCTTAATCGGATCATAATAACGTTATCAGGTTGTTATTCTTCAGGCTTTTTTAATTCCCTTACCGGTTTATCAATTATCTCAAAATCAGGCAGTGCATTTTTATTGTCAGTTGCTTTCAATTGTTCCAGCTTTCTCCCTGCAGGCAACACCCTGCTCTCCCAGGAACCAATTGCATCGTTATACCCTTTTAGAGCGGTCTTTAAGCCTCCTCCTACCTTATCGAGATGATCAGCAAAGACATTTACCCTGGAATAAAAATCCATTGCGGCTTCCATGATCTGCAAAGCATTTTCGGTTATGTTATGTTGTTGCCATGACATTGCGACTGATTTTAATATAACAATCAAAGTAGTAGGCGTTGCCAGAATAATCTTATTATTCATTGCATCCTGAAGCAGAGTTTTATCAGTCATCAGTGCCACATTTAAAGCGGATTCAACTTCCATATAAAGAACAACAAAATCAGGAGTATTCTCAAACTGAGACCAATATTGCTTTTTACTTAACTTGTTAACATGATCCCTGAGATCTTTTGCATGTTTTGCAAAGAGTAAATTTCTTGGATTTTCTTCGTCAGTTTCAAGGGCCTGAAGATAGGCATCAAGTGGCAGCTTTGAATCCACCACAACATGGCTGTTCCCGGGAAGGTTAATTATCATGTCGGGTTTTAATACCGCATCGTCTCCTTCAGTATATACCTGCTCAAAAAAATCGCAATGAGCAGACAATCCGGAAAACTCAACAACACGTTTCAAGCCTATCTCGCCCCATTTTCCCCTTACCCTGGGATTCCTTAAAGCATTTACCAGTGCTCCTGTTTCCTTTTGAAGGCTGGCATTTGTTAACTGAATATTTGAGAGCATCTCAGTTACCTGACCAAATGTCTTTTCAGAACCTTTCTCCAGTTCCTCAATTCGCTTTTTATAACTGTCGATGGAATCTTTAACTGGCTTTAGCATCTCTTCAATAGCAGATTTCCTCTGGTCAAGATCACCTTCAGCCTCTTTAACCTGGGTTTCCAGTTGGGTTTTGGCAAGATCTAAAAATTGTTTATTATTTTGAGACAGGGCATCCGACGCAGCCGATTTGAAAGTATCCACCATTGCTTTTCTTACCTCTTCCAGGCTGTTTGCCTGAGCTTCTACTTTAGCCTGTAAAGTGCTATTTTCCCTTGTAAGGCTATTTATTTCATCCATTTTTGCCAGGATAGCCTGCTGATGAGCAAGTTTTAAACCTGACTTAGTGGCAAGATATGCTATTAAGGCCCCTGCAAACAGTCCTGCAACTATATAAAGTATAATTTCCATCAGAAAACATCAATTAAGTCTCAAATTTAGATCTTTTAACCGTAAAAGTAAGCTGCAAATTGTACAATGCAATAAAAGGTTACTTAAGATACACCTCAAGCACCGGGATTTCAACAGGTGGTTTCTGTACCGGAAGCTGAAGCGTCAAATCATTCCGGTTACCATCCCTGCCCGCACTGAACTGTATCTCCGAAGCATCATGCAGAAACTGAACATACTTAACTTTATCAGCCATGTCAGGCAAAATCATGCTGCCCATAGGGTAGAACAATAAGTGTACATACAAACGCTTTGTCACAGGATTATAAGTCAGCAGGGTATTATCAGGAGCTTTAAACTCAGGAGGGGCTTCTGTGCAACCATATATGGAACGATTGTTAAATTTCATCCACTGTCCCATTGCTGTTAGCCTGTCTTGTGCCCGATAGTCAAAAACACCACGTCCTGTCGGACCCACATTTAACAATAAATTACCTCCTTTGCTAACCGACTCGATAAGGAGTTCGATAAGCTGGGCCGGACTTTTCCAGGTGTTTTCATCACGATAGTATCCCCATGAGCCTGAAAATGTCTGACATGTCTCCCATGGAACTCTTTTGCCATTCACTTCCGGCCATTTTGATACTTTCACCTGTTCAGGAGTGGTAAAATCCCAGCCACCTTCAACATCCCTGAGATCAAGACGGTCATCAACTATAATACCGGGTTGCAGTGAGCGCGCCAGTTTGAGAAGGTTCTCTGAATCCCAGTCATCATGACCTTTCCCGTTCTTTCCCGGGAAAGAAAAATCAAACCAGATAATACTGATCTCTCCATAGTTGGTAAGAAGCTCCCTGACCTGATTTTTTATATATTCGCGATACTTGTTCATATCGCGGCCCTTATTAAGACGGGCATATGCTGAATCTGATTCCTGCCTCTGGGGATGTACCCTGTCAATTGTATAATCCGGATGATGCCAGTCGATAAGTGAATAATAAAATCCAACCTTTAAACCCTCTGCCCTGAAAGCTTCAACATATTCTTTAATAATGTCGCGCCCGAATGGTGTATTTGTCGATTTATAATCGGTGTATTTTGAATCAAAAAGGCAAAAACCTTCATGGTGTTTTGCTGTAAGAACGACATATTTCATTCCGGCTGCCTTTGCCATTTTTGCCCATTCGTGTGGGTCGAACAGGTCGGGGTTGAAGATATCAAAATACTTCTGGTACTGGTCATTGGTCATTCTTTCGGCATTCTTTACCCATTCATGTCGTGCAGGTAAGGCATAGAGACCCCAGTGGATAAACATGCCGAATCGTGCATCGGTCCACCACTTCAACCGCTGCGCTTTCTGGGCTTCAGTTTCTTTAGGCAATTGTGCCGGAGAATATTGTGAAACAAGCAACAGTAGTGATGTCAGAATAATGACTGTGAGGTTTTTTGTTTTCATATTCATAGGTTTAATAATTAAAAATCATACTTAACTCAATAATGGCACAGAGGGCCACAGAGTAGTAAATTATGTAAATCTGTTCTTCAGTATCTCCATAAGATTATCCTTCTCAAGCTTTACAGGATTATTTTTATTATCGGTTGCATCGCAAATAATTTCCAGGTCTTTTCCGTTAACACCAGCTTTTTTAAGTCCCGGCAGACACAATTCTGAAGTCATGTTATGCAGGTAACTTACAAATCCGTCAATATAATAATCATCGGACCGGTTTTTAGCATCAAGAAAGATATGGCCAAGTGTTGCATATTTTTCAAGTGCTGTCTTCTTTAGTTTTATTTTACGCAATTCCCGTACAGTAACTTCATTTGATATTGCCATAAGAGTTCCACAGATAATGCCATGCGGGATATTGTACATGCCTCCTATTGAAGAAGCAAAGCCATGAATCACACCTAGTCCGGCGTTGGCAAGGCAGATTCCTGATGTAAGCGCTGCAAAAGACATGCCTGTTCTGGCATCAATATCTTCACCATCAATATAACTTATTAATAATGATTCTTTAATACTGATCAAACCTTTAACTGCCAGAGCATCAGTAAACTCGCTTGATTTATCGGAAAGATAAGCCTCGAGGAGCTGGGTGAAACAGTCCATCCCGCTGGCCGCAGTAATGTCCTTTGGACAATGAAGAGTGAGTTCAGGATCGAGGAGAGCTATGTCAGGCACTAAATTATCGTGTCGCAAAGATCTTTTGAAACCACCTTTACCGGTACGAGAAATAACAGCATTTTTTGTCGCTTCACTGCCGGTTCCTGATGTAGTAGGTATTGCAATATAAGGAAGTTTTGTACCGGGATGCTCCTTATTACCGACTCCTTCAAGATAATCAATGACAGATTCCTGTTTGTACAGCATTGCAGATATTGCTTTCCCGGCATCAAGAACACTTCCACCCCCGATACCAACTACCATGTTAAACTCTTCATTAACAAGTGATCTGACAGCACTATCGATATCATCAGGGGAAGGTTCGCCAGGAATTATAACAATATGATGGCTGATTCCGGATTTTTTAAAAGCACTAAATAATCTGTCAGCGTATAAAGATTCAGGAAAAGACTTTCTGCCTGTGACCAGGACAAGCTTTTTACCATATTTTTCTGCCAGTGCCGGCAGTTCTGAGATCATCCCGGGTCTGAAATAAATCTTTGGTATCCTCCCAAACTGAAAAGGTCTTACCATCTTGAAGGGTCATTTGGTTCAATGATGTTGTATCTGATACCCTGTCGTGGTTCTTCCATATAATCTTTCACTTCATCACGCCATTTAATATAATGTGCAGTGGTTTTATGATCTGCAGCTGCATCTTCGGTTTCATACGCCTCATAAAGCATAAATTTATTCGGAGCATCCGCCTGTTGGATCAGGTCAAACCTGAGATTTCCCGGTTCCCTTACAGATTCCTTATGATTAGCTGTTGTTGCAGTGATAAAGCTATTTATCATATCAGGCTTAACATTTATGTACACGCATGTCACTATCATATTAGTGGTTTTTAAGGTAAAGTTAACCCTTTGAAATCATTTGGTCAAGTATACTTTGCAAACAGGAAAATATCTCTATGATCATCATCAAGTCCATGGACCTGTATCAGTTTTATTATAAAAGTTTAAAAATATTTTGAATATTCTTCAGGTAATTTATTCAGCGATTTTATCATTATATCTTTATAATATACTTCGGCAGCTTCGCTTTGTATTTGTATTTTCCCCTTGGTAAGCGGAAACGATTTTCCATCGGTTACATAATGTGAATTTTGAAGGACCATTACCACATGACCGTTTATGATGCGAATGCTCTTATCACCAAAACAGATGAGGTCAATGGTGGTCCATTCACCTGACGGGCTCTCATAATCAACACTTCGCAGGCAAAACGCATCTCGTCCGGTTCCCGGTCCGATAGCCAGGAAAGGTTGTTTGTCGCTGGCCACAGTATTCATTGTACCTTCAGGTAGGAAGGCCCTGACATCGATAGCCGAACTGGCTATTCCCCAATGATCGCCCATATGTCCTTCCATGATCTGAAATTCCTGGGAGAGCATCCACGAACGCCAATAGTCAACGCCGCATTCTCCTATAGAGTTATACAGCAGACCTGAGTCTTTCAGTTTATCCAGACGCGGCTCCCATTTTTTGTTTCCCCATTTTACCTTTAGAGTCAGGTGGTAATTCTCAAATTCCTTTTTGGTAAACACACAACCGTAAATTTCGCCGGTGATATGCAATACCGGTTCCCCGTTTTCTTCTGTCACCGAGAAAACATTGGCTTCGTTCTTATTATAACCTATAG
>CAYUQR010000014.1:0-65116 GCA_964446825.1 uncultured Rikenellaceae bacterium
AATCTTTCCCTTTTTAAGAAATCATACACCTGATCATATTTTAAAAATCCTTACTTTTGCAATCTTATAGGTTAAATTATTAGCTAAAACCTGGCATGAAAATTTCATATAACTGGATAAAGGATTACTTAAAAATAGATCTTGAACCTTCCAAGGTAGCCGAGATACTTACTGATATAGGTTTGGAGATAGAAGGAACGGAGGATTGGGTTTCTGTAAAAGGGGGGCTTGAAGGTGTTGTAATCGGAGAAGTACTAACATGTAAAAAACATCCTGATGCAGATAAATTGTCTGTTGCAACAGTAAATATTGGTTTGCCGCAATCGCTTCATATAGTATGCGGAGCTCCCAATGTTGCTGCAGGACAGAAAGTACCTGTTGCCACTGCTGGTACTATGGTATTTAAAGGGGATGACAGTGTGGAGATAAAAAAATCAAAAATACGGGGCGAGCTTTCGGAAGGTATGATCTGTGCAGAAGATGAGCTCGGACTGGGCAACTCACATGAAGGCATTATGGTGCTGGATAAAGATGCAATACCTGGCACGTCGGCAAGCAGTTATTTCAAAGTTGAAAAAGATTTCGTATTCGAAATAGGACTTACACCAAACAGAATAGACAGCGGTTCTCATTTTGGCGTTGCACGCGACCTGGCTGCCTACCTTAACCTTAATGCAAACATTAATTACAGGGCTTCTCTTCCATCAGTAGCAGACTTTAAGCCCGACAACCTGGATAACTCTTATGAGGTAATTATTGAGAATACTGAAGATTGTCCGCGATATACAGGCATAACCATAAGCGGAGTTACCATAGGAGAATCGCCCGAATGGCTTAAGAACAAACTCAGAGCTGTAGGCCTTAATCCGATTAACAATGTGGTTGATATTACAAACTTTGTTCAGTATGAAGTAGGCCAGCCATTGCACTCATTCGATGCAGATAAAATCGATGGGAAAAAAATCATTATAAGAAACCTTCCCGATAAAAGTAAATTCATAACTCTCGATGCTGTGGAAAGAAATCTTTCCGGGAGGGATCTCATGATCTGTAACATGAAAGAGGGAATGTGTATTGCCGGCGTTTTTGGCGGGATAAAGTCGGGAATAACAGCATCAACAAAAAACATTTTCCTTGAAAGCGCTTATTTTAATCCTGTGGCTATAAGAAAAACATCAAAAAGACATGGATTGAAGACAGATGCATCATTCAGGTTTGAACGTGGCGCAGATCCCAATATGGCTCCGTGGGCATTGAAAAGGGCTATAATGCTTATTAAGGAGCTGGCCGGCGGGAAAATATCATCTGATATTATCGATGTTTATCCTCACCCGATCAGGAATACACATGTAACAGTAAACTACAATAATATTAACAGGCTTACAGGTAAAATTATTGACAGGACTATTGTCAAAAAAATACTGGACCTCCTTGATATAAAAATAATTAATGAGTCGGATGATAATATGGACCTCGAGATTCCATCATACCGTGTTGATGTAAAAATAGAAGCTGATGTGATTGAGGAGATTCTCAGAATCTACGGGTACAATAATATAGGTATAACTGAGCACGTTAATTCAACACTCTCTTACTCAGAAAAACCCAACAAGGAAAAGGTTGTAAATACAATTTCCGACATGCTTTCCGCTAATGGATTTTCTGAAATTATGTGCAACTCTCTCAACCCTGCAATATGGTATGAACAGAACAGCGACTTTGATTCGGAACAGCTTGTTTTACTTGCAAATCCTTTGAGTTCTGACCTGAATGCGATGCGGCAGTCGCTTCTTTACGGGGGACTCAGTTCTGTAGTGTGGAATATTCACAGGCAAAATTTCGATCTTAAGTTCTATGAATTCGGGCATTGCTATTTCTACCATAAAGATGAACACAGACATCCTGTTGCTGACAATTATATTGAAAAAGCCTTTCTAGATCTTTTCATTACGGGCAATATTCATCGCCAGAGCTGGAATAGCAAATCTATTCCTACCGACTTTTTCAATATTAAATCTTCAGTTGAGTTGGTACTTTCGCGGCTTGGCGTTAAACCGGAGAACTTAAAGAAAGGTGAAAGTGATAAAAAATATTTTGCCGAATCTCTGACATATCTCTTTAATAATAATATTGTTGCAGAAACGGGACGCATTTCAAAAAGTTATCTGTTAAAATTTGATATAGAACAGGATGTATATTACGGACACATAGACTGGGATCTGCTTCTTAAAATGATAAAAAATCATTCTGTTTCATTCAGCGAGCTTCCGAAGTATCCTTCTGTAAGGCGCGACCTGGCTCTCCTTCTAGACAGGGGAGTGAAGTTCGGGCAAATAAGAGATATAGCATTCAGTACTGAGAGGAACATTCTTCATGAGGTAAATCTCTTTGATTTTTATGAAAGTGACAGCCTTGGAAAGAATAAAAAATCATATGCTGTCAGCTTTATCCTGCGCGACGAACTTAAAACACTTACTGACAAGAGCATCGACAAGGTAATGGGTAATCTGATCAGAGCTTTTGAGAAAGAACTTGGTGCTCAGATAAGATAAAGTGATGAAGAAGAACAGGGTTGAGATAATAAAAGGTGATATTACCATTCTTGAAGTGGATGCAATAGTGAATGCGGCAAATAACTCTCTCCTTGGAGGGGGTGGTGTTGACGGAGCCATCCATAAGGCTGCTGGCCCTCAGTTACTGAAAGAATGCAAAACTCTTAACGGATGCGAGACGGGCCATGCAAAGATCACAAAGGGATATGGTCTTAAAGCTAAGCATGTTATCCATACAGTTGGGCCAGTCTGGTACGGCGGACATCGTGATGAATTTTCATTGCTTGCATCCTGCTATCAGAAAAGCCTGGAGCTTGCAAAAGACAATAAGTTAAAGACTGTCGCCTTTTCTGCTATTTCAACAGGTGTTTACGGTTTCCCCAAAGATCTTGCTGCTACGATTGCAGTTAACGAAACAAAAAGATTCCTAACCCGGAATATCTATCCCGAAACAGTAATCTTTGTGGCATTCGGAGATGATAACTACGAAACGTACACGAAGCTCCTCGATCAATGACAGCATTTTTCAGAAAAATCAAGAGCTTTTTTTCACTCGTAAAGTTCAGTCATACAGTTTTTGCAATGCCTTTTGCCTTAATCGGATATTCTCTTGGGGTATCGGAGGATGGATATAGCTTCAGTATCAGGTTACTCATTCTGGTAATATTATGCATGATATTTGCAAGGAATGCAGCAATGGGTTTTAACAGACTGGCCGACAGGGAGATCGATGCGCTCAACCCCAGGACCAAAAACAGGGAAATCCCGGGAGGGATTATTAATCCTAAAGCCGCCGCTGCTTTTGTAATATTAAATGCTATTCTTTTTATAACCACAGCTTCATTTATTAACAGGCTTACTCTTTTCCTGGCACCGGTTGCCCTGCTGGTAATCCTGGGTTATAGCCTTACCAAAAGGTTCACATCATTATGCCATTTTATACTTGGACTTGGGCTAAGCCTTGCCCCTATTGGCGCATATATTTCTGTAACAGGCAGGTTCAGACTGGTTCCGCTTATCTATTCCTTCATAGTTATTACCTGGGTTAGCGGATTTGATATTATTTACGCACTACAGGACGATGAGTTTGATAAATCGAATAAGCTCCATTCCCTTCCCTCAGTAAGCGGAAGGAAAAAAGCGCTTGCTATTTCAACCGTAGTTCATACCCTGACAATTATCCTGGTCCTACTGGCCGGATTCCTGGGAAGCGGAGGAGCATTCTTTTGGGCAGGAGCAGTAATATTTACTTTGCTGTTGATCTATCAGCATCGTATTGTCAGCCATGATGATATAAGCAGGGTAACGCTGGCATTTGGTACCACAAACGGGATAGCAAGTATATTGTTTGCTCTCTTTATCATTCTTGACCTGTGGTTTAAATAATAATAATTTATACTATATTACGCCATATATTTATAATTGTATTGTGTATTGTATATAAATAACAAAAAGATATTTAAATGGGTGAACTAGTTATAAAAGAGGTGCTTACAAAAAAGGACCGACGCATATTTATTTATCTTCCGGAAAAAATCCATAAAGATGAACCTGACTGGCTTCCTCCTATCTATATGGATGAGTGGGAGTTGTTCGATAAAAAAAAGAATAAATCCTTCCAGTACGCTGATGCAATATTGTTGCTGGCCTTCAGAGAAGGAAAACCTGTAGGGAGAATAATGGGTATAGTGAATAAGAGGTACAATACTTTGAATAATGAACAGCATGGCCGGTTCTGCTTTATGGAATGTTATAACGACAAGGAGGTTTTTCATGCACTGTTGACCAAAGTTGAAGACTGGTCCAGGCAAAAAGGAATGACCAGAATAGTCGGGCCGCTTGGTTTTTCTGATAAAGACCCGCAGGGCTTTCAGATAGAGGGATTTGAATATCCTCTTTTTATGACGGCTCCGAATAATTCAAAATACATGCCGGAATTGCTTGAAGCCGAAGGGTATGAAAAGAAAATAGACCTGGTAAATTACCTTGGAAAGATTCCCGAGCAATTACCTCCTGTGTACGACAGGGTACTCTCGCGTATGGAAAATAATACTGAATATAAAATAATTGAATTTAAATCTAAAAAGGAAATTAAGCCATATATTATTGATGTACTCGAACTTATGAATGAAACATTTGTAGAGATATATGGTTTTGTTCCTCTTACTGATAAGGAGAAAACCGATTTTGCTGCACGTTATCTGCCTATCCTCGATCCTAATTTTGTAAAGGTAATTGAAGCTGACGGGAAACTGGCTGGTTTTGCTGTCGGTATGCCGGATTTAAGCAAGGGCATAAGAGATGCCAAAGGCAGATTATTCCCTTTCGGGTTATTCAAAATACTCAGAGACTCAAAAAGGTCAAAGAAACTGCTGATGATGCTTGGTGGCGTCAAAAAAGAATACAGGGGCAAGGGGCTGGATGTGCTCATGGGTGTTAAGATCCTTCAGTCGGGCATCAAACATAAAATGGATTCTCTCGACAGCCACCTGGTACTCGAAAACAATACCAGGATGAGAGGCGAATACGAAAGAGTTGGATGTAAGGTTGTTAAGAAATTCAGGATTTATCAGAAAGAGCTATAAAAAAGGCGTTAGACGCTAGACGCTAGACACTAGGCGGTAGGCTGTAGGCTGTAGGCTGTAGGCTGTAGGCTGTAGGCTGTAGGCTGTAGGCTGAATCCTTAAAATCTGAATACGAGCGAAAATCCGAGCATCTCCTTGAATTGTATTCTGGCTGTTTTCTTCTGGATTCCATCAATCATTACCGGTTCACCATTCTTAAGCACTGCAGTTTTTGTATCATCATCAAAAATAAGGTGAGCATTGAACCTGACATCAGTAAACCAGTTCAGATTTGCAACGGCAATCATTTCCCAGTCCACATCTATATTCTGAGGATTATGAATATAGTTTGTGAATAACTGCAGACGATTAGTCACTGAAACATTTTTAAACGGCTTAAATTCATTTGTTATCATAAAACTTGCTCCCGGCTCATGCATCGATTTTTTGTTTCGGTGCACACCATATAATGTCTGATCAATTTCTGCTGTGTCAGTAACAAAGGTCGCCCTGTACGAAAGCGGTGAAAAGTTTATTGAAGTAGTTTTATTTGGTTTATAATCAAGCCCTAATCCAATGGTAAGAATTGCCGGGTTCATAAATTTTGATACCAGAGTTGATGTATCCCGGTTATCGCTTGTTTTGAAATAACTTTTCCCTGAAGCAACCTGTGTTTTAAAAAGCATGATTGCACTGAAGTCAAATTTCCCGAAGGCCTTATGGTTAAGTTTTGAATTTGTTTCCAGAAGGTCAAGGTTTTTTCTTACCGGATCATCTCCGGATTTCAGAAAGCCAAGGTTCAGCCTTATAAAATTTTTAGATGACAGCTTCTTCGGTTTGTTATTGAAATCAGCATAACCTGTGATATCCATCGAAGTTGCTATGCTGTTCTCTCCTCCTTTCACCCAGTTTGAAAGAGCTGCCTGGCTGAGTAAAAATGATGCCTCTGACCGATACTTCCAGTATTGATGCTTAACTTCAATCTTATGGATATCAAGCAACTTGAATTTATCAGGTTCCGTAACATTTACATAGGCACTGGAATAATTGGCCTGTGTTCCCGGTCTTCTGAAACTTATTCCTTTTTCGAGATATATACCAATGGTATCACGTGCTATGTTACCTATCCATACTGTAACTGAATCAGAAAACTCATTTTTCAACCAGAACCTGACCATTTTATCAGTACCCGAGTTCATCCATACAGCGGTATACCTGTTACCTTCACCGGTAAAATGGATTACTGAGGAATCTCGTACATTAATATACTTCAGCAATGATTGAACAGCCCCCCTAATTGAATCGCTCTGATAAGGATAACTGAGATATTTAAACGGGAACCCGGCATGTGATGATTTAACCTGATTAAGCAGACCCCACAAATAAAAATTGTTCCATGGAATATTAAGTGAATCGTAAGGATATTTATTAAGAAAAGACTCTACGGAATCAAATCGAGGGTGCGAAGCTTCAAATATAAGCTGATTCAAGGCTTGTCTCAATGAATTACCGGGCTCTTTCCAGTATTGAGACTGAGTCTTGATTTTCAGAAATCTCATAGCCTGATCCGGCGAAAGAAGAATTTCAGGCTTCCCGGGATTCTTATCAAATGTTACGCCACTTTTGCTGATAGAATCAATTACTGGCTGTCTCGTTAAAGATTGTTGATTATTTTCCTGCGAAAAAGCAGATTTACAAATAATTATAAAAAATAATATTAGAAATAAACTGCTGATTTTTTCTTTCATGCTTACAGATTTTATTTGTATTGCCGGCTCGCGAATATCATAAAATACTATTAAATTTGCAAAAACAATTTTCAGGATTGAATACGTTTCATCCTTTAACGAAAAAATATCCGTTTGATATATATAAAAATATCAAAAACAGAGATTTCTTTGGCGTGACTGAATAAGAACCTGCTTTCAATCAAAAACCCTTAAATCAACCAAAGGGGGCTTACGCCAATGTTGTTTATCCACCTTCAGGTTGTCCGGGAAACTCCAGACAGGTATCATAACGGGAGGGTTCCAATAAAATCAAGGCAGAAAAGATTCCATGTTTTTTCCTCAGGATTTATCAATAGTCTAACTAATAATCTCATTACATTAATTTATAAAATCATGAATTTACCATATGCAGAACCATTTAAAACCAAAATGGTTGAGAACATTTACAGGAGCACAAAAGATCAGAGAGAGAAATGGATCGCCGACGCATCATTCAATCTTTTCAACCTCAGGTCCGAGCAGGTCTATATCGATCTGCTTACAGATTCGGGAACCGGGGCTATGAGCGATAAGCAATGGGCATCAATCATGGTGGGAGATGAGAGTTATGCGGGATCATCTTCCTATTATCATTTAAAGGAAGCCATTAAGGAGCTGACAGGATTTGATTATTTTCTCCCTACCCACCAGGGAAGGGCTGCGGAAAATGTTCTTTTTTCCGTGCTTGTCAAGGCAGGCGATATTGTTCCTGGCAACTCACACTTCGATACAACCAAGGGACATATCGAATTCAGAAAGGCTACTGCTGTGGACTGTACAGTTGACACAGCATCTGATACAACTTCCCCGAATCCGTTTAAAGGCAATGTTGATACCGGGAAACTTGAAAATGTCCTGAAAGCTACTGCTGCCGATAAAATCTCCTGTGTAATCCTTACAATAACAAATAATACAGTCGGTGGACAGCCTGTCAGCATGGCGAACATAAGAGAGGTACACAAACTGTCGAAAAAATATGGAATCAGATTAATAATTGATTCAGCCAGATTCGCCGAGAACGCATATTTTATAAAGACAAGAGAGAAAGGGTATGCCGACAAAGATATAAGGGATATTGCCAGGGAAATGTTTTCCTATGCAGATGGAATGACCATGAGCTCAAAAAAAGACGCTATTGTGAATATAGGTGGTTTCGTTGGTTTCAGGGATGAAGAATTATTCAGGCAAGCATCAACATATAACATAATATTTGAAGGCTTTATCACTTATGGCGGTATGTCGGGAAGAGATATGAATGCACTTGCTCAGGGCCTTTATGAAGGTACAGAATTCCCTTATCTTGAATCGCGTATTAAGCAGGTTGCCTATCTTGGGCAGAAAATGAAAGAATATGGAATACCTGTACTGGAACCATTCGGAGGACATGCAATATTTATAGATGCAAAAAGATTTATCCCGGATTTTCCAAAAGAGGAGTTTCCTGCACAAACACTTGCACTTGAGTTTTATATTGAAGGCGGGATAAGAGGTGCTGAGATCGGAGCATTGATGGCGGACAGGGACCCTGTTACCAGGGCCAACCGTTATCCTGCACTTGAAATGGTTCGGCTTGCCCTACCCCGCAGGGTTTATTCAAACAACCATATGGATTACGTTGCTGCTGTTGTCAGAAATGTTTTTGAAAAAAGAAATGACATCAGGAAAGGATTCAAAATAATCTGGGAAGCACCAATAATGAGGCATTTTACCGTCAAACTCGACAGAGTCTGATGTTGAGGCAGCAGTTAGCTCATTCGTTGTTAAATATCAGGAGAATTTGTAACTTTCAACCAGTATTACTTTCAAACCAACAGACAGGATATGATAAAATCCATGACAGGCTATGGAAAGGCAATAGCCGACACTCCGCAGAAAAAAGTTACGATCGAAATTAAATCTTTAAATTCAAAGCAGCTTGATCTGAATACAAAACTACCCTGGTTGTATAAAGAAAAAGAACCTGAAATAAGGAACCTTGTAAGCCAGAAACTCGACAGGGGAAAAATAGATTTATCCATTTTTTTCGATATGCTTGATGATGAAGTTGTTACTGTTATTAATAAGTCAGCAGTAAGAAATTACTATACACAATTTAAAGAGATCGCTGGTGAATTGCAGATAGACCTTGATGATCAGATATTTAGCGCAATAATGAAACTCCCCGATACCCTTAAGACTGAAAAACCTGAAATATCTGAAGAGGAATGGGAAATAGTTAAAAATCAAATTATTGAATCTATTAAAATGCTCGATATTTACAGGATGGAAGAGGGCAATTCAATTATGAATGATTTTCAAAAGTGCATTGGGAAGATATTATCCCTGCTTGAAGAGGTCGGAACATACGAATCAGGCAGGATAAAAAAGATAAGGGAGAAGCTTATGGCAATACTGGAAGAAAACAAGGTTACCGAAAACATCGACAAAAACAGATTTGAACAGGAACTCATTTTTTACCTCGAGAAATACGATATCAATGAAGAAAAAGTACGGTTAAAAACTCATTGCGACTATTTCATTGAGACCATGAATACCCAGCCTCCTAACGGGAAAATACTTAACTTCATTACTCAGGAGATTGGTCGTGAGATCAATACAATCGGTTCAAAGGCTAATGATGCATCCATTCAAAAAATTGTGGTAATGATGAAAGATGAGCTAGAAAAAATTAAGGAACAGACGCTGAATGTATTGTAGCGGCACCATGGCGCTGAGGCTTAAAGGCGCAGAGGCTCAATGATATAATAGATTTTAGATGAAAGGAAAACTTGTTATAATATCAGCACCGTCAGGTGCGGGAAAAACAACTATAGTGAAGCATCTTTTAGGGAGCAGGCTTAAACTGTCATTTTCAGTATCTGCAACCACAAGACCAAAAAGAGGAACTGAAAAAGATGGCGTTGATTATTTCTTTCTCTCAGTACCGGAATTTAAAAAAAGAATCGAAAATAACGAATTTGTCGAATGGGAAGAAGTATACCGCGATTTATTCTATGGTACACTGAAAAGCGAACTTGAAAGGATCTGGGATGAAGGGAATCATGTGCTTTTTGATGTGGATGTAAAAGGCGGTATAAACCTGAAAAAAATATTCGGAGACAGGGCAATTTCAATATTCATCATGCCACCATCTGTAGAAGAACTGGGAAAAAGATTAGTAAAAAGAGGCACCGACAGTAGCGAAAAAGTAGATATGAGAATCAAAAAAGCTAATGAAGAGCTATTACTTGCGGACCAGTTCGATTCTGTCATAATTAATGACGACCTTGAAATAGCAAAAGAAACAGCCTTAAAAACTGTAACTGCTTTTTTGCTTGTTTAAACCTGTTGTTATATGGTCAGAGTAGGATTATATTTCGGATCGTTTAACCCTGTACATATCGGGCATCTTGCCATTGCAGGATATATGACAGAATTTGCAGGGCTCGACCAGGTATGGTTGGTAGTCAGCCCACATAATCCCCTTAAAAAGAAAGAAACACTTCTTGCCGATCATCATCGTTTCTATATGACACAACTGGCAATTGGCGACAATGATAAAATTAAATCATCCGACATAGAATTCAGGCTGCCGGTTCCTTCCTATACAATTGATACACTAACGTATCTTAAAGAGAAATATCCAAATAATGAATTTTGCCTGGTTATGGGGGAAGACAACCTCTGCACACTTCATAAATGGAAAAACGCCGGTGAGCTGGTTAAAAAGTACCCGATTTATGTTTACCCTCGTAACGACGCTGCTAAACCACAATCTCTATTGCTTGATCAGCTGCTTTCTGACGCCGAAATACACATAGAAAAAGCACCTCTTATGGAAATATCAGGTACTTTTATCCGGAAGGGAATTAAAGAAGGAAGGGATATGTCGTATTTCCTTTCACCCGCTGTGTGGAACTATATCAGGGAGATGCATTTCTATGAAAAATGAGGCAGAAGGCAGAAGGCTGTAGGCTGTAGGTGAAAGTTTCTTTAGAACCATCCCCCCCTGGGAGGTGCAGGGGTGGGTTAAATGGTTACTTAATCTCTTTAATTATCTCCTCCCCTCTCAGTAACGCCTTTTCATTGATTGGAATGAGGCTGTGATATCTTTCCGGTAACGATTTCTTCAATCCTTTAACCACATTCTCAAACCTGATAATAGGTTTTACTTTCAGGAAGCCTCCCAGGACAATTGTATTGAATATCCTGGTATTGTTCATTTTTGAAGCCTCTTCAGCAGCATCGACCCGATAGATAGATATATCCTTTCTTTGAGGATGCCTCGTTATTCCATTTCCATCATAAATAAGGATGCCTCCCGGTTTAACTGAATTCTCAAATTTATCGAGCGATTGTTGGTTAAGGATTATTGCGGTATCGAAATGTTTTACTATTGGAGAACTGATCCTTTCACTGCTGATAATAACGGTAACATTTGCTGTTCCTCCCCGCATCTCAGGGCCGTATGACGGCATCCAGCTTACTTCCATATCCTGCATTACTCCCGAATATGCCATTATTTTACCCATAGAGAGGACACCCTGTCCTCCAAATCCGGCTATAATTATTTCTTCAGTCATTTTTTCTTGTTTCTTAATAATTATGAAAGACTATTCTTCAGGAGTTTTCAGATCACCAAGCGGATAAAACGGGAACATATTTTCCTCCATCCATTTGTTTGACTCTACCGGTGTCATTTTCCATCCCGAGGGACAGTTTGATACAATCTCTACGAGACAAGTTCCTTTGTTAAGTTTCTGATAATTAATGGCTTTCCTTAATGCTCTTTTTGTTTTTGCAACATTTGCCGGCTTATGAACACTTTGTCGGGTTACATAATAAGCCCCGGGAAGAGTAGCCACAATGTCGGCCATTTTAAGAGGATTTCCCATAATCTTAACATCTCTTCCGAAAGGGGAAGTAGATGATTTCATCCCGGGCAGAGTTGTCGGAGCCATTTGTCCGCCTGTCATCCCGTAAATGCCGTTATTAACAAATATGATAAGGATCTTTTCGCCTCTGTTGCAGGCATGAATGGTTTCAGCAGTGCCTATAGCAGCAAGGTCGCCATCACCCTGGTAAGTGAATACAAATTTATCCGGTAAAAGACGTTTTATTCCGGTGGCTACAGCAGGTGCGCGCCCATGTGCTGCTTCCTGCCAGTCAATATCAATAAAGTTGTACAAAAATACAGAACATCCAACCGGAGAAACTCCTATTGTTTCGGACTGAAGTCCTTCTTCATCAATTAATTCTGCAAGTATCCTGTGAGCTGTTCCGTGCCCGCATCCCGGACAGTACGACAGTATATTTTCTGTCATTAACTTTGTTTTCGCGTAAACAAGGTTTTCCGGTTTTATTATTTCTTTAATTCCTGTAACTACTGCCATTTCCTAGCCTCCTATTAATTTAGATTTAAGAGTATCAACGACCTCCTCAGGTGTTGTCACTATCCCTCCCATTCTTCCAAAATGATAAACAGGCACTTTGCCATTTACTGAGAGAAGCACGTCTTCCACCATCTGTCCGGCGCTCATCTCTACCGAGAGAATTCCTTTGACATGATTTGCAAGCTCATTGATCCTTTTGGTCGGAAAAGGGAACAGGGTAATTGGCCTTAACAAGCCAACTTTTATTCCACGATCTCTTCCTATCTGAACTGATTTCTGGCAAACCCTTGCACTTGTGCCATAAGCAACGAGAAGATAATCAGCATCATCGCACTGGAACTCTTCGTAACGCACCTCATTCTTCTTTATCTCATCATATTTTGCCTGAAGCTTCTGGTTGAATACTTCCTGCCGGTTTGGATCGAGGTCGAGTGATGTGATTATATTTCTTTCCCTCGAAGCCGGTTTACCTGTTGTTGCCCATTCAGGGACACTATTTGATCTTTCCTTCTGTGGGCCAAGGTAAACTTTTTCCATCATCTGGCCTATTGCTCCGTCGGAAAGCATCATAACAGGATTACGGTATTTAAAAGCAAGCTCAAAGCTAAGCTCTACAAAATCAGCCATTTCCTGCACGGATGCCGGCGCAAGAACAATAAGATGATAATCACCATGTCCACCCCCTTTTGTTGCCTGAAAATAATCCGACTGGGCTGGCTGAATGGTACCCAGACCGGGCCCCCCCCTGACAACATTGACAACCAGGCAGGGAAGCTCTGCTCCAGCTATATATGAAATCCCTTCCTGCTTAAGGCTTATTCCGGGTGAGGAAGAAGATGTCATAACCTTTTTTCCACATCCCGCGGCACCATATACCATATTAATTGCTGCAATTTCGCTTTCAGCCTGAAGAACCACCATTCCGGTGGTCTCATATGGTTTTGCTTCCATCAGATATTCAATAACCTCAGTCTGCGGTGTTATAGGGTAACCGAAGTAGCCATCTACTCCTGCCCTGATAGCAGCTTCAGCTACTGCCTCATTGCCCTTCATTAATCTTAATTCCTTTTTCATCACCTGACTTGATTTTTATTTTGTAAACTGTAATTACACCATCGGGGCAAACCATAGCGCAATTGGCGCACCCATTGCAGAGTTCAGGATTAAGAGGATATGCATAATGATACCCTTTCCCGTTTACCTCTTTTGACATTGCAATTGTATCTGTTGGACACGAAACCATGCATACTTCGCATCCTTTACATCTCTCAATATCAACAACTATACTTCCTTTAAACTTTGCCATATAATTTTTTGTTTATTCAATTAAAGCGGATGATCATCAGCGAATTTTTTCAGCCTTATCCCAAGATCAGGAAATTGTTCCCTGGTTACCAACGATACACAAGCTCTCAGTCCCTCATGCCTGTCGCTTCCCGAAATATCGAGAGATATGGAGCTTATTCCGTAACAAAGAAGTTCTTCCAGTAACTTAATACCCGACATTCCGGGATATGAAATAGTAAAGAAGAAACCATCCGCCAATGGTTCATCAAGATCCCTGTCATACACAATTTTGAAATTATTTTCCAAAAACATCCTTTTCATCTCACGGGCTTTTTCCCCATATTCAATTACATCATCACGAAACCTGTATTTCCCATCATTAACCGCTTTAAGCAAAGCGGCAAACCCGTATTGAACAGAGTGCGAAACACCGGCTGATAATCCGTATAACGCACCAAAGATACATGAATGTCCAAATTTATCCGTCGAATAATACCTTAAAAGATCCGGGTATGTCCTTTCAAAGAGTTTATCCGATATTGCCATTATGCCAATTCTCTGACCGGCATAACTGAAAATTTTGGAACTTGAAATAAGTATCACATAATTATCTGTATAACGTGCAACGGTTGGCTGAAAAGGCGGAACTCCGGGATTTAAATAATCCTTCCTGAAATCCATACCGAAATAAGCCAGATCCTCAATAACAATAACATCATACTGTCGGGAAAGTTCGCCGATAATTTCAAGTTCTTCCTCAGTAAGGCATATCCATGACGGATTATTGGGATTTGAAAAAAGCAGCGAAGATATTTTCCCTGTCTTAAGATATGATTCAAGTTTTTCCCTGAGCTTTTTTCCCCTGAAGTTATAGACATCGAATGAATGATAATTATGACCAAGCATCTTAACCTGTTGCTTCTGGACAGGGAAGCCGGGATCGATAAAAAGAGTTCCTTCCTTTGTTCTGTCATTTCTGTTTGCAACAAGGAAACTTACCATTGCTCCCATCATTGAACCTACGGTAGGAATACACCCGCGCGGTTCAAGATCAATATCGAGGAACAGCTTTATAAACCTTGATGATTCCTTCTTTAAAGGTGCGATACCGCTAATATCAGGATAAACAGCTGCTACCCCCTCCTTCAGGGCCTCAATTTCCGCTTCAATTCCTATAGAAGGCGAAGGAAGACCCGGCACCCCCATCTCCAATCTAATATATTTTGTCCCTGTCAGTTCCTCCAGTTTATCAGTAAGATGAACAATTTCTCTTATTGATGATAACCCCAGCGCCGGAATGCCAAGAGTCTTTGCCAGTTTATGAACTATATCAGGAGATATCGGAAATTCAGTCATTTAAAACAGAAAAATTGATAACTTATTGATTATAAATTATTTATTACTTTAATGATTTTTTTGAAAGTTCGAAGATAACTATAAAAATAATTTTGTGATAAAAAATCTTGCCAAGATTACTTTTCAATTTTTATCCTTGCATCAACTGCGGTTATGCCTTCAGCACTTCCAATAAGAGGATTAAGATCCATTTCCTTTATCTCGGTAGCGAATCGCAATAAGCTTGACAATCTTACAATTATTTCAGCATATTTTGACTCATTAATACCAGGTTTTCCTCTTGTTCCTTTTATGATCTTGTAGCTTTTAAGGCTTCTTATCATTGATTCAGCTTCGTTGAATGTTAACGGAGCAAGTCCCGAGGAAACATCACCCAGCACCTCAACGAATATCCCGCCCAATCCACATAATATTATATGTCCGAAGCGTGGTTCATATTTTGCACCAATAAAAAGCTCAGTGCCGGAGAGCATCTGTTGAACAAGCACAGCTTTAACATCAGGTATCTGCATCATCCTGTTAAATTCCGCCTCCAGGTGCTTCATAGATTTAATATTCAGAGTTACTCCGCCAACATCCGATTTATGAACCGGCCCTACTACTTTTAAAGCGATGGGGAACCCTGTTTTTTCAGCTACCGACAGCAGGTCATCTTTTGAATCCACAACCGTTTCCGCCACAACCGGTATATGTGCGGCATTTAAAAGGTGTTGTATAACTGCAGGTTCCAGGTAGCCATTTGAGGAATTATCAATTATCTGCCTGATCAGTGGTACATCAATATTTTTAAGAAAGATTTTCTCTTCAGCAGGGTGAGGAGTATTCGATATTTTGGTCAGTGCCCGGCCGAGAACAACCTCGTCAGGGAAGTTAACATGTCCCTTATCAAGAAAATACCTGAGTTCTTCTGAAGAACTTGTAATGGAAGGCAATATAGGATACAGCGGTTTATTACACTCCATAATTTTTTTATGAAGAAGATCATATATTTCCGTCATATCATTTAACCCGTTACTTCCGAATATGACACTCATACCGTCTATCAGGCCGAGCTTCTTATCGACATACTCTATAACGTTATCAAGCTGATCATTTGTCGCAGTGGCAATCAGATCAATAGGATTTATGGCTGATGCACCATTATTCATCATAGCAAGAAGTTTTTCCTGGTGCTCACCCGGTATTTTTGGAATATTCATGCCACCGGCCGATAAGGCATCTGTCAGCATCACAGCCGGTCCTCCGGCATGTGTTATGATAGCAATGTTTCTGCCTTTCAGGTGCTTGTGGAAAAAGACGGAAGCAACTGTTGTCAGCTCTTCCCTCCCGGAACACCGTACAATACCGGCTTTACGGAAGAGTGCTTCCACAGCTGAATCGGATGATGCCATTGCTCCTGTATGAGAAGATGCAGCCCTGCTGCCTGCTTCGGTGGTACCTGCTTTAATAGCTGCTATCCTGCACCCTTTCCTGATCAGCGAGGATGCGTGGTGAAGAAGTTTATCCGGATCCTGGATGCTTTCAACATATATAAGTTTGATCGGAGAACTGGTTCCACCTATGTAAGTATTATCCCAATACTCAAGCACATCTTCAACTCCTGTCTGGGCACTGTTACCAACAGAATATACGCTGGAAAAATTCAAACCCTTCGGCATGGCCGACTCAAAAATGAATACAGCAGTTGCACCTGATCCGGAAACAAAATCGCATCCCCTGATGTTGAGCTTTGGTACAGGCGATGTAAAAACACCCTGGTACGACTGAGTTATTACACCAATACAATTGGGTCCGATCAGGCAGCCTCCCGCTTTATCAATAGTTTCTGCTATCTCTCTTTCAAGTTTTCGACCTTCTTCACCTGCTTCGCTGAAGCCTGCGGAAATAATAATAAATGCCGTGGTATTTTTTTTGTTGACAAGAATCTCAACTGCCGGCAGGCATAACTTAGCTGATATTGCAATAATGGCCAGGTCGGTTTCCGGAATTTCATTCAGATCCCTGTACGATTTAACACCCTGAACTAAATCCTGTTTGGGATTAACTACATAAAGGTTTCCCTTGTACTTTCCATCGATTATATTTTTAAGGACTTTGCCCCCAGGCTTAAAAAGATCATCAGATCCTCCGATAATAACAATGCTTTCCGGATTTATAAGTTTCTCATTTATCATAATAGTCTGTAATGATGAAGTAATGAATTATGACATTCAAATAACTTTCCAAATATAAACCTACAGACCCGCAAACCTTTTGAGAAAACCGACATTCAGAGCAACAGCAAATAAATAATTTTGTGATATATAAAAGATTACATCCACGGTTTTTGTTTATAATATAAAGGCAATATAATAAAAATAAACAGCATAAAACAAGATAACCATCATAGGTATCAGAGAAAATTATTAATAAAAAATTACATTTGTGAAATGACCCTGAACAGATTATTTGTCATATTAAAACTCCTATGAAAAAACTTGTCTTTAACCTCAAATTGTTTACCCTTATCCTGTTATCAGCCTTTTCAGTACTGTCCCGGGCACAAAACTCTGATATTGATCCCGATGGTCCTGGTTATGGAGAGAACTGCACAACAATTATGGTAGGCCGGCTGGCGTCCACTGACGGGTCAGTTATGACTTCCCACAGTTGTGATGGCAATTACAGAACCTGGCTTGAAATCTTTCCTCATCAGAAATATGATAATGGAACAATGCACCCGGTTTATGACGGGATGCTCCATAGCGAAGAAGCCTGGGATATGACAAACGTTACAAAAAAGGGAGAGATACCGGAAGTCGCAGAGACCTACGCATTCCTTAATACTGCATACCCGTGTCTGAATGAAAAACAACTGGCAATAGGTGAAACCACAATTTACGGGAGGCAGGAACTTGTGAATGAAAATGGCATGTTTCTCATTGAAGAACTTGAAAAGATTGCTCTTCAGAGATGCAAAACCGCAAGGGAAGGTATTGCCCTAATCGGAAAGCTGGCGGAAGAATATGGTTACGGAGACCTTGCAGAATGCATAACCCTGGCCGATCCCCGGGAGGTATGGCAGCTTGAAATTGCAGGATCAGGCAAGGGCAAGCCTTCAGCAATATGGTGTGCTGAAAGAATACCTGACAGTAACGTAGGCATCTGCGCCAATATTCCCAGGATATCGGGGATCGATTTTAATAATCCAGACTATTTCATGTATAGTACTGATCTGCAAAATGTTGCTAAGAAACTAGGATACTGGGATGGAAAGGAACCTTTTAAATTCTGGAAGGTAATAAACAACAAGAAACCTTTTGCCATTAGAGAATACTACATCTTCAGTACCCTGGCACCATCATTGAATCTTTCATTTGATGCTGAAGAGCTTCCTTTTTCGGTGAAACCGGAAAAGAAAGTCTCGCCACGTGATATTATGAGTTTTTTCAGAGAAACCTACGAAGGTACACAATGGGATATGACAAAGAATCTTCTTGTAACAGTCAGCGAAAAAGATAAAGATGGCAAAGTAACAGTAAAAAAAGTAAAAACGCCTGTTGTCAATAACTGGATGAGCAACGACCTCCGCTCTTTGTTTAATGAAATTCAACCTGGCATAGTTGAACGGCAGCGAACAATAGCAATAGCAGGGTGCTCATACTCACATGTAATACAATGCCGGTCGTGGTTGCCCGATGAAGTAGGAGCCATAGCATGGTTTGCATTTGACAATCCTGGAGAAAGCCCAAGAATTCCTGTTTTCTCAGGAGTTCTCAGTCTGCCTTACTCTTTCAGTATCTGCGGACAGCACCGCTACAGGACAGATGCCGCAATATGGTCGTTTCGTGAGGCCAACAGACTGGCTACAGTAAACTGGGCACGAGGGAGGAATCTTATTGAGCCTGCAGTGAGGGAATTTGAAGATAAGGCATTTGATGAGATACCATCAGTTGAAAAGGAGGTTGTTGAATTAGTAAAAATTGGAAAAAACGAAGAGGCAAAAAATTATGTCACGGCATATACTGACAGTTTTGCAGAAGCTGCTATGAAAAGATGGGAAGAGATGAAAGTTACCCTGTGGGGAATGTTCGGAAGAGGGTTTTGAGGAAAGAGGGGGAGAAATGGAGAGGGGGAGAAATGGAGAGGGGATGATGAGGGTTTTTGTATCTTTGAAGATTGATTTAAAAAAAGAACAGGTTGACAACAAAACAGATACTGGATAATGAGGATCTTAGCAGGGAAAACTTAGTAACGCTTCTTGAAGCTCAGGGAGAGGACATGACTCTTTTGTTCAAAAAATCGGCTGAAATAAAAAAAAAATATATCGGTAACAAAGTATGGTTCAGGGGATTAATTGAGTTTTCAAATGTCTGTGGGAAGAACTGCCTTTATTGCGGTATAAGAAAAGGTAACAAAAACCTGAAAAGATATAACCTTTCTGATGAAGAGATAATCGCTGCAGCAAAATTTGCCCGGGATAACAAATACGGTTCAATAGCACTTCAATCGGGTGAAATTGAAAGTAACCATTTTGCTTCGCGTATAGAAAATCTTCTGCTCAAAATAAAAGAGCTTTCAAATGGGGAGCTGGGAATAACTCTTTCGGTTGGAGAACAAGAACCTGAAGTCTACAAAAGATGGTTTGAGGCTGGAGCACACAGGTACCTGTTAAGAATTGAAGCCACTAACCAGGAACTTTACCGTAAAATTCACCCGAACGATTTAAAACACAATTTCAAACGCAGGATTGACTGTCTTCAAAGCTTACAGGATATTGGATATCAGGCAGGTACAGGTGTAATGATCGGGTTGCCATTCCAGACTATGGATGACCTGGCAGGTGACCTCATCTTCATGAAAGATTTCGATATTGACATGTGTGGGATGGGCCCCTATATCGAACATGCTGACACTCCCCTGACAATTACTTCAGGAAAATTACTGCCACTTGATGAAAGATTCGATCTGACCCTTAAGATGATTGCCATTCTAAGGATAATGATGAAAGATATAAATATTGTTGCTGCCACAGCTCTTCAGGCTATCGATCCCATGGGAAGGGAGAAAGCTGTCAGAATAGGCGCAAATATCATTATGCCTAATATTACTCCGGGTATGTATCGCGACAGCTACAAATTATATGATAATAAACCCTGCACAGACGATTCCGCAGAGGATTGTCAGAGTTGTCTGGAAGCCAGGGTAAACCTGGCTGATTCGGAAGTTGTATATGGAGAATGGGGAGATACTGCACATTATGCTAAAAGAAGGCTGAGGGCTAAGGGCTGAAGGCTGAAGGCTGAGGGCTGAAGGCTGAGGGCAAGATTTAAAATGAAAAATGAAAAATGAAAAATGAAAAATAAAAATGAAAAAAACCTTACTTGTTCTGGCTGTACTTCTGACAGCAAATGTTGTTGATGCACAGATTGATCCCGACTATTTCCTTCCGAAGGACATAACATATAATAAAGAGATTGCTACACCTGAACAGTTTACCGGATATGAAACAGGGGAATGGCATATTACCCCCGATAAATTATATTATTATATGCTTGAACTTGCCAGAGTATCTGACAGGGCAATCTGGGAAGAATATGGAAGAAGTTATGAAGCTCGCCCACTTGGCCAGTTAATAATTAGTTCACCCGAAAATATTAAAAATATAGAGCAATTGAGACAACAGCATCTTCAGCTTTGCGACCCTTCAAAATCTGATAATTCTGATATTAATAACATGCCGATTTTCATTAAACTTGGATATGGAGTTCATGGTAATGAAGCCAGCGGGCCTAATTCGTCGGTGCTTACGGCCTATTACCTTATAGCCGGAGAAGGAAAAAAAATTGACGAGTTGCTGAAGAACACTGTCATTCTTATTGATCCTTCACTTAATCCCGATGGCATGCAACGTTACTCAACATGGGTAAACTCCACCAGGAGTCTTAATAATAATCCGGATCCCAACTCATGGGAGTTCAGAGAACCATGGCCCGGGGGCAGAACCAATCATTACTGGTTTGACCTTAACCGAGATTATATTATGCTTCAGCAACCCGAATCAGTGGGACGTGTGGCTTCTTTTTACAGATGGAGGCCGAATATCGTCACCGATCATCATGAAATGGGTGCTAATTCCACATTCTTCTTTCAGCCCGGAGTACAAAGCCGGAATAATCCGCTTACACCCTCTGAAAATCAATATCTTACGGCTGAAATTGGAAGGTACCATGAGAAATACCTTGATGCCATCGGCAGTCTCTATTATACTGAAGAGGGTTTTGATGATTTTTATGTGGGAAAAGGATCCTCCTATCCCGATATTCACGGTTCTGTAGGGATATTATTTGAGCAGGCCGGTGTTAAGGGCCACCTGAAAGAGATCCCGGGAGGGTTGCTTTCTTTCCCGTTTGCAATAAGAAATCAGTTTACTGTAGCTCTTTCAACCCTCGAAGCGGGACTTAACATGAGGGTAAAACTTCTGGAAAGCCAGAAGAATTTTTACAAAGAGGCATTGAATGAGGCTGACAAATATCCTGTTAAAGCCTATATTTTTACTGAACCGGCAGATAACGGGAGGCTTAATGCATTTATCAAAAACCTGTTGGAGCACCAGATCAAAGTTTACAGGTCAGCACGGAGTATAGTCAAAAACGGAGTGGAATATAAAGCAGCCAACAGTTACATAGTACCTTTAAAACAAAATGAATACAGGTTCATAAGAAGCCTGTTTGAACCTGTAAAAGACTTTACCGACAGTATTTTTTATGATATATCAACATGGATCTTGCCCTTGTCTTTTAACATCAGTTATACTGAAATAAACGTAATTAAAGAGATGGCAGGTCTGACAGGGGAAGAGATCCTTCAGCCACCTTTAGCTGAAGGAAAATTAATAGCTTCAGAAAATGCCTATGCCTATCTTTTTGAATGGAATGAGTACCTTACGCCCAGGGCCTTGTATGAACTACAGGATGCAGGAATAATAACCAGAGTCGCTACAGATAAATTCACCTGTGATGATGCAAATCTGAAGAAGGAGTTTTCGTATGGTACAATCTTAATCCCGGCGTACGGCCAGAATATCAGTCGCAGTGAATTGTTCAAGCTTCTCCAATATGTTGCGGGGGATTGCGGAGTGACAATATATGGTGTAAATACCGGTCTCACACCAAAAGGCATAGACCTGGGGAGCAACGGATTTTCAGTTCTTCAGAAACCCTCGGTCATAATGTTCGTCGGCGACGGAATAAGCAGCAGCGATGCTGGTGAGATCTGGAATATATTTGATACACGCTTCCATATTCCTGTTACTATGATCACTGCTTCGAGGTTTGAAAATATTGATCTGTCAAAATACAATGTTCTAATAATAACCGGGTCACCAGCCGTCAGTTCTGCCGGAATTGATATCATAAAGAGATGGAACCATAATGGAGGTACAATTATAGCTTATGAGGACGGAAATGAATGGCTTTCAAAAAATAAGCTTGCAGACATAGAATATGTTCCTGCTTCTCCCTCAAAAGTTAAAAATGGGGTCTACCTTAACAGGTTAGCAGATAGCCAGGTCAAGCTTATTCCAGGATCAATATTCGAAACAAAACTCGACCTTACCCATCCCCTTTGCTATGGTTACAATAGCGACATTCTGCCAGTTTTTAAATCTGGTGCCAGTGCAATAAGAAAGGATGCAAATGTCTATAATAATCCGATAACTTATACATCAGCTCCGTTGCTCAGTGGTTATTGCACCATGGAAAATATCGACAGAATTAAAGGTACTTCATTTGTAAGTGTACATGGCAGCAGAATTATTTCAATCTACGACAATACAAATTTCAGGGCCATTTGGTATGGCACAAATAAGGTTTTTATGAATGCGGTGTTTTTCGGCCAGTTACTTGGAAGCAGACAATAGGCTTTGGGCGCCAGGCTGCAGGCGTCAGGGCAGTTAAGCAGTTAAGCCATTGTGCCGTTGCGCCGTTCTCAATCAAAACATCATTGTTCTTATATGGACCATATCCAGTGCCTTCAGGTCTCTTTCAAGGAGGAATCGCTGTTCTTTGTCACCTTTCAGTTCCAGTATTATAAGACCTGCCGGTTCGCCAAAAAATACTTCATTAACACCCAGCCTGGTGCGTATATTACAGCCATAAGCTGTCAGAAGCTTCTGTACATTTTTGATCACTTCCTGATTTCTTTCTACAAGAATGCCAAGTATCTCTACTGAATTATTATCCGTTTGAATATTCAGGGATTCTTTTTCGGATGTGAAGTTCATTTCTCTCAGATCAATTCCTTCAAGAGCCTGCAGATCAGAAATAAATTGTTCAGAATGAACAGGATCACCATTCAGATGCAGAATGATATATGCTTCGCGACTGCATACCTCATCGGTAACCTCATGAAAACCCAGACGGGTCGTTATAAGAGATGCATGTTTTGAAAGGATATTCTGTGTCAGTCCAGCTTCCTTTATCCTGTCGATGATTTTTATTCCGAGTACCTTTATCATGGTTATAGGTTTTGTTCAATTCTCCTTTTCTCATCTTCTCCCATTCTCCCCCTCTCCCCCTCTAATTTAAAAATAAAGGTCCCTCTCCCCCTGTTTAATTCGTTCAATCTTTTCCTGCGTACTTGCAATAACAGCAGGATCAAGTTTTTCCAGGTTCTTTTCAATAACCTTCCATCCTTTATCCACTGTTTCACCTTTAGCATAGTCGCAAATGTATTCCGATAGTGTGAGTATGGCATTTGGAGTGCAAAACCTTTTAATAAACCCGGGTACCGAGAACTCCATAAAGTGCTCTCCGGTACGTCCCATCCTGTAGCATGATGTACAGAATGACGGCAGGTAATCATTCGACAACAGTTCATCTATCACCTCAGCCAGCGATCGAGCATCATTTATTTTGAATTGTTCCCTATTAAGGTTTTGTTCCTCATTTTTTGTGTCAGAATATGAGCCAAGCTCAAGCTTTGTTCCTCCATCTATCTGTGAAACACCAAATTGCAGAACTTCCCTCCTTACATCCGGAGATTCCCTGGCGGTAAGGATAAGGCCTGTATACGGAACAGCAAGTCTGAGTATTGCTACCAGTTTTTTAAATTCTGCATCGTTAGTCTGGTAATTATTTTCCATATTCAGGGTGGTGGCATCTTTAATCCTGGGAAAAGAAATAGTGTGAGGGCCAACATTATAGCAGGCTTCCATATGATTTGCATGACGCACGAGGCCCAGTACTTCAAATCTCCAGTCGTATAATCCAAACAAAGCTCCAATGCCCACATCATCTATTCCCGCCTCCTGGGCTCTGTCGAGGGAGGTCAGACGATAATCATAATCTTTCTTTTTACCACCCAGATGGTACCATTTATATGCCTCCGGATGGTATGTTTCCTGAAAAACCTGGTATGTACCTATACCCGATTTGCCGACAGTCCTGAATCCTTCAATGTCGAGTGGCGCAGCATTGATATTCACTCTTCTTATTTCTCCGTGATCTTTTTTTACACCATAAACGATCTTTACTGTATGAGCTATATATTCAGGTGAATAGTCGGGGTGCTCACCATAAACAAGAATAAGTCGTTTCTGTCCGTTATCCTCAAGTGCCTCAACTTCTTTAATAATTTCATCATCACTCAGCGTTTTTCTTATAGCGTCGGCGTTTGATACCCTGAAACCACAATATTTACAATTATTAACGCATCTGTTCCCGACATAGAGAGGAGCAAACAGTACAATACGGTTTCCATAAACCTTTTTTTTAAGCTCCCGTGCTCCTTCCTTGATCTCATCAACAAGATCTGTACTAACAGCATTTATAAGCACTGCTGTCTCTTCAAGTGTCAGTCGCTGTTTATCAAGAGATTTTGAAATAACATCCCTTACCCGATGTTTTTCCGGTTTCGTTTTCTGGATCAGACCCCAGATTTCTTCAGGATCAATGAATGGCTTCATCCTAAGATCAGGGATGTTTAATTTTTCAGGAGAAAATCTCATGAACTCATTTATTTGGTTTAACGTGCAAAGGTAATCAATAAATAGCCCTCAGAAAATGATTCTTATCAGAAAATAAGTTCGGAAATCTCATCTTTTGCGGACCTGATTTTCATTAAGGCATTATCGCTGTTAAGATCAATAGCGCCATGTATCTTTTTATGAAATAAGACAGATATATTTTGATCGGAATGAAGGGTTGTATCATCAAAAACATCAAGTAACACATCGGATTCATCCCGGTCTTTCATTTGAATTATTACCATACCTTTTGAATTCAGTGCACCCGATCGTACAGTAACAGCATATATGCCAAAGGGCGGAAGAAGTTTGCATTCCTCTGTTATGGGGATCCTAACAAGGTTTTGAAATGAAGAATGTCCCTGAGGTTTATAAACCTGGGGCATGCCCATAATCAGGAAGTAGTCATCGAGGTAAGCATTAGCTCTCTGAATATAACCTTCAGTTATCGCCTGACGTATTTTTGTTGAGCTTACTGTTTCGTGATATACTTCCTGCTCAGGTATTTCCTCAGCCTCAAAACTATACTTTTCCTGCCAGGCCCACAGATGCCTGTAGTCTCCTTCCTTGTTAAATCCGAAATGGTGATTGAATCCTGCTACCACTACCCTGGCATGCAATTGATCATGAAGGTAATTCTTAACAAATTGTTCACTGGTAATTTTTGAAAACTCTCTGGTGAATTCCACAATGATCACATTATTCAGGCCTGTTTTCTTAAGCAATTCCAGTTTTTCATCTCTGGAACAGATAAGTTTAAAGTCTCTGCCGGTTGTTTCGGGATATAAAACCTTCCTGGGATGAGGGTCAAATGTTATCAGTACTGATTCTCCGTCGATTTTCTCAGCCAGGTTCTTAAGCCTGTTGAGTATTGTCTTATGCCCAATGTGAACCCCATCGAAGGAGCCGGTTGTCACAACAGGACTTTTTATACCTTTTACAGCATCAAAACCATTGAAGATATTCATATTAAACCCGATGCCCTAATTTTTATTCTTCTTTACAAAATAAGCTACTTTTTCAATGGATGTGATCATATCATATTCCTCGAGGTATACACCGGAGGGAACATTAAGCGGAATTGTGGTATAATTCAGGATCCCCTTTATGCCAAATAGCACCAGCTCTTCAGTTATTTCCCTGGCCACATCGGGAGGAACGGTAAGAATGGCTATCTTTATGTTCAGTTCACTGATCATCTTTTCAATTTCAGTATAAGGGTAACATTTCACACCTGAAATTACTTTGTTCACCTTCTGAGGGTCATTATCAAAAGATGCCACCAGGTTAAGTTTTGATCTTTTGCCTTTAAAATAACCTGCTACAGCTCTTCCAAAGTTACCGATGCCTATTACTGCGACATTCATACTTTCTTCTGAATCGATAATCTTTCCAATGGTATCGATCAGTTCCCTTACATCGTATCCTTTTCTGAGAACACTTGAATAACCAATAAGCATCAGGTCGCGTCTGACCTGGACGGCAGTGATATGCAGACGGGCAGCCAGATCGTGAGAAAAGATAAAGTTCCTGTTTTCAGTGAGGCATTCCAGAAGAGTTCTTCTGTACTCGCTTAGCCTCTCAACTGTTTTTCCTGGTAGTTTCATCATTGGAGAATTGATTTTAGTATTATGATGAAATATATCCTTTTGTTTAAAGACATTTCATCATGTTTTTCAGGTAACGTTTACTGGGTTTTTAGGTAATCTGATTGTAAATACTGTGCCAACATCGGGTGTACTTTCGACGTTTATTGTTCCGTGATATAGTTCAACAACTTTCTTGACAATTGACAATCCAAGTCCGCTTCCGGAAATATTCCTGGTCTTCTCATTTTTGATCCTCACAAATTCGGCAAACAGGTTCTCGGTGTCATCTTTCGATATTCCTATCCCTGAATCGGATATGATAAGTATTCCTTCAATTTCAGAACTTTCAATTATTATGTCAGTCTTTCCTCCAGGCTTATTATACTTTACTGCATTTGAAATCAGGTTATTAAATACTATCTCAATGTCATCGGGATCGGCCATAATAATTGCATCGGACCTTATATCAAGATTAATGCTTACATCCATCTGAATTGCATAAGGCTGTGCCGTTATTATAGAGGAAGAAGCTATATCTGAAAGTCGGACCTCCTGAATCTTTTCCTCCTTTCTTTCGAGACGTATCTTTGTGAAATCAAGAAGATCCATAATCAGGTTCCTCATCCCCTGTATCCTTTGAAGAGATCTTTCAATCGGGGTGGCATAGTCATCTATCAATTCACCTGACTGCTTCCCCTGCATCATTCTCAGATAACCTTCCAGAGCATTAAGTGGCGCCTTTAACTCATGAGACAGTACAGAAAGAAACTGATACCTGATTTTCTTCCCTTCCTGTTTCATCTTGTGGGTAATCCGTTTTAGATACAGTTGTTTGGTTATGTTTTCAATGCTTGATTTAAGTTCCTGCGGTGTAAAAGGTTTGGGTATGAAGTCGATGGCACCATCGCGCGTTGCTCTGATTGCCACATCGAGCGAAGCGTAAGAAGTTATCATAGCAACTACTATATCATAGTTCCTCTTTCGAATGTACTCCAGAACATCGATTCCCTGCATACCTGGCAACTTATTATCGAGCAAAAGTATATCGGGTAAGTCGCGTTCAAGAATCCTTATCCCGTCTTCCCCTGTTGCTGCTTCGGTAACTTCAAAAGTATAATCCTCATCCATAAAGGGATAGGTGACATGAAAATTATTCAATATCCTCGATACTCCTGACCGGATTCCCGGTTCATCATCAATTACCAGTACTTTTAATACAGCCATTTCAAAGTTTTAACAGTCTCATTACCTCCTGATCAAGCTGCTCGGGCCGGATGCCTTTTTCAAGATATACATCTGCTCTTATCCACGCTCTTTCCTGTTCAGAATCAATAGTGAATGACATACCTGTCTCATGTGAAACAGCAGTTGCCAGAATAACCGGAACATCGGGATATTTCCTTTTAATCTTGTAACACAATATGAAACCACTGTCATCGCTTTCCATCATCAGGTCGAATATTGCCAGGCTTGGTTTAATACGGTTAATAACAGATTCGGCTTCTGCCTGGCTCTCCACGGCAATCGTTTTGTAACCTTCTTTCTCAAGGCTAAATACCGTCTGATAGAGATAATCCGGATCATCGTCTGCAACGAGTATCGTAAAGTCACTCTTGTTCATCTTTCCACAAATTTCTAAAAAAACTTTAAATCAAATAGTTAATATGATAAATATGATTTATTGTTATATTGTTAACAACAGAAATATGATTTTGTTTAACGTTTCACGTTTTGCATTCAAATCTTCCCCTCTTATCTCCTCTTCTCCTCTTCTCCTCTTCTCCTCTTCTCCCCTTCTCCCCTTCCTTCTTCTATCCTTTCCTACGGGGCAGAACAATCTTAAAGCTTGTACCCGTTGGACCCTTCGACGGATCATTATTGGAATCAACAGTTATCTGTCCCTTATGCATCTTAACTATGCCATACGCAGTTGCCAGTCCCAATCCTGTTCCCTGTCCAATGCTTTTAGTTGTAAAGAAGGGCTCGAATATCTTGGCCCTGTCTTCCTCCTTAATGCCAGTACCGGTATCGCTTAATGTAATAATTACATCGCTGAGGGTATCTTCCAGCCTGATATCTATCAGCCCTCCCAAAGGCATAGCATCAAAAGCATTCTTAACCAGGTTAGTCAGAACCTGCATCATCTGTTCTGAATCGAGCATTGCTTCCGGACTGGTTGTCAGGTCGGTTATGTTGATCTTCACTTTTTCCGGAACAATCAGGCTTGCAAGACTGTGATTTACCAGGTCCTTAATGCTTATCAGCTGATGATTAACCTGGTTTTTCCGTGCAAAGTTGAGCAATCCGGCAACAATTTTCTTACACCTGCCGGCCTGTTCCACGATAAGTTTAAGATCTTCCCTTACAGGGTCATCAGCAGTTGATTCTTCAAGAAGAATATTACTGTACATGATAACAACGCCAAGTGGATTATTAAGCTCATGAGCGATACCTGCAGAGAGTTGTCCCATATGAGCAAGCTTTTCTGACTGTTTCAAAGCTTGTTTCATGGATGACAGTTTCTCATTCGATAATGCCAGGTCTTTTACCGATTTATGCAGCTTTTCAATTGTATAGGGAAGGCACATCTCAACTTCAGCCAGTCCCTTCTTTATTGCTATAGCATGTTCCACGCAACTCTCATATCCACAGGCACCGCAATCGAGCTGATCCTTCTTTGTTGTCTTCCCCATCTTAATAAGCACCTCGTTCACCTCATCTGAATCGAGGATTTCAATCCTGCGATCATCAGGTTTATACCTGATTGTAAGGTCAAGTTCAGCGAACTCATCAAACGATCTCTGCCAGTTATCAGAATCGATATTATGCATCTTGTTGGCAGCATAGGAGCTTACAAGGGCTCTCCTGTTATACTGTTTGCCATTTTTTGATAATCCGGGTCCCATAATGCAACCTTCACAGCATAGTAATTCCATATGTTGATTTTTGATAAGGCCAGTTTCAAATTCCTTTAATGCTCCCTGAAAATCTATTCGTCCTTCTGCTGCTATGATATTTCCGGTAATAGCATTATCGCTGATCTTTGCTGTCTGAAGCAAGCCCCGCGCAACAGGAAAAATGGCGCCTCTTCCCCCAACTGGCGGGTCAAAATCGACAGGTTCAGATATATCAGGAGACTGACCCTTTTCAGCAAATATTTCCCTCAGTTCAGTGTAAGTGATGGCTTCGTCAATCTCCTTACTCTCCGCTTTCTTCGCAATACACGGACCTATAAAGACAATCTTTGTATCCTTTCCATATTTTTTCCTTATAACCCTGCTCATTGCCACCATAGGCGATACAACAGGTGCAAGATTATCCACCAGAGCGGGATGATAAAATTTTACATAGTTAACGATCGACGGGCAGTCGGATGAAATATAAAAATTCTTGTTTTCAGTCACCAGTTTTTTATACCTGTCAGCTACAAGATCAGCTCCAAATGATACTTCTGAAACATATTCAAATCCAAGATCCTTTATCATACCGATAAGAATATGATAATCAGCAATATCAGAAAATTCAGCCGGAAAACTGGGGGCAATAATGGCAGCAACCTTAGTATTATCTTCCAGTAGTCTCTTTACTCTGTCGGTAGTATTCAGGAAAACCTTGGCACCCTGGCTGCAGACCATTGTGCAGTTGCCACAGGCTATGCATCTCTCATCAATAACCTCAGCCTGGCCTCCAACAATCCTAATCGCCTTCGCAGGACATTCCCTTACACAGGTATAGCAGGTACGACAGAGCTCCTTTATGGTATATACCAGCATATCAATTCATTTTTACAATCATAGTAATACGTTTCTCTTTTCAAAGTGTGTATAAAATATCTTTTTGTCAGATATCTCGCTGTTTTCCCTGATGAGTTTATCATAAAGATTAATGCAGGCCGGTGATTTGGCTGGCAGGTTTATGGCTTCAGTATCATCAGCCTGATAAACCAATTTAGCTCTGCTCCTGATATCATCTTTTGAAGCTGCAAAATGTAATCCTGCTCCGTGTACACATCCTCCCGGACATGTCATTACCTCCACCAGGTGATATTTCTTTCCTGAAGCTGTAGAATTTTTAAGTTTCTCCAGACCTGTAAGTCCATCCACCACCGCAATATTAAGTTCAGTTTCACCTGCCTGAACTGTTACTTCCCTGAACGAGCCACTGGTTCTCAGCTTTTTAAAAATCAGTTTATCAATGTCTTTTTTTGTTTTTTTAAAATGAAAGGTTCGTATAACTCCTTCTGCGAGTCCGCCTGACACTTCAGCCAGAAAAGCTGTTGAACTTCTTCCTGCCAAAGGCTCGTCTGCCGGCTCCTGTTCTATACTGGAAGTATCAATACCATATAATCTGATAAGTCGCGCCAGTTCTCTTACAGTGAGTACGGAATCAACATCACTGATCCCTTTGCGAATCATTCCGTCGCGTCCTGCCTCAAACTTCATTGCCATACAGGGAGTTGCGGAAACTGAAAAAATTTCGGATGGTTTCACTCTCATCTGCCCGGAAACAAGGGTCTTTATCAGGGCTCCTGTAATCTGTTGGGGTGATTTTACAGTTGAGAGCTGAGGAATAATTGAAGGTATAAACTGCTCGACATATTTCACCCATGCCGGACAAGCAGAAATATAGAGAGGCGTATATATTTTGTTTTCAATATTATATGACAACTGATCCGAGATCTCAGTAATACAGACATCTGTGCCGGTTCCTGTTTTGAACACTTTGTCAAATCCGATTTTCCTGAGAACACCATTCAGAACCCTGTCAAATTCCCTGGTATATTTCATGCCGAGCTCCTCTGCTATCCCGGATGGTACCAGCGGGGAATATTGTATAACCTTTACAATATCAGGATTATGAAGATATTCCTGGACTTCCGATATATTATGTTTTTCATGAAGCGCTCCGGTAGGACAGACAAGAACGCATTGCCCGCAATGTATACAGCTAGAAAAATTAAAATCCTTGTCCATAGCTGCTCCCACATGAGTTTCACGTCCTTTATTAATAAAATCGAGCGAGGTTGAGGTAATTACTTCTTCACACACCCTTACACATCTGCCACAAAGGATACATTTGGAGAGTTCCCTGACAATAGCCGGACTGGACTGGTCGAGACGGGGTTTGATCTTTCTTGCACGAATACGGCGCTCCCTGATATTCAATTCCTCTGAAAGGCGCTGAAGTTCGCAGTTAAGGTTCCTGTCGCAATAAAGACAATCGTCCGGATGATTTGAAAGAAGAAGCTCAACTATTGTTTTTCTGGCAGTGATCACCCTTGGAGAGTGAGTTTTTATTTTCATCCATTCTTCAACAGGCTGAGAGCAAGCTGTAACAAGACGATCTCTGCCCTCAACCTCAACAACACACATCCTGCACGCTCCTGTAGGAGTAAATTCCTTCATCCTGCAAAGAGTTGGTATAATAATTCCATTGCGATTTAGAGCTGAAAGAATCGTCTCTCCTTTTTCAGCCGTAATCCTTTTATTATTTACCTGTATTGTGAAAAGCATATTTCTATTTTACAATTATTGCGCTAAACTTACATATATCGAAACATATACCGCAGCCAATACATTTATCAGCAACTATAAAGTATGGTTGTAACCTGGTACCATAAATCGCATTTACAGGACATTTGGCTGCACATGCTGTGCACCCTGTACATTTATCAACATCGATTGAAAATGATCGTAGTCCCCTGCATATATTAGCGCGGCATTTCCTGTCGAAAATATGTTCTTCAAATTCATCCCTGAAATTTTGCAAAGCACTCATAAAAGGATTAGGAGCTGTCTGACCCAGCCCGCATAATGATGTATCTTTCATCACTTTTGCGATTGTCTCAAGTTGCATGACCCCTTTGAATCGTTCCAGTGTTGTCCCCGATTCCTCATCCAGGGGTTTCCTGATAACACTCTCAAGTATTTCAAGCATACGACCTGTTCCTTCGCGGCATGGAATGCATTTTCCGCAACTCTCATTACGAAGAAACTCCATATAATACCTTACAAGGTCAACCATACAGGTGTTATCATCTATAATCACAAATCCTCCTGCTCCCATGCCAATCCCATTTTCTTTTAGAACCTCATAATCGATTGCCAGGTCGAGGTTTTCGCCGGCAATGAATGAACCTGATGCTCCTCCCAGTTGTATTGCTTTAAATTCCCTGCCTTCTTTTATACCATCGGCTATATCATCGAGGATAGTGCGTATTTTAGTCCCCATCTCAACCTCAACCACACCTGACATACGGCCTTTTCCGGTAACAGCAAATACCTTTGTTCCAGGACTGTTTTCAGTTCCCATGGTACGAAACCATTCAGGTCCGTTTTGCATTATCAGTGGAACATTCATCAGGGTCTCAACATTATTGATAACAGTAGGTTTACCAAATAACCCGGAAGTTGTAGGATAGGGAGGTTTCAGCTGAGGCATTCCCCTCTTTCCCTCAAGAGTATTTATAAGCGCAGTTTCCTCACCGCACACAAAAGCTCCGGGCTCTTTCCTGATCGTTATATCAAGATTATAACCACTTGAGAAAATATTATGTCCGAAGAGGCCATATTCTCTTGCCCTGGCTATTGCCTGCTGAAGCCTGTTCAGAGCATGTTCGGAACCAGATCGCATAAATATTATCGCATTGGAAGATCCTATTGCGTATGAAGCAATTGCAATTCCCTCAATTAGACGATGGGGATCGCTCTCGAGTATTGTCCTGTCAGTGAAGGCCCCGGGATCACTCTCTTTTGCATTACAGATCAGGTACCTGGCATTGGAGGCGGTGTTAAGGGCATGTTTCCACTTCAGTCCCGTCAGATAACCTCCTCCGCTTCTGCCTCTGAGCCCGCTCTTTTCAATGATATCACAAACCTCTTCGAAAGTATAGTGCCTGATTGCCTTAATGTAGGCCCGGTACCCCCCCCGGGCAATATATTCTTCAATGCTTTCCGGATCATAGCAGCCACAGTTGCCCAGCACTACTCTTTTCTGATTGGCAAAGAAAGGATGTTCATCCATAAAAGGAATTCCCGGCCATAATTCAAAGCCTAAGGTGCCGGTCTGACCTGCAAGATCCTCCTCATTTATATCATTATGAAAAACACCATTCAAAAGTGGTTCAACTTTCTCTTCTGTTATGTTTCTGAAATATAATTTGTTTTTACCCGGTAACTGAATACAAACCAGTGGTTCGAAATTTGCAGGTCCGGTGCACCCTACATGGATCATTCTGGCAGAAAGGTTGTTTTCTTTTAAATAAGATTCGACAGATGAACATGTTTTTTCAGATCCTGAAATAATACTACTGGTCCCGGAAGAGACAAAAATTACCGGATTATCAGGCTTTTCCTGCCGTAACTGTTGTAATTTTTTTTCAGTAGCCGGCGACAATGTATCTGATTCAGAAAGCAGAACCTTCTCAATGAGAAATGTTTTCAGATCTTCCATCCTGCAAATCCAATATTATTAATCTTGTTCAATAACATATGTCAGTTTCTTAATAAGTTCAGCCAGCTGTTCAGCTTTAATATGTGTATAATATTGCCCGTTGACATTAATAACCGGACCATTGTTACAACCTCCCATACACGAGACAATTTCGACACTTAAATTCCCGTCCCGGGTAGTCTGTCCCGGCAATATGCCCTTCTCTTCAGTTATCTTGTTTATTATTTCCCGCGATCCATTAAGGAAACATGAAGTACCATGACAAATCCTGATATTAATCTTTCCTGATGGAATGAATCTGAATTGATCGTAGAAAGTTGCAAGACCATAAATTTTGGTTGTGCTTAATCCTACGAAACTACCAATTCTTACAATAGCTTCTTCAGAAAGATATCCGTGTTCCTCCTGTATCTCCTGCAGTATTGGAATCAGATCTTCCCTCTTGCCCTGTTTGTATTTTTTAAGAATTATGTCAATATCTTTATCCATCAGTCCTTATTAAATATATAAAGATCAACACAAAGATAATTTAATTTATTGTTAATAAATAAACATTGTTATTTTATTAACAATAATATTTCAAACTTACCGTTTTTTATTATTACATGTATTTCATTGAATATCTGTGATTTACACAATTTTTAATTAAAGCGATAAAATCATTGTCAGCTTTTTACCACTAACTCTCCATAGATTTATTAAGCATTAAAGGTGTTTTTTAGGCTGGAATAGAATAAGTCCACATCAAATAAAATTACTACTTTTGATGTTATTGTTTATTTATAAACAGTAAAAAATGACTCAGAGGATAGAAATGCAAATATGCCTTGGAAGCTCTTGTTTTTCAAGAGGTAATAAGGATGTAGTGATGTTCATTAAGGAATATCTGAGGAAAAATCATCTTGACGATAAAGTGATATTTAAAGGTGCGCGCTGCATGGGACACTGCAGCAACGGACCTAATCTCAACATTAACGGTGTTATAGTTGAAGGTGTTACACTTTCCCGAATAGAGAACATACTGGAAAAAGAATTTGCCAGATTTATTTAAACATGAAACCAGCTGATATGCAAGACAGAAAACCTGTTCTTTATATAAATGATGAAAAATGCAGAAATTCCTATTCCTGCGTGCGCGTCTGCCCGGTCAATGCCATTGAGGTCAGGCCCCAGAGGGCTCATCCGTTTATACTGCCCGAAAGATGCATCGGATGTGGTTTATGTTATGTAACCTGTTCTCCCCGTGCAATAGAGTTTCGCGACTCGAAAAATGTGGTCAGGAACCTATTATCGTCCGACAGAAAGACTGCGGCATTAATTGCACCCAGTATTGCTTCCGAGTTTGATGATATTACCGACTACAGGAAGTTTGTAGGAATGATAAGATCCCTCGGTTTCGATTATGTTCATGAAGATTCATTTGGTGTTGATCTGATAGCCTCTGCCTATGCCTTACTGTTTTCCAGGGCAGAAGGAAAATATCTGATCACTGCCAACTGTCCCTCAATAGTAAAGCTTATTGAAAAATTTCATCCCGACCTGGTTCCCAACCTGGCTCCACTGGTCTCACCCATGATTGCAACTGCGATGGTTGTAAAAGAGTTGTATGGACCCAAAGTAGCCGCTGTACAGATAGGTCCATGTATTGATGCTAAAGACGAATCCCTTATCTATAAAGATGGAAAGCTTGTTGACGAGGTCCTGACATTCGTTGAGCTCAGGCAGCTTTTTGATGAATTCAGAATTCAGGAGAGGCTGGTAAAGATGTCAGATTTTGATCCCCCATACGGAAACTGGGGAGCCCTTTATCCTCTTCCGGCAGGAATAGTACAGGCCGGCGGAATTAAACGCGATATGGTGTCAAGCAGCGTCATTACAGCATCAGGGAAAGAGGAGATTCTGGAAGCAATTAATGATTTCGATAAATATATTGATACCATAAATCATCATTTTAACCTCTTCTTTTGTCACGGATGCATGCTTGGACCAGGGATGGAGCAACATAATGAACGTTTCAGAAGACGGGCGCTTGTTCGCAAATATGCAGAGAAGAGGGTTGGCAAATTAGACAAAACCGCATGGCAAAAAGATATGGAGCGTTGGTCCTTGCTCGATTTTACCAGGAAATTTACGCCCAACGACCAGAGAATCCCGGAACCTCCTGAGGAGGCAATTGCTGAAGTACTTAAGATAATTGGCAGAGACAATCCTGATGAGGAAGTAAACTGCGGTGCGTGCGGCTATTCATCTTGCAGGGAATTTGCATCAACAGTGGCAAAAGGCCTGGCAATACCTGAAATGTGTCATACCTTCAACCTGAGAAACAAACAGGAGTATATTGAAACACTGAGACAGACAAACAGAAAACTGGCTGACACAAAAAAGGCTCTTAAGGAATCGGAAGAACTTGCCAGGAAAGAAAAAGAGATTGCACAAAGTGCTTCCGACATGATGAATAATATGCTTGAAAAACTTCCTACCGGTGTAGTGATAGTAGACAATAATCTCAGGGTCCTTCATTCAAATCAGAGCTTTATCAATATTATCGGGGAAGATGCCAGAGCCATTTCAGACGTGATACCCGGACTGGCAGGCGCTGACATCAAAACACTTATTCCTTTTAATGTATATAACATGTTCACATTTGTTCTTAAAGAAGATGAACCTGTCTTAAGCAAGGATGTCCATTTTGAGGAAAAAATGTTGAATATCTCAATTTTCCCCATCAGAAAGAACAAGATATGCGGGGCAATAATCAGAGATCTCTATTCACCTGAAGTACAGGGAGAAGAGGTAACCAGCAGGGTGAGCGAGGTGATTGAAAAAAACCTTGAAATGGTTCAGAAGATTGGCTTCCTTCTGGGAGAAGGGGCATCAGAAACTGAACAGATGCTTAATTCAATCATTGAATCGTACAAAAGCAGAAGAGGAAATAATAAAACCAACCGGAAATAAATTCAGGTGAACAGGAACTTTTTCATAGAAATAAACAGTCATCAAAGAAACTATGACGGGGAGCGGATCAGCGGCGATGTCTTCCTCTATCGTTATATTAAAGAAGAAGACAGGGTTATAGCAGTATTATCTGATGGCATGGGACACGGGGTAAAGGCAAATATACTTGCTACCCTTACTGCTACTATGGCCCTGAATTTCACAAGGGAACATAAAGAGGTTGACCGGATCGCTGAGATAATCATGAATACACTGCCGGTATGCAGCGAAAGGAAAATAAGCTATTCCACTTTTACTATCATAGATATAGAGAGCACCGGAAGGGCAACAATTCTTGAATATGACAACCCGTCAACCATTGTGCTCCGGGGTAACCAGTTATTTGATCCATCATGGAAAAAAGTTGTGCTGGAAAAAGGGAAGAATGCAGGCAAGGTGCTTAAAACCTGCTCTTTCAAACCAGAAAAAGAAGACAGGATCATTTTCTGCTCCGATGGTGTATCGCAAAGTGGAATGGGCAGTGAAGAATTTCCCTTTGGCTGGGAAAGAGATAATGTGGCAACATATGCTGCGTCGCTGGTAACGAACGAAGCTTCAATTTCTGCTATAATGCTTGCAGGGAAGATAGTTACAATGGCACATAAGTACGACAGATATAAAGCGAGGGATGATATAAGCTGTGCAATAGTATACTTTCGCGAACCGCGTAAATTACTGGTCTGTACAGGGCCACCCTATGAAAAGGAAAAAGATAAGGAACTGGCTTCAAAAGTTTCATCATACAAAGGCAAGGTAATTCTGTGTGGCGGAACAACTGCTGATATAGTAGCCCGGGAGTTAAACAGAACAATTGTTGATGAGCTCATCTTTGAGGATCCTGAATTACCGCCTGAAAGTTTCCTTGACGGAATCGACCTCGTAACTGAGGGGATACTTACTCTGCAGAAAGTAAATGAAATACTGAAAACATACAATAACAGTGTAAAATTAGGCAAGGGACCGGCAGACAAAATTGTAAGGCTGGTAATGGAAAGTGATGAGATTCACTTTGTAATCGGAACAAGAATTAATATTGCGCACCAGGATCCAAACCTGCCTGTAGAACTTGAGATCAGGCGTACTGTTGTGAAAAGAATTGCAAGACTGCTCGAAGAAAAATGGCTCAAAAACGTGAGCTTTGAATATATCTAACCTTATATCTTTTTATTTATGTATTCCATGGTTTTCCTGAAAAGATGAGGCTGAATATCGGGGTGTGTTGGATTTTCAGGAATCTGATCGAGTAAAATAACTTCAGCAATTTCAGAAATATCGGGTATTGGTCCAAGTTCAAAAACATCAGCCAGGTAAAGCCTTCCGTATCCTGTCTCACCGCCTTTCTTAACAGAATATGTTGCAATACAATGCAGTTTAAATCTTATCGCACCGGTCTCTTCCATCAATTCCCGTCCCGCAGCTGCAAATGAAGACTCTCCTTTTTCAATATGCCCCCCTGCTATCTCCCATGTTTCACGCTGCTGATGACGAACAAATATCCACTTATTTCCATATCGCGCCGTTATTACAGAATAGGTCAGCGCTGCAGCAGGCTCATATTCAGGGTCAAAAAACTCAACTTCGGTTATCATTTTATTTCTGTTAACAGGTGCTAAAGTAAGAATAATCATGATAAATAATAATTTGCTACATTTAAGCATTAATATTCCATTGATGCTATTATTAATAATTCTTATTCTGACCGAGATTTTTACTCTCGCAGTTTTGCGTCAGCGCTTCCACAGCAATTCAAAACCATTATATTATATCTCGCTCCTTATACATTTTATCCTTAGTCTATGGATATGGATCCTCTATTTTGAAACAACCTCCTATAACAGTTTCTACGATAACCCCCGCAATATCTGGATGCTGATGAACCTCAGGGGCATGATCTGCGCAGTGGTTGCCCCAAGGATCATACTTATTATATTTCATTTTTCAGGCAAACTTTTAAAAAGGAGAACCGGTGGTAACTCAAAATGGGCTACCAACACCGGAATGATTTTTATGGCTTTTATAATTACAATCATAGCGTTCGGAACGTTTGTCGGAAGGTTCAATTTTAAAACAGAAAATGTGACTGTAAAAATTAAAGACTTAAATAAAGATCTTGATGGATTAAAAATAGTACAGATATCTGACCTGCACCTTTCCACTTTTTATCATCACAAAAAAGTACTCCAGAAAGTAATGGAACAAATAAATTCATATAAACCTGACCTGATTTTAAATACAGGCGATTTTGTTACTATCGGCTGGAGGGAATTCGACAGCAACGACACTATTCTTGTAAAAGCAAAGAGCCGCTATGGAAATTATGCAGTCATGGGGAATCATGATTTCGGAACTTATGATCCCTATTTCACTGAAGCCGACAGGGAGAATAATGTGCTAATAATGAATCACATGATTGAATCATCAGGCTATACGGTTCTGAATGATGATTTTAAAATAGTGAGGATAGGAGATGCAAAAATTGCTCTTATAGGAATTATAACAGTAGGACGACATCCGCATATGATCCATGGAAACCTTAATGATGCGATTTCAGGACTGGACACCGACAAAGTTGATCTCAAGATCTTTCTCAGCCACGATCCGAATGAATGGGAGAAAGATGTGGTGGGCAAGACTGATATAAATCTTACCCTTTGCGGTCATACACATGGAATGCAGATGGGTATAATGACGAAAAATTTCAGATGGAGCCCGGCAAAATATTTCTATCCGCACTGGAATGGCCTTTTTAAGGAGGGAGACCAGTACCAGTATGTTAACCGCGGACTTGGTGTTCTTTCTGTTCCATTCAGGTTATGGATGCCCCCGGAGATAACCTTAATCACTTTAAAACCGGAGTAATAAACTTGTTGATTAATATGATTAAAAAAAGGAACGGGTGGCAGAGTATTCTGTCACCCGTTAAAGATATCCCTCCCATTTATTAACCTAACCATCTAACCTTGAAGACTTGTTTGAAAAACTAACCTAAAAAAATTCATCAAACCAATTTACGGGAGGGAGGCAATCTGAGATATCTTTTGTCAATTAAGCTTCGCTACCTTCCTTCTTTCAGTCTCTTTTTAATTATTTATTTAAAGTTTCCATGTTATATGACAGTTTTATGTATCATTTTATTGCATCTGAACAGAAGTTTAAGAAATATTTAACATTATTTTCAGTTTCGTTTATCTTAGAGGCGATAAAAAATTGAAGCCTGAAGTATGAAAAATGCAATAATATTCTCAGCTGTGTTTATCATTATTTATTTATCATCATGCTCTAAAGAGACTGAAGAATGGATAAGAATTAACCAGCTGGGGTACAGGAACAACGATATCAAAGTTGCAGTTTTTCTGAGTACAAAACATCTGGTTTTAAATACATTTCAGGTGATTGATGCTAATTCGGGAAAGGTTGTATTCACCGGTAAAGTTCCGGCAAAGGCAGAGACACTTGACCAGTTTAGCAGCTGTTACCGGTTGTCATTCACAGGATTGAGAAAAAGTGGCACTTACAGGGTAATTGCAGATGATACTGCGTCTCCCGAATTTCGTATTGGTGATGATATATATGACGGGGCGGCCGATTTTCTCCTTAATTATATGCGGCAGCAAAGATGCGGGTATAACCCTTATATAAGAGATTCCTGTCATACAAAAGATGGCTATGAAATATATGATAAAAAATCCGACTCAGCTCATATTGATGTCACAGGAGGATGGCATGATGCGGCCGATTATCTTCAATATGTTGCAACATCTGCCAATGCCATCTACCAGATGCTGTTTGCCTATTCCGAGAACCCTGCTTCGTTCAGCGATATGTACCGGGACAACGGGTTGCCAGGGGCAGACGGGATTCCTGACGTACTGAATGAAAGCAAATGGGGCCTTGACTGGCTCCTGAAAATGAATCCGGCACCCGGAATTATGTATAACCAGATAGCAGATGACCGTGACCATATTGGATTCAGATATCCTGATCAGGATAGCGCCAATTATGGAAAAGGCCGTGAGAGACCTGTTTATTTGTGCACCGGGAAACCTCAGGGCCTGTTTAAATATAAAAACAGGACAACAGGCATTGCCTCAACAGCAGGAAAGTATGCATCGGCATTTGCAAAAGGTGCGGAAGTTTTCAGTGGAGCAGATCCCGATTATGCAAGCCTTTTGCGAAATAAGGCAATAGCTGCTTTTAAATATGGACTCAGGAATCCTGGAGTGTGCCAGACTGCTCCCGGAACAGCTCCTTATTTTTATGAAGAAGAAAACTGGACAGATGATATGGAACTGGCAGCAATTGAATTATTCAACCTTACAGAAGAGGTGATGTACCTTGACTATGCTGTCAGTTTTGGGCGGAAAGAACCCGTAACTCCCTGGATAGGCGCCGATACTGCCCGTCATTACCAGTGGTATCCTTTTGTCAACATGGGACATCCGGGAATTGCCCGGGTACAGTACGACCACGATACAAAAGAATTTGCAGGTTACATGAAAGAAGGTTTGGAACTAACAGAACTAAAGGCAAAAAAGAATCCATTTCGTATCGGCATCCCTTTTATATGGTGTTCAAATAACCTTGTCGCAGCTATACTTACACAGGCACATCTGTATGCTGAGATAACAGGAGACAGCTCATTTGCCGGCCTGGAAGCTGCGCACAGAGACTGGCTTTTTGGCTGTAATCCATGGGGCACAAGTATGATAGTGGGCTTGCCCGCTGATGGTGACTACCCTGATAATTCACATTCATCCTATGTTGTAAAAGGAGGACAGGTTCCGGGCGGCCTTGTTGACGGACCTGTTTATTTTTCAATTTTCAGTTCACTGAAATATATTTCCCTTTCTGAAGAGGATGAATATGCCCCCTTCCAGACAAAGCTGGCTGTTTACCATGATGATTATGCTGATTACTCCACAAATGAATGTACTATGGATGGCACAGCCAGCCTTGTCTATTATCTGTCATCGCTGAATGCAGAAACAGGAACCCTTTATGACAAAAAGAATATTTTGTTTTCCAGTGGGACTTCTAGCAGATTGGATACAACAAAAAGATAAAGCTACTATTCTTTAAAGAAATCAGATAATTATACAATAGCAGAGATTGAATGATAAAGGCGCAAAAAAATTACAGTATTTCAGGTATTGAATTAACTATAATATATTCCAGAAGAAGAACTATCGGCATCAGTGTCCTTCCTGATGCATCAGTCATTGTAAGGGTTCCTTATTTGACCTCCCTTAAAACCATTGAGAGAATAGTGAAGAAGAAAGCGGGATGGATAACCAGACACTCAGATAACTATAAAAAAAATAAAATAGCCAGTCCCAAAATCCACTATCGTGCAGGTGAGATCCATCTGTTCAGGGGAAATGAATCAGTTTTGAGAATTGAAAAATCACCTAAGTCCTATGTAAGGTTTTTTGATAATACTATTGAGGTTGGCCTGATTAAGACTGAAGATGAAATAGCAGTAAAGAAATTGTTATATAAAGGGTACAAAAACGAAGCAGCAGATATCTTCCCTGAAATCTTGAACAAAGTGCTTGAAAAAAATGATGTTCACATGTTCAAACCTGCCGGACTTATCATCCGTACCATGAAAAGACGATGGGGAAGCTGCTCAAACAAAGGCATTATAACATTGAGCACTGAGCTTATTAAACTTCCGGATCGATACACAGAATATGTAATTGCTCATGAATTATGTCACCTGAAGCACCACAACCATGGAAAACGATATTATGATCTTTTATCAGTAGTGTTCCCGGAATGGAAAACCATAAGAAAAGAGATGAAAAAATATATCTCTAATTAGCTATCAGTTTAAGATCAAAATTGCTTACGAGTAATTCTTTCTACATTATATTTCAAATTCCTGCCCTTTGGCGGGGATTTCAATGTTTCTGAATCCCTCTTCCTGAAGGTAGCCTACATATTTTTTCTGAGTTTCATATTCCCCGTGAACTATGAATGTCTTCACAAGCGCATTTTTATCCTGACAATTCAAAAAGCTGATCATCTCCCTGTAATCTCCGTGTCCGCTGAAAGCTTCAATCTTTCTGATATCTGCTTTTACCTCATAAACAGTTCCATGAATAGAGACTTCCCTGTCGCCTCTTACTATCCTCGCACCAAGAGTTGCCGGAGCACAATACCCTACAACAAGAACAGTATTTTTTGGATTTGATATATTATTCGCGAGGTGATGTTTTACGCGTCCTGCTTCCATCATACCTGATGCTGAAATGATAACGCATGGTTTTTTATGATCATTGAGTTTTTTTGAGTCTTCAACCTTTGTGATATAAAAGAGGCTCTCAAACCCAAAGGGGTCAGAATCATTTTCAAGCACCCTTAGGAAATTCTCATTATAGCATTCGGGATGCACCCTGAAAACCGAAGTTGCATTAACAGCAAGGGGACTATCGACAAAGATGTCAATTTTTGGTAACCTGCCTTCATTGAAAAAATTATTCAGGGCAAAAACTATTTCCTGTGTTCTTCCAACACTGAATGCAGGTATAATAAGTTTCCCGCCCTTATTCACGCATGTTTCAACAACAACATCCAGAAGTTCATCCTCAGCTTTTTTAACATCGTTATGCAGCCTGTCGCCGTAAGTCGACTCTGTAATGAGGAAGTCAGCCTGCGGAAACGGTTGCGGTGGAGCTAATATCTGGTCAACTGGGCGGCCTATATCTCCGGTGTAAGATATTCTCTTTATCTGCCCATCCTCTATGATCTGAATATTTGCAACGCCGCTTCCAAGCATATGGCCTGTATGTGTAAAAGTGACTTTAATATTCTCGTCAATTCTGAATTTCATATTGAAGGGCACTCCTATAAAAAGCTTCATGCATTCTTTTGCATCAACCTGCTCATAGATAGGTGTAACAAGAGGAAGTCCTTTTTTTACCCTGCGCTTATTGAATGTAACAGTATCATGTTCCTGTATAAAACCTGAATCGGCCAGCATTATAGCACATAAGTCGCGTGTAGCATTTGTGCAGACTACAGATCCTCTGAAACCCAGTTTGTATACATAGGGTATCAGTCCTGAATGATCTATATGAGCATGAGTAAGAATAATATAATCAACTGTTTCAGGATCAAATCCAAGGTCTCTGTTCATACTGTCCGTTTCCAGTCCTTTTCCCTGAAACATACCACAATCAAGAAGTATTTTTTTCCCAAGCCCAGTTGTAATGAGATGTTTACTGCCTGTCACCTCCCTGGCAGCCCCTATAAATTTTATTTTCATAAATAAATAAGATTAGTGTCTTAAAGATAGTGAATTATTTGAAAAGGGCTGACGGCGGAAGGCTGACGGCGGAAGGCAATATTCAATATTCAAGATTCAACATGCAGAATGCAACAAATTTATATCCTGACACCTATCATTGTGATATCATCAACCTGATCGTGGTTACCTTTCCATTCCTCAAATACATTCTCAATAACAGTACGTTGTTCTGCCATTGGCAGGTTATAGATTTCCGACAACAGTTTTTTCAGGTTAGATTTTTTATATTTTGATCCCTCAGATCCTCCAAACTGATCAATCAACCCGTCGGAAAAGACATAGAGAGTATCACCTTTCCTGGTTTGAATCTCATAATTTGTAAATGTCTCTTTTTGTCCATAATAAATGCCAATAGGCATTCTATCGGCTTTATATTCTTTAAACACCCCATTATGAAATATGAACAGGGGATTATATGCCCCGGAAAACTGCATACTTTTTCTGTTTTTATTAAGCACGCAAAACGCAACATCCATCCCGTCAGAAGCTTCACCTTCTTTTCCTGTCTGATGAAGAGATGTCATTATTTTTTCACGCAAAATGTTTAGTACAGTATTTGCACGGAGGTCGTTGTTATTTGTTATTATATCATTAAGTGTTGAAATACCCAGTGTACTCATAAAAGCACCAGGAACACCATGTCCGGTGCAATCGGCTACTGTAAAAAAAACATTCTTTTCATCTTCACCAATCCAATAAAAATCACCGCTAACAATATTCCTTGGTTTAAAAATTATAAAGTAGTCGGAGAAAAATGTCCTGAAATGATTTTCCATTGGCAGCATAGCCATTTGTATCCTGCTGGCATATGCAATGCTCGAGGTTATCTCTTCTTTCTGCGCCTCAATTTCAGCAGTCCGTTCTTTAACTTTCAGCTCAAGTATCCTGTTCTCATTCTGAAGATGGCGTTCCCTGAACCTGATAATCAGTAAAATTAAAATCAGCAAAAAAGAGCCTGACAGAATATAGAAAGCAGGCGTCCTGGTAAAAGGAGCTTTAATGGTGAATTTTATTAATTGTGGTTTACTAATATTACCCCACAGATCCCTGGCCCTTACTTTAAGAGTATATACCCCCGGTATAGGTATCATCAGATTATATTTGGTCTGATCTGACCAGGGTGACCAATCGGGCATAAGCTTATTAATAATATATTGATACTGAGTGGTGTTTTTTTTAAGATAACCCGGCGCTACAATTTCAAAATTGACAATATTATCTCCCCTGTCAAAAACGATATCAGACAAATCGAAAAAAGTACCTTTATCATTATAAATACTTTTTACGAATACATCAATTGCCGGATTGATCTTTAATTGTTTAGTAAGGTCTACTCTTAACAGCTTGTTTTCTCCGTCCACAACCCATAGTTTGCCGGGTTCACTATTAATTGATATCACATCATCGAATATTTTAAGCAGTGACATCTCTTTCTCAACCTCATTATCCTCCGGTTTCAGATAAATCCAGTTATCACCATGCCTTATCCATGGCATATTTGAAAGAGGATAAGTAAATTTCATATTTGGATTAGAAAGGTTTTTGTCAGTTCTGGTCTCAACAAAACCAGCCGGGGCGTTATTATAAAAATATATTCCTGATTCAGTATGCAGGAAAATAGTATCGTTAGAAAAATCAAGATGATAACGTTGGGGATAATCATTCTTTATGCTTATCTGAGTGTATTGTACCGAATCAAAATCATTATTAATGTCAACTCTCAGGGCAGCATTGTCTATGCCAAGCCATATTTTATTACTGTCAGTTGCGACTATCGAATAGACGGGATCAGTAAATTTCTCGTCAGGAGATTCCACAATCCATTTTCCGTCAATATACTTAGCATAGAAATAACCATCTCCGGCTGCAACAAAATACTTCTTATTAACGGGCTGCCAGCTTATATAATTTATATAGCGGTTACCAGCAATATTTTCCGCTTCATGATCCTTAATAACCAGAAGTCCTTTATTTGTAGCTGCCAGAACTCCGTCTGGCGTTGAAACGAGCTGCCGGCATTTTTCGTTCAACCCTTCAACCTTCTTATATAAATAGTTAATTGATTTAAGCCTGCTGACGGTTTTCCTGGTATAAAGTGCCCGTGATGAATTATTCACGCCTTCAGCTTCATTTTCCTTTATAACATCCGACTTGACAGATTTCTCTTTAGATATTATCTTCCCGAATATTCTCTGGAATATATTTTTCCTGGTACCTTCCTGTGGCCTGTTATTTTCGCGGAGCTTATCCGACTGTGATTCGTTACCTGAAGGTGTGTTTTTTATAAGAATCTGATCCTCAGAATAATTCCTGATCTCTGTAAGATAATAAACTCCTTCGCTGGTTGAAACATATAGAACATTATTATACCACGCTGAGCTGGTAAGGTTTCCTTTAAGTCCAGGGTATATACTGAAATTTCCTACAGGCAGGCTCAGGTCAGCCCTTGTAAGGCCATATTGATGCGACAGCCAGATGCCATTACTTTTATCCACACCGAGGGCAAAAATTTCATCATCCGGCAACTCATTCTGGTTATTAATGGTAAATCTTATCTTACCGCTATATCTTTCAATAATAAGGGCGCCCCCATCGAGAGTGGAAAAAGCATACAGGCTGTCTCCCACTGTAATTCCTTCCGACAAAATATTTTCTTTGAGATAGCCATTGTCTTTGATTTGATAATTGTAGTATTTTATCCCGTCAAAAAGCGACAAATTCCCATTACCAAGACCCAGCAAAACAAGATTACTGTTATAAGGCAATGCAAACAGGATATCAGTTTCAACCGTAAGGTAACCTGTTACAACAGGAAACAAGGTATCACTTTCGAGACGGTACAAACCGGAATTCTGTTCATTTATAAAAGTATTTTTAGGCGTAACGAACATTCCTTCAAAAGGATTCCCCGCTTTTGCTTTAATACGTAGTTCAAGTCTGTTATTCTTAAAATTATGCCGGCTTATTGATTGTTCACCATAAAACCAGACCACCGAATCGTTAAAAATGATTCTGGTTATTACACCTATATCGGATGATTCACCTGAAACAGGTACGTATTTATACGATCCCATCTGATCCTTGTCCAGGAAGCCATAGCTGTTTTCACCGCCAATAAAAATTTTCCCGCTTTTGGGATCAGCCTTCATCGAATAAGGAATGGTAGGTATTCTCGCAGAAGTCCATACTTCACCATCAAAGGTCAGGATACCTTTCCTGTTTGCAAAGAGCATTACATTGTTATTATCCTGGCATATAGCCCAGTTCTGATCTTCAATTTCCCTGCTCTCCTTAAAATTAGTTAACAGCAAAGCTCCTTCCTGTGCAAAAAGAGAAGATCCTATAATCAATGAATAAACAAGTAGCAATAGTTTGTTCATGTCGACCAATCCAAATATTAATCTTCCCGCCTTCACTTCACAAAAAGACTCAGGCACATTACGCCCAGCAAACCTGTAATGCCAATGGATGTTTCCATTACAACCCAGGTCCTCATTGTGTCCTTGATGCTCAGGTTGAAATATTCCTTGAAAAGCCAGAAACCACCATCATTTACATGTCCGAACATAAGGCTCCCGGAGCCAATAGCCAAAACCATTAATTCCGGTTTTACAGATCCGCCAGTTACAAGAGGCAGAACGATTCCCGCAGCTGTCATTCCGGCTACTGTTGCAGATCCCACACAGAAACGTAAGATTGTAGCTATCAGCCATCCCAGAAAAAGTGGCGAAAGGGTCGATTCGCTTAATAAATCTCCAATATATTTACTAACCCCACTGTCTACAAGAACCTGTTTCAGTGCTCCGGCTCCTGCAATAAGCAGCATGATCATCGTAATACTGGTTACCGAATGTGCAAGCGACTCCATTATTTCAGGCATCTTTCTTCCCCTTGCCAGTCCAAGTGTATAAACTGCGATAAGAACAGACAGAAGCATTGCAAAAACAGGGTGCCCTGTAAACACAAGTATTTTCCTTATGATATTGCCTTCAGGGAACAGAAACCCGGCCACAGTACCCAGAGTAATTATAATAACAGGTAAGAGAGCTGTGAAAAAACTCACCCAGAATCCAGGCATCTCCTCTTCTGTCAGTGGTTTTGTGTTCAGAAACTCTTTAAGGGGCTTTGCATCTATTTTGCTCAGAGCTTTTGAAAGAAAAGGTCCCGAAATTACTATTGCAGGAAAAGCGACTATTATTCCGTAAATCATAGTTTTTCCAATATCTGCATGGAACATAGCGGCAATAGCCGTCGGAGCAGGATGAGGAGGGAGATAACCATGTGTTACGGAAAGAGCAGCTAGCATTGGCAGACCTACATACAACAAAGGAAGACCTGTAGTTGCTGCAATAGTAAATACCAGGGGTATCAGAATGAAAAAGCCCACATCGTAAAACAATGATATACCTACAATAAAACCTGTCAGCATCAAAGCAAGCTGGATATGTTTCAGCCCAAAAGCATTTACGAGCTTAGTCGTTATCCTTTGGGCTGCACCGCTTTCTGAAACAAGCTTACCAAGCATTGCACCGAACCCCAGTATCAGAACCAGGAACCCCATTGTGCTGCCAATTCCGTTTTCAATAGAGGTAATAGAATTTTCCAGGTTCATCCCCTCGGCCAGGCCAACAGCCAGCGATACAATTACAAATGATAAGAAAGAATTGAGTTTTAAAACAACTATAAAAAAAAGCAAAAGACAAATTCCAAGTACAATAATTAAAAGAGGCATGAAGTGGTTGTATTAAGTTTTTAAATTTTTACAGGTTATATATAATTCAAGGTGCTGGATGCCGGGTGCCGGACTAAGGGCTCAGGGGAAATTTAACAGGGGCATTAATAAGCGAAGAACGATAGATAGATGTAAAAAGCTCTACAGTTCTGCGGCCATCTTCTCCTGATACAAAAGGCTCCCTGTCATTTCCTATAGAACCTATAAAATCTTCAATCTGGTACTGAATGTACCTGACAGTAGGATCGCAATTATTAAAGATTTCCGTATCCTTCCTGACCCATTCTCTTAAAAAATTCTCTTCACCCGGAACAGTCCACAGATCATTCACAGGAGGCTCTGCCATATCTGTTTTCCCTGCAATAAACATTGCTCCCCCATCGGTCTGAACCCCTACAGAGGCACCATTTTCACCATGTACATGGACTTTGCCATATATACCAGGCTTCTGTGAATTACTTACGAGGATATTTCCTATGGCACCATTTCTGAATTTAACAACAGCCAGGGCTGTATCATCTACCTCTATATACGGATGATTCAAATTTCTCCAGATACCGTAAACTTCGTCAACTTCACCCATGTACCACAGCATAATATCGAGCTGATGCGGAGCCTGATTGACCAGTACCCCTCCCCCTTCCATGTTCCATGTTCCCCTCCATGCATCAGAATCATAATAAGCCTTATCCCTCCATCCCAGCATAGTGATAGTAGCAAGGACCGGTTTTCCAATCTTGCCTTTATCTATTGCATCTTTTACTCTTCTAACCGGTTCGTACCATCTTCTCTGGCTTATTACTCCAAGTCTTACGCCATTCTCCTTACATGTTCCGATCATTTCATCGCAATCGGGCAGATCTGAAGCCAATGGCTTTTCAACAAGCACATTGGCTCCGGCTTTTACAGCTGCCAAAGCAGGTTGTTTATGGAAAGGATGAGCGGTACATACTATTACAAGATCGGATTTATTTTCAGATACCATCCTGGTAATATCGGAATAGACTTCTGTACCATATACCTCAGCAAACTCTTTTGCCGTCTCTTCTGTCCTGTTCCATACGCCTGATAGTCGCGCATTTGGGATACCCATGATAGCTTTTGCATGAAGATGTGCCACTTTACTGCATCCGGCTATTGAGATATTATACATCCTTTCCGCCATTCATATCCGTTTAAGGTACGAGAATCACTTTATTAAGATCTTCTGTTTTATTATAGAGTTTATTGAACCAGACTGCACCTTCAGCCAGCGGGGCAATTGCTGATATCTGATCATCGACACTAATCCTGCCTGTTTCAAGCAGGTTCAGAACAGTTTCATATTCTCCCCTGATAGCACAACTGCCCAGAACAATTAATTCACGTGTTACAACCTTCTGAAGAGGGAAATCGACTTTTGGAGATATATTCCCCACAAGCACTGCTTTTCCGCCTTTGCGGAGAAGATCGATTGCCATGTTAACAGATTCTGAACGACCCACGGCTTCAAATGTTATGTCAGCCCCCCTTTTGCCCGTGAGGGCAAAAACTTTTTCTTCAATGTAACCTTCACTGGAAAGAAATGTCTGGTCTGCGCCGGCATTTTTTGCTGCTGAAAGATGATGTGAATTAATATCAATCGCTATTATCCTTGATGCACCTGATATCTTAAGAAGCTTCAGAATAAAAATCCCAATCATTCCTGCACCTATAACAACACATGTATCACCGGTCTTTACTACTGCAATATTTATTGAATGCAGAGCCACAGCAACTGCTTCAACCATTGCAGCCTGTTCAAATGTGACAATATCCGGGATCTTATAAAGAATATGTTCCGGTATTGCAATATATTCAGCAAATGCACCGTTGCGTCTGAAAGTACCGGGTGAAACTCCAAGCACCTCACTATTATCGCTCAGGTTATACTTCCCTTCAAGAGTAAACCAGTCATTCAGAGGATAAACAGTTGAATCAAAAGTTACTCTTTCGCCTGGTTTCCAGCCTTTTATCCCGGTTCCTGTTTTGACTATAATGCCTGAAGCCTCATGCCCCATAATAAGCGGAGGTATTCTTCTTCCTGTACTTCCATCCAGACCATGTACATCTGAACCACATATACCGCAGGCCATTACTTTTACAAGCACTTCATTATTACCTATTGAAGGCTCCGGAACATCTTTATAAACAAGCTTATTATATTCTTCTAGTACCAGGGCCTTCATTATATCAGGATTGGTTTTGGAAATTTGTTGAAGAACAAATATAATAAAAACAAAGTGGCAAAAACTGACACAGCAATTTAATGAAACCAACCAATCGAATTTTTTAATAAATGAGGAAACGGTATATTATTTGACCTCTTCTTTTGCCACACTGATTATTTTTATCTCTGCGGGTTCTGCAACCATATCTGCCATTTTAGTACCAAAAGCTTTAAAATAATCACTGGCAAAATGAGCGTCAATTGCTGCCTGATTCTTATATTCTTCAACAAAAATAAACTTTGTAGCATCGTACGGATTCTGATAAAGCTGGTAGGATTTGCATCCTGGTTCCATTTTTGTTTTTTCAATTATTTCCCTGGCAACTTCCGTAAAGGCTTTAACCTTATCTGTTTTCACTGTCAGTTTTGCCACGATCATCATTCCGTACTCTGTAATTGCAGCCTGTTTTGGATTAGCTGTAACCTGACCGATTTCTGTCGTTTTTTTACTTCCGTAGCTGCTTGATATTAAAGCTAAACTAAATACAAGAACTAATAATTTTGCTTTCATAATTTTACTTTTTACTTAATAATATCCAAACGTATTTCGCTGACTGATTTAATTGCTCTGTCGGAGAAAAAATCTGCAGCGGCGAAAATTCTGAAGAGGCCGCCGTCTTCCATCGGGTTGGTTTTGATAAGCATAAATTCCTGCTGATCGTTCCTGTTGAAAAGTTCTGAATATGAAACTGCACATCTGTAACCATCTTCTCCTGCAATGCACATTAACCCTGATTGCAGATCCTTCCTGTTGTGTGGATAATACTTCAGAAGCAGATCTTTCAGAAAAACTCCCGAGAAAGGAGATGTACTGTGTATTCCCCTTCCCCGGCCATAAAAAATTGTATTAAATGTTACAAAACTGACATTTACAGGAAGTTTATCAATTACTCCAGTCAGTTTTGAAGAGTTGAAAAGAGATATCTTAGATGAATACAAAGGAGATAAGTCCCTGTTTACAATAAAGGAATGGGGAAAAGATCTGACTGTAATTTTAACAGGTGAAGAGATATTCCTTTCGGTAACAAGATCATTAGCCGCAACAATTTTGCTTTCGGCAGGAAGAGGCCAGAGATCCTTTGTTTTGGAAGGTACAATCCTCGCTACCCCTGATGCTATTATAATATTATGAAGAATATTCGGATAGTATATTTCACCCCAGCTGAAAACGACTTTTTCGCCCCTGTCATTCTCAATCTCCACATAAAGATCAATTATAGGATTAAATTCCGAACTGTTTGCTTTTTTTAGAACTCTTTTATCCAGGATATCAAAAAGAGAAAACCCGTCATACCTGTAAGCGCCAACGAATTTATCCCCTCCTGCACTGTCGAGAAGTGCTTCCTTAACGATAACCGAATGGAGCGGAAGATCTGAAAAATCCACTTTTCCCGGATTAGCTATCTCTCCTTCTATGACCAGATCTTTCATTGGCAGGGGGTGGGTCCCGGTATTATCATAAAAATTATTGGTCATTTCTGATGTATCAACCGATTGCCCTGCGGTACTTGTTTTGTTTTCATGTACCTGATTATTATTTGTACATGATGCCAAACATAAGAAAATAATCAGGAAGAGAGATAAAATTTTCATATGGTTTTTAATTTATAATTTATCATTCAACAATTACAACAATAATATCCATAACATTGGTCATTGTCGGCCCCGTAATAATGTGACCTCCTGCCTTTTTAAAGAAATGGTAGGAATCAAATTCATTGAGATATTTTAAAGGATCTGTTTTTTTCGATACTGCTGATGGGAAAGTAGTATTGTCAACAACAGCTCCGGCAGCATCCGTCGGACCATCATTACCATCTGTTCCTGCCGCAAGTACTGTTATGCCGGGGTGGTCGTGAAGCAATAAAGAGCATTCTAATGCAAGATGTTGATTTCTCCCTCCCAATCCTTTTCCCGTCATTTTAACTGTGGTTTCGCCTCCGAAAAGAAGACATACGGGCTTTACTTCATTTTTATCGGATTGAAAACTTAAAGAGGTATCAATAATATACCCGGCTACTGAGGATGTGTCACCCTGAAGTTCATCATCGATAATAACAGCATTTATATTAAATTCTAAAGCTTTCTTGCAAGCAGCTTCCAGAGCCATGCTATTATTACCAACCAGTATGTTCCGTGTTCTCTCAAAAATGTTATCTGCCTGCTTGGGTGTTTCGGGTCTGATGCCGGCAATTCCATCCGAAAGGTACTTCAATATTCCTACAGGGACAGATCCGGTCAGGTTAAATGATTCCAAAACAGTCACTGCCTGCCTGAAAGTTGTGGGATCAGGCGTTGTTGGTCCCGATGCAATAACATCGATGGGATCTCCCGGAACATCGGAAAGGATAAGACTGACGAGCTCAGCCGGATATGCTGCTCGCGCTAGTTGTCCACCCTTTACGGCCGAAAGATGTTTACGCACTGCATTCATCTCTGTAATAGAGGCTCCGCAATTTACCAGAAGATCATTAATCCTGACCATTTCTTCAGGAGAGGAACCTTTCGGGAAATCGGTCAGAAGAGAAGAACCCCCGCCTGAAATAAGACAAATGACAAGGTCTCCCGGCCCAGCTTTCCCCGCCAGTTCCATAACAGCCCTTGTTGCCCTGAAGCCGTTGGAATCAGGTACGGGATGACCAGCTTCAGTGACTTTTATATATTTCAATTTACATGAATACCCGTACTTTACAACAATATGTCCTTGAGTAATACGGCCACCCAGAATTTTTTCAACTTCGTCTGCCATCTTGGCGCTGGCTTTACCTGCACCAATAACATAAATATTCTCAATAGTATCCAGATCGAATGTCTTACTGCTTATAATAAGTTTATTATCCGAAAGTGATACATGTTCTTTAATAAGCCTTTCAGGCAAAACACTTTCAACACCAGCAATAAAAATCTGTTCAGCAACTTTCCTGCTATTCATACTGCTTAAAATTTATTATCGGGTATTGGGTTAATCATACATAAAAATAATCACAGGACTACAAGTGAAGTAATCCAGACACAGATAAATATGACTATTCCCATTACAAATGTTGACGATGAATAGACTTTTAAGTTTGTACCTGCATCGATTTCAGAAAAATTTGAAACAACCCAGAAGTATGAGTCATTAGCGTGCGACACAACCATTGATCCTGCGCCCATAGAGAGCATTGACAACAATTTCCCCCATTCAGAGTCCAGACCAAGCATCGATAGCATAGGGGCTACAAAGGAAGCAGTGGTGATCATAGCCACGGTTGAGGAACCCTGGGCTGTCTTCATTATAACGGCAATCAGGAAAGGTACGACGAGCCCCATATTGGTGCCTGTCAGTAATTTACCCATTGCCTCACCGGTACCTGTTGCTTTAATAACCATTCCGAACATTCCACCGGCTGCTGTAACAATGAGGATAGGTCCTGCTTTTTCAATGGCCTCGGTAAATATTGAATTCATTGAATCCATAGTTTTGTCCCTGATCAGTAACAAAGCCAGAACGACACCAATTGATAAGGCAAAGATCGGTTCCCCCGGCATATAAAAAATCTTTGATATAGTGTTCTGACCACCTTTATCATATAAAATCAACAACGAACGGAATGTAATGAGCAGCAATGGGACGACAATCGGAAGAAAAGATAAAAATGCGGATGGCAATTTTTCGTGGATTACCCTTGGATCAACTTCAGGCTCCTTTGCCGGAGGGTAATTACTTCCTTTCGTCATCCATTTGCTCCAGAAATATGCCGATAAAGCTCCGGGTATGGCAAACACTATTCCGATTATAATAAGATACCCGATATTTACTTCAAAAAGTCCTGCTGCAGCCAATGCTCCTGGATGCGGAGGAATAAGGCAATGAACGGAATATAAAGAAGATGCCAGTACTGTTGCCATAAACGGCATAGCTATTTTAGATTTTGAGCTAAACGATTTGGCAAGACCACTCAAAATAATAAAGGCAGAATCGCAGAAAATAGGTATTCCGGTAATAAATCCTGTAATGCCCAGTGCCTGAACACTTCTCTTTTCTCCGGTCTTTGACAATATAAACTTTGCTATACTGAGTGTTGCCCCTGTCTTATCAAGTGTTATTCCAATAATAGCCCCAAGTATTATTAAAAATCCAATTGAGGCCATCGTGTTGCCAAAACCTTCCTTCAGAGTACTAACAATAGTGCTTACCGGGAGTGTTGTGAAAGCCAGAAACAGAGATACCAGGAACAAAGCAATGAATGCCTTTAATTTTAATCTGGATGTAAGGATAATTATTGCCAGAATGCTTACACCCACCAGGGTTGATGTCAATAAAACACTCATAATCAGTACTTACGTAAAAAATAGATATGCAACAAATATTGCTGCAGTGAAACCTGCAAGATCAGCAAGCAGTCCGCATCCAATTGCATGTCGTGTATTCTTTATTCCTACTGAGCCGAAATATACAGCAACAATGTAAAAAGTTGTATCTGTAGTTCCCTGCATTGTACAGGCAAGTCTGCCGATAAATGAGTCAGGACGTCCTTTGGGCAACCCCGGAAAGAGCTTCTGGAAAAGAGGTCCGATAAGTCTGCCAAGAATGGCTACCACTCCACCTTTCTCTCCCACTTTTAACAGGCCCATCCAAAGGGTCAGTGCTCCGGTCAGACCCAGGGAAATCTCAAAACCTGTTTTGGCATTCGAAAAAACAGCATTTACCAGATCATTAAATATCTGTGTGTTACCAGCAAATATTAACTGACCAAGTGCAACAACAAAACCAATAAGAAAGAATGCGATCCAGATATAGTTAAGAGCCATTTTACGCGTTTGAGATGCTAAGATAAATATTATGAAAGACAAAAGACAAAAGAGAAAAGATAAAATAGAAAGTCGGAAGTCAGAAGCAGGAAGGTGGAAGTCAAAATAATATGTGGACTTTTTTATTCTCCTTATTTTGAATACATTTGTTTACAAATCAATAAGAATGGCACGTTTTTCAAGAACAGATGTTATCCTTAAGATGAAGGAAACTGGTATTGTACCAATTTTTTATCATAAGGATCCTGCAATATGCAGACATGTTATTAAAGCTGCATCAGACGGAGGAATCAAAGTCTTTGAATTCACTAACCGGGGCGATTATGCTCATGAATTATTTTCTGAGCTGAATAAATGGGCTGAGAAAGAGGTACCGGAACTTATAATGGGTGTCGGGTCAGTTGTTGATGCGGGAACTGCCTCTTTGTATATTCAGCTGGGAGCAAATTTCATAGTCTCCCCTATCCTGAATGCCGATATGGCTAAAGTCTGTAACCGGAGAAAAATATTATGGTCTCCCGGATGCGGATCATTATCAGAAATAGGTTATGCGGAAGAACTTGGTGCCGAAATAGTTAAGATATTCCCCGGAATATCTGTGGGAGGACCGGATTTTGTAAAAGCTGTTAAAGGGCCATGTCCCTGGACAAGCTTAATGCCTACAGGCGGAGTTGAGCCCACTCTCGAAAACTTAAGAGAGTGGTTTAATGCTGGTGTTACCTGTGTGGGAATAGGTTCAAATCTTATCACAAAAGAGATCATTCAGAAAAAAGACTGGGCCGGTCTCACAAAAAGAATCTCAGCTGCAGTAAAGGTCGCAAGGATGTTCCGGCTTGAGTGATTTCATTCTCCCGGCGCTGTGTACAGCTCAATATTGGAGATAACCGGACAAGCTTTTGATTTACTTATCGTCACTTTTATTTTAGAGGCTTTAACAAGCGGAAACTTGCGAATTACCTTATATCCTATTGTCGTTCCTTCCATTATCGGATTCCATGTACCATCGTTAAATGCAGTCACCTTAAATTCCTGTACACGCTGACCCATCTTAATATATTCCTGCAATAATATTCTGTTAACTTCTGTAGTTTTACCAAAGTCGATAATAATATCTCCGGTGGTCTCTGAATCTTTAGTGGCCCAATAAGTTTCAGGATTGCCATCAGTCACATTTGAAGCTTCATATCCCCTTCCCCTGAAAGATGAGGCAGTAACTTCCTTTCCCAGGGCAATATCTTTCTTAAATTCCTTATTAAGGAGTTGTCTGAATGCAAGAAGTGAGTTAACATCATTCTCATGCAGCAAACCTCTTCTGTCGGGAGGTACATTAAGAAGCAGATTACAATTGCGTCCCACTGATGAATAGTAAAGTTCCATAAGGTTTTCCGGCGACCTCACCATGGAATCCTGACTCTGATGATAAAACCAGCCCGGCCTGATTGATACATCAACTTCCGCAGGTACCCAGTAATTTCCATCTTCCTGGCCCTCACCCAGTATACTGGCAAAATCGCCTCCCGGGTACATTTCATCTTTATTAAGCAAACACCAGTTTGTCAGGCTGCCTGTTCCTCTTTCATTTCCCACCCAGCGAACATCAGGTCCGGCATCGCTGAACATAACTGCCGATGGTTGCAGTTCCCTGACAATGGCCTGAGTAACAGGCCAGTCGTAATATGTTTTATTGTCTATCTTTCTTACCTCCCTGGCACCACCATAATAGCCATCACCTCCGTTTGCTCCATCGAACCATACCTCAAAAATTTTACCATACCCGGTGAGCAATTCCCTGAGCTGATTACGATAATATACAAGGTACTCAGGGGTACCATAAACTGCGCTGTTTCGGTCCCAGGGTGAAAGGTATATCCCCAGTTTCAGGCCATATTTATCGCAGGCTTTCCTAAGCTCCATGAGTACATCTCCCTTACCACTTTTCCACGGAGATTTTTTTACCGAATGCTTTGTGTACTTTGATGGCCACAAACAAAATCCATCATGATGTTTAGCGGTTAAGATTATTCCTTTCATCCCGGCTTCGCTGGCAACTTTCGCCCATTGGTCGCAGTTGAGTTCAGTGGGATTAAAAACTGATTCTTTCTCGTCACCAAAACCCCACTCTTTATCCGTGAATGTATTTACGGTGAAATGGACAAACATGTAGTACTGCATATCGTGCCATGCAAGCTGACGTTCCGATGGAACAGGTCCATAAGGTTCCGGTGGTTTAACCCTTGAACAGGATGCAAAAACTATAATTGATAATAACAGACTGAGTATTCTTTTCATCTTCTTGAATTGTATTTATAATAATAACTCTGTGAAACTCTGTGTCTCCTCTGTGAAACTCTGTGTAAGTTCTTTTTTGTGACACAGAGGGGTAACCAAGTGGATTTATTTTCCCCCTGAAAGATCTTTAATTCTAATGTTTCTGAACATAAGTTCCGACCCGTGTCCAAGGAACCCGATATGTCCCGTTGCATTTTTCAAGCCCGGGTGATCTTTGTGATCCATTGTTCCATTATCCCTGGGACCAGCAATATCTCCATCCACTATTATTGTGCCGTTCAATACCACTTTTATGTGAGTTCCAATTGCTGTTATCTCTTCGTAGTTCCAGTCACCTACCGGTTTCAGATATCCTCTTTTTGCAGGTATTACACCATAAACTGAACCGTGATACTGGTAAGGCTGAAGGGCGGCATAAACAGGAGCTTTGTTGTCAAGAACCTGTATTTCCATACCTGCATAAGCTGCATCACCCGTAAGCGGGGCTCTGATGCCAATACCATTATTGGCAGCGGGTGTAAGCTGGAATTCAAACCTGAAAATAAAGTCGGAGTATTCTTTTTCGGTATATAAATTTCCACCTGAGTCATCGCTGGGTTTGACTGCAATCATTCCATCCTCGACGGTATAAGCTTTTTTATTTCCTATCCAGTTATCCAGGTTTCTTCCATTAAATAATGAAACAAAGCCCTGAGATTTATCTTCAGGAGTAAGGCTATACTCTTCATCGGTGATTTCCCGCACATAAATGTCTCTGAATGCCAGGTCAGTACCATGAGCCTGCAACTCGATAGGGCCGGTCGGGAATATTGGAATCTTGCGATCCCAGTAATTTTCCAGGGTGACATTGTCAACCACCAGCTCTCCATTCAGCCATACTGACACCTTTTCTCCAACCATTAATATCCTGAAACTATTCCAGTCACCAACGGGATTATCAGCAACTTTAAGAGGTTTAGCCATGTTTATCTGGTTGTTGTAGAGTCCTCCGGAACCAACCTGTGCTCCAGCATCGACTCTTGAAGTATCCCATATCTGAACCTGGGGGGATCCTCTTAAATAGATACCACTGTCACCTTCCTTTGTGATTTTCCAATCTACAAGCATCTCAAAATCACCATATTGCTTCACAGTACACAGATTGTCTCCAGTTCCGTTAAACCAGATACATCCATCTCTGACGCTCCAGTTATCTGTAACTTTTTTGTCAGCTTCAGCCTGTTTCCTGGCCAGCTCAGAAGTTGTCATTTTAGCCCTGGTTACCGGGTTCTCAACCAGTCCCTGCCATCCGGTCAGGTCTTTACCGTTGAAAATGGGTTTAAATCCTTCATCAGGAGGCATACCCGCCAGATATTTGTTCACCATCTCCTTATCATATTCACTCTCCTGTCCCTCAAGCTTACTGACAACTCTGGCAAGAATATCTTTCACCAGGTCTCCGTACATGCCTGCTTTGGAGTCGATTGATGGAAGGGCTATATACATTGCGGCTTTAGCAGCTGTTGCTGAGGTAGCCGAATCATCGAGGTAAGTTGAAACAAAGAACAGAGCCTGGTAAGTCTTAAGTTTTCCTATTTCACTTATAATCTCTTTTTTACGGTCGGAGCCCAGGGCATAAGGCATTATCTTCCTGTATAGAAGTAATTTTTCCTCGTCAGGCAGATCGGCTGATTTGATTTGTCCTACATATCCTTCAAAAGCCGGAGCTTCGAAAGTTTTGTTTCCCGAGGCACATATCTCAAACAATGCCGAGGAAGCAGAGTAATCTTTCCAGTTTGTAAGTGTCTTAAAACAAATATCCCTCATGTCAGGATTGCCATCCTCAAACTCTTTCAAAACAATCGAGAGCGCTTTTTGTCCTCCCGTTTCCGCCAGAACAGGAATCAGCTTTTCTTTTTGGCCCTTTCCGTCCATAGCTTTGAGAATCACAGATGATCTCTTACCAGGGTTGGTTATCTTATTAGCAGCTGAAGCAATTGCTTCCCGGATATCAGAAATATATTCAGGTTTTTCTGTTAAAGAAAGTAATTCAATTAGTTTAGTCTGATCATCCGGACCGGCAAGAGCAGCGAGGGCTTTGACAGCAGCAGATTTTACAGGTTCGTTATCAGACGATGTGTACGGAAGAACAATATCAAAATATTTATTGTCTTTGCTCCAGGCTAATAGTTCAATTGCAGTAAGCTTTGCAGGAGGAGGCCCCTCCTTTAAAACAGGTACAAGATACTGCATATTGTCACTATTCATGACTGTCATCAGGGCGGACTTCGCAGCTTCCTGGTCAGAAGCATTACTGTCGACCAGCATATAATTTATAAGTGAATTAACAGCCTTAGTACCACTTAGTTTAACGATTGCTTCAGCTGCCTCCTTTCTGACATCAGCATCCTGATCTGTTAATGAGGAATTTACCAGCGGTAAAGCTAACTCATCTCCCCGGGTGCCCAACATAGAAATGAGTTCAGGTTTTGCAGCCGGAATTGCTCTTGGAAAATAAGCGATCCATTTTTTCACTATTTCGGGTCCTTTTATTGACAGCGATATACGCATTGCCGCAATCCTGTATTTGCTATTTTCATTTGAAGCTGCCCTGATGAGATAATGCATAGCATCAATGCCATGAAAGCTGACATAAATGTCAAGAGCATCAATTTTATTCTGTACTGTCAGATTATCGTTACATTTTGAGATAACAAGTTTACATATCTTATCCATGGTTTTGATATCCCCATGCTGAGCTATAACTCTAGCATATGTAAGAAGTGAAGATGTCGCCCCTGTAACTTCCCATCTGTAAGAAACATCTTTAGCAGCTTTCCTGAGGACAGGATATGCCAGAGGACTACCGCTTTGAGCCAGAGCGTTATAAGCAGAAGTTTTTATATTAATATCATTACCTTCAGCCCATTTAATATATTCGCCAACAGCTAACTGCGATTTCATGAGTGCAAGATCGTTCATCACCGCAGCGGTACATGGAAGATCTTTATTCTTAAGTGACTCCGCCAGCACTACTTCAGCGGTTCTTCCTCCAACAGCAGATATTACAGCCAGAGCAGGCTCACAAAATTCCTTCGTTTCCAGGTAGCTCTTCATTGCTTCTACAGATGCATCCCCTCCTATCAGTTGCAGCTGTTTCATAAAAAAATCTTTAACACCAAAATCCTTTTGCGATACTGCATAATAGATACAATTCTTTTCCCACTCCTTTCTTTCTTCCGTATTACCATTCCGGGAAAGAAACCTTGAAAGACTTTCTACTGCAAACCTGGGCCTGGTATCATCACTGGTTCCGGCAGGAATAACCTGATTACATATCAGTTTCCATCCAGGATCGCCAAGGGAGAGCATGTTAACCATGAGTTTATCAGTAAGCGGGATATCATTTGAAGGCAGCCTGGCCAGAAGATCAGCTACTTTGGTTTCGAGGGTCCTTTTATCCTGTGAATGCAACGCGACAGATACCAGCAGGAGAGATAAACCAAGTACTATTTTATAGATTTTATTGATTTTCATTATTATGTAATTTAAATAAAGTGATATGACTCATTTTCGACTTTTTCAATTCTTTGCTTCAGTCAGATCCTCCAGGGACCTCTCATTGGCTGATTTATTAACCCATTGGCTCCTTCATCATCAATAAATTGCTGATTAACCGGATCATATTTAAGGTTTCTTCCAAGGCGAAGTGCTATTTTTCCAAGATTTACCAGTGAACATGACCTGTGGCCATTTGATTCATTCAGGGCAAACTTTTTCCTTGTAAGAACCGATTCTGTGAATGTTTCAATCTGGGGAGCAGGGTCCGGAAGCGAATTTATGAGCTTTTCCATATCAGGGATATCCGACCTGAATCCTTTATATACCTTACCATGCGGACCTTCAATATATGCAGCATCTTTGTCACGGTTTTCTCCATCCAATATAATCTGGCAGCCATCGGCATAAGTATATGTTATTCTCCGCCATGATCCAACGGCGTCATAATGTTGTTCCGGAGCATCAATTTCTATAGACACAGGGCCGGTATCATCCTTATTAAGCATATACTGAACGGGATCAAGATAATGTTGTCCCATGTCGCCCAAACCGCCTCCGTCATAATCCCAGTATCCCCGGAATTTTGCATGCACTCTCTCAGGATTGTATGGTTTATAAGGAGCAGGTCCCAGCCAGAAGTCATAGTCCAATACAGCAGGAACAGGCATAGGCCGGAGGTTGTATAAGCCACTCCAGTAAAATTTCCAGTCATAGCCGGTTATACCGCTTACAGTTACTTTCAAAGGCCAGCCAAGCACTCCGCTGTCAATAAGTTTCTTAAGTGGTTTAACGGTAGTACCCAGACCATAAAACTGATCTTTGAACCTGAACCATGTATTGAGCCTGAACATCACACCATTTCTCCTGACTGCTTCAACTACTTTTATTCCTTCTCCGATTGTTCTTGTCATTGGCTTTTCACACCAGATATCTTTTCCGGCTTCTGCGGCTGTTTTGGATATGATTCCGTGCCAGTGAGGCGGGGTGGCAATATGTACAATATCAATGTCTGGCCTGGCTATCAATTCGCGAAAATCGTGGTATCCGGCAACATCTTTCCCTGTCATAGCCATTACCTCCTCCAGGTGAGTTTTATCAACATCACAAACAGCAAGAAGTCTTGTTCCTTCATATCCAATATGTTCGCGTCCCATGCCTCCGACCCCGATTATTCCCTTTGTAAGCTGATCGCTGGGCGCTGTATACGATTGTCCTCCAAAAACATATCTTGGAACAATAGTAAAGGCAAGAGCTGCAGCTCCTGTCTTTTTAAGAAAATTACGTCTGCCGAATCTGACATCTTTCATAAACTAAATTTTACTGGAATTTTATTAAATACGAATCAGGAATTACAGATAACGAATTAAAAATTTTAATCAGCAATCTTAATTGCAATGCAATTTGCAAGTTTTACCCACAAAATACAAATCGGATAAGTTCTATTTTTTATAAACCAAAAAGAACCCCCTTCATGTTGTGTCAGGTTCTTTTGGAAATTTCACAAATGAAGGGGGAAAGTACGTTCCGTAGTCATAGGGAAATAGGGGAATGGGGAACAACTGCGGAACTGTAGGGAATTAAACCTAAAACTTCATACCTGTATATTAATAACAACTTTTATATATTGATTTACAGTCATTCAAATCAATGCTAAAATAGTCGGATGTGTCGTTATAATCCATTGTTTTCAGGATATATGTATGAAACAGTAGTTTTAGTGTATATAACAGACACCTGATTACATGAAATTAGTCTACAGGTAAAAACTGAAATGGGGAAAAGATTTTCCCGGGGCTGTAGAAAAGATAATCAGGGTAAAATATGATTAAATATATTAAAATGATAATCTGCGGGTATTGAAAAAGTTGAAATCCATTAACCGCAAATGCCTCAAAGCATCTATACAAATGACGCACATACCTGAATATAAGTATTTTATCCTCGAGTGTTTTGCGTCTTCTCAGAGGATTTGGCGATGAAAAATGACTATTTACAACAGACAGGTCTGTTGTAAAGACATTAAATATTGTACTTCATTTTTTATCCAACGGCAGTAAAGGCTTTGATCTTTCTTGATACAACAGTCAGAAGATATGTAACACAAACCAACAGGACAATTAATGCACCGGATTGTCCACCTAAGAAATCAGATGAAATTCCCATTATCAGTGGAAAAACAGCTCCGCCAAAGATACCCATTATCATGAGCCCCGAAACCTCATTATTAGACGAGGGATTTCTCAAAAGTGCCTGGGAAAAAATTATTGAAAAGACATTTGAATTTCCAAGTCCAAACAGAGCAATACCAGTATACATTATAGTTTTGTCAGATATAAACATACATAATATGCCGGACAGGATCATACTGACACTTACTATAAATACTCCCTTTGCAGGGAATTTAGCAAGCAAACCCGATCCCAGTAAACATCCGGCTGTACGGAAAATAAAATAAAAACTGGTAGCATATCCTGCATCTGCAAGGTCGATGTGGAGTCGTTCCATTAGTATTTTTGGAGCAGTTGTATTTATTCCGACATCCAGTCCCACATGAGCCATTATTCCTAAAAACAGGAATAAGATGGTCTTATCATTTAATAATGAGAAACACTCAGCGAAAGAAACAGCTTTGGTTTCAATATTCTTTTCTTTAATTCTTGTAAGAAACAGCCATGCGAGAACAGCAAAGTTTACAATTAAAAATATGGGGAACATGATCATTCTCCAGTCTGAAAACCTGATAACAGCCCAGGCAGCAAATATTGGAGCTATAAAAGAAGCTATAGCTTTAATAAATTGCCCGAATGTCAGAGTGCTTGCCATCCTTTTCTCATCTACAATATTTGCAAGCAATGGATTTAATGAAACCTGCATCATTGTATTTCCTATTCCCAATAATGTGAATGATATTAACATTGTGCCAAAAGAGTACGTAAGTAATGGAATAAATAGGGCCGGAAGGGTTATAACCAAACTTATAAGAACGGTGTTTTTCCTTCCGATTTTATTCATTAATAATCCCGTTGGTACTGAAAAAATCAGAAACCACAGGAAAACCATTGAGGGTAATAAATTTGCCAGCGTATCTGAAAGATGAAAATCACTTTTAACATAATTGGCGGATATGCCAACCAGGTCAACGAAGCCCATTACAAAAAATCCAATGAGCACAGGCAGAATTTTACTTAATTCCACTTTTTTTGTATCCATGATTATGTGGGTTAAAGGTTAAGGTTAAGGTTAAGGTTAAGGTTAAGGTT
>CAYUQR010000015.1:0-64357 GCA_964446825.1 uncultured Rikenellaceae bacterium
AAACCAGGAAAGAAGAGGTAAAAATATAATTAAAAAGATGCATTTGCCTGAAAGGCGCTCGACCAGGTACACCTCCGGGTTTTGGAGGCCCGTGCAGATTATCTCTATCATTATGCATCCTGGTTTCTTCAGTATTATCATGATGAGGAACATACTTAAAAACTAGTCCATTTGCCCTGTCGGAGACAAAGTATAGAAATACAAGAACAATAACGACGACGATATAGTAACGATATTTCCTTGTTGTAAAAAAGAACTTTGGCACCAATACAAGGTAATTAATATAAAATATTATACCACCGATAATTGTATTGATATAGTAAAGCCAGATAAAATCTGCTCCAACGTCCCATCTTTTAATAAAATACAGAGGCAATCCAAGAAGTATTGTCCAGGCGAGTACATGGAGCAAAACGTTTATTAAATTACCCTGGAAAAAGTTCTTTTTCATTTGACAATACTATTCAGTTAATCAGCTAAAGATTAATAATATTTTGCAAAGTTTCACTTAAACAAGTCAAATTTAGCAATTCACGATTGATTATTCATACCTGAGAGCATCAATCGGATTTAAATTTGACGCCTTCCTGGCCGGATACCATCCAAAGAATACCCCTATTGCAAAGCACACTGCAAACGCAAGAACCACCGACTGTGTTGTAATTACTGCATTTATGCTCATTAATGATCCGGCCAGTTCAGCAATCAGGTAACCGAATATTACCCCGAAAGCACCTCCTAATATGCTTAGTAACATCGATTCCACAAGAAATTGTTTAAGAATATCCTTGCCTCTGCCACCTACTGACATTCGTAATCCTATCTCCCTTGTACGTTCAGTAACTGAAACAAACATGATATTCATGATCCCGATACCACCTACAAGCAGCGATATCCCTGCTATGGCTCCAAGAAGAATTGTCATTATATCGGTTATTGAAGACACAGTGGCTATTAATTCAGATTGCGACATAACCCTGAAATCATTCTCAGCTGATTCCTTTAGTTTATGTGTGGTTCGGAGAGTCTCTTCAACCTCTGCCATTGCAGTGGGACTCTTCTCTTCACTTGCTGCAGAGGCATATATACCATTTATGTAATCAATTGCTGCAAGTCTGCGCTGAACGGTTGTATAGGGAGCAAGTATAAGATCATCCTGGTCCTGTCCCATCCCGCTTTCACCTTTGTCTTCCAGAGTACCGATAATCTGAAACGGAAGGTTCTTGATGCGAATTGAAAGTCCGACCGGATCTGCTCCTTCGCCAAAGAGGTTTTCAACAACAGTTTGACCCAATATGCATACTTTAGCCATACTTTTTACCTCATTGGCGTTGAATATCCTTCCGCTCTTTATCACGAGCTTCCTTATGTTAAGGTATTCCTCACTTACTCCATAAATTGTAGTCTGGGTGTTCTGATTACTGTATATCACCTGGCCATTGGCACGGACTTCAGGAGATACCGCTGCAAGCGCTGTCGCATCATTACGAAGAGCTACTACATCGCTATATTTTAGAGCCATTGAACTGGATGCACCTAAACTTACACCACCCCGCCGTTGAAAATTAGGCATAACCATGATCATATTCGTTCCCATTGATGACATCTCTTTTCTCATCCTTTGTTTTGAACCCTCCCCGATTGCAAGCATCGCAATTACAGAAGCTACACCTATTATAATTCCCAGCATTGTCAGAAAAGCTCGCAGCCTGTTTCTCACCAGAGCCCTTGTTGCGATCCTAAATAAATTTGAATAGTTCATCTTCCTGAATTTTAATTTTTTTTGTCAAATTCTTCAATATCTTCAACAGGCAGTGTCCTGAGTACTTCCTTTGCAGAAAGCCTGTCGGTGACGACATTCTCGCGCTGAATTTTTCCATCTCTGAAGATCACATTCCTGGTTGCAAACTTTGCAATATCTGTCTCATGAGTTACATATACTATTGTCCTTCCTTTTTCATTCAGATCCTGGAACAAGTCCATAATTTCAAATGAAGTCCTTGTATCGAGGTTTCCTGTTGGTTCATCGGCCAGTATCAGCACAGGGTCATTAACAAGAGATCTTGCTATTGCAACTCTCTGCTGCTGACCTCCGGACAACTGGTTGGGCATATGCCCCATACGATCTGCAAGTCCTACTGCCTCAAGTGCATACAAGGCCCGCTCCTTGCGTTCCTTTGATCTTATTTTATCATTATAAAAGAGTGGCAGTTCAACGTTTTCCAGAGCTGTTGTTCTTGCAAGAAGATTATAGGCCTGAAAGACAAATCCCAGCTTTTTGTTTCGAAGTCTTGCCGTTTCATCCTTATCCATTGTATTAACATCTACTCCATCAAGTAAATAGTCTCCATGTGTCGGTTTATCCAGACATCCAATGATATTTAGCATCGTGGATTTACCGGACCCGCTCATTCCCATTATTGCAACAAACTCTCCGGTATGTATCTTCAGATCCACTCCTCTTAAAGCGTGTACAGTAACCTCCCCTATGTGATAATCCTTCCTGAGGTTACTGATCTCTATGATTGTATTATTCATTACTCTTATTATTAGATTCTGTCTATTTGCTAGTTTCAAAATGGGAACGGACCTCTGGGACCATCATTTTTCTTTGTTGCAGTTTTTGCTGCTCCTTTATTCATGGCAATTATTACCTCATCTCCTTCATTCAGACCTGAAATGATTTCAACATTCGATCCGTTATCAACGCCAATCTTTACCATCTGAGGACGCAGTGTCATCTTATCATCTTTCACCCAAATAGTTTTTGTCTTGGGATCGCTTTTTATAGTTCCCGGGGCCATTCCGTTTGCAGGCATATTTGAAGCTGGGCCACCAGGACCGGTGGTTCTCACTGCCGGGGATCCCGTTGATGTTCCTGAAGAGGGACCTTGAGGCATCTTAGGAAGTGTACCGTCGGCCTGCATTTTGGCAAACATCTTCTGAAGGTATTCCTTATCAGGTGTAAATCTCATTGCCTTGCCTGACAATGTGAGTGTATTCTCCTTTTCCTCAACATAAATGGTAGCACTGGCAGTCATCCCCGGCATAAGCTTTTTATCGGGATTCGGAGCGCTTAATATTACCACATAGGTGACAACATTATTGGTAGTTACTGGCTGTAATCTTACTTCAGACACATTACCTTCAAATTTCATGTCGGGATATGCATCAACAGTAAACTCAACACGCTGACCCTGTTTTACTTTTCCAATATCGGCTTCATCAACACTTGTCTGTACTTCCATGCGTGTAAGGTCATTCACTATTGTAAACAATGTTGGGGTATTAAAGCTGGCTGCAACAGTCTGTCCCTCTTCCACGGCCCTGTTCAGCACTACGCCATCAATTGGTGATGTTATAGTAGCATAATCGAGATTGACCTGGGCCCGTGCCAGGGCAAATTTGGCATTTGCAAGGTTACCTTTTGCATTCTCATAATTGTAAACTGCCTGGTCATAATCAGCCTTAGCTATCAGTTTCTTATCAAAAAGCACCTTTAACCGTTCATAAGTTGCTTCCTGAAAATTGAGCTGCGCCTGTGCCTGGTTGACTGATGCCTGGCTCTGGTCAAGCTGAGCCTTAAGAGCAGTTTCATCAAGCTTGGCGAGTAACTGACCCTGCTTTACATCCTGATTAAAAGTAACATAAACATGTTGCAGGATCCCCGATACCTGGGTACCAACATTTACTGTAGTTATTGCCTCAACGGTGCCTGTGGCAGTTACCGTGTTGGTAATGTTACCCCTTTCGACCTTTACAGTGTCGAAAGAAATAGTGTCATCCTTTTTAGTGAAGGATCTCAGTGCCATTATAGCGATAATGACTGCTCCAACGGCAACTGCGATGATTATTAACGTTTTCTTTTTCATTATTTTATTATTTTATCATTTTGGTTTTCATGTGATAATGGAACCCAAATGCCATCTAACCTGTAATTATTTGTATCATTATTTTATGTCGATGTGGGTGTCATTAAAAGTACCATTTACAGTGACAAAGGAATTCCCATATAAAAATCAAGGATCTTATAACTGAAAATCAAATTATATTTTGATTGTAAGAGCTTGCTTTCCGCTACAATAAGATTCGTCTTTGAAACCAGGTAATCTGTGGAGTTGATGATTCCCTGATTAAATTGTTCGTCTGAAAGAGATGATGCTTCCTGTGTAGCTTTATAGTTCTCGATGTTTGCTTCGTATTCAATCTGTGCTGAGGTGACATCAAGGCAGGCCTGTTCAATACTCTTCCTCAACTGGTTTCTGGTGTCTATTTCGCTCAATTCAGCGTCCTGGTAACCTAGTTTTGCAAGAGATACATTTGTCTTAACCTGTTTTTTCTGATAGATAGGAATCGAAAGTGAAAATCCCACAGCGGGACTTATACCATTATTTAACTGATTATAATAGGGATCAGAAACCTGGCTTGAAAAACCTGAACTTAAACCAGCGCTGGCAGATAATACCGGGAAATATGATGACCTGGCAATTTTTTCATCAAGACCTGCAACTTCTTTATTTATGGAAGCATTTTTTACCTGAGGTTTTATTGCCAGGGCTGTTTCAAATACCGTTTTAACGTCCGGGATCAGCTTTTTATTAAGCACTGAATCCAGATCGGGATGTGCAACAGAGAAGTCCTCCTGCACAGGCAGTTCCATCAGTTGCATCAGTGTGATCTTTGCTATTGAGAGCTGGCTTTCTGAATTTGCAAGAGTAAGCTTCTCACTGGCCAGTTGAGATTTAACCTGGGCATAGTCTGCTGTAGATATCACCTGTAGCGTCAGTCTTTCTGCGGCTAAATTAAGCTGGCTGGTGGTTGATTCGATTTGTTTCTGACTGTTCTTTACCTGTTCCTCTGCATATAAAACCTGGAGATATGCATCCAGTATGTTCAGGCTGATCGATTCTTTAGTGGTTTCAAGAGAAAACTTCCCGGCTTCTATTCCCAGATCAGCCTGTTTGATCTGATTATTCAATCTTGAAGCGTTGTAAATTGTCACACCTGAGTTGACTGAGTAGTTTGAGCCATTTACTCCTGAAAAACCTGAACTACCGGTTAAATTGCTTTTGCTCCAGTTGAAATTCTCATTAACAGACCCATTTACAAATGGCATACGCTGAGCCTTTGCCTGATCAGCATAAACCACCGACTGCTGATTTGCCAGTTCGCTCTTTCTTATCTGGATATTCTGATCATAAGCATGCTCTATACATTTCTGAAGAGTCCATACACTGTCTTGTTGTGAAAGAATGAACATGCCATGGCATGTCCCTACTGTCAAACAAAAACTTAATATTAAAATCAATTTTCTCATAAATCTGTCTCCATTTTGGGATAAAAGTATGGACAGACCTATGCAGAAAAAAATTTAATAGAAGATCAGGTTGATTTTACCGACAGAAAGATGATTTTCAGATACAGAAACCACAGAGGATAGAACCAATAAATAAACAAGGAGTGCTGATTAAGCTATTTTCAACACCCCTTGCTTGGTAGTTTTAATATTTCAGCGCGACAGGTATTCTGTTTTATATCGGATTTAAATAAGAGGGTTCTGATGACTTAATTAAGAGAAGATTTGCCCTTAGTCCGTCAAGATAGATAAGTGTCCATGAGAGAGTAGTGTCATTGAAAAGTCTTTTGGCCCATTTCTGTGGATCGATTGACGGTTCATCCCAATCAAAAATTGCCTGTGAATTCTTAACCAGTTCCTTCAATCCCGGATAAGTTTTCATCTCATTCAAAAGGCTTATAAGACTATTAGCCAACTTTTCCCCGGGATACGATTCCTGTAAAATTAATTCTGCACTTTTTCTTGCATCAGGTCTAACAAGATTTCCGGGATTTTTAATCCATTGATCAAGAGGAATCTGCTCGAGATTTAAAACTGCAGCCTGGGTCTCATCTAAAATCTTTATTGTTTCATCAATTTTGCTATTTAAAGGTGATTTCAGACATGAATCTGGCAGTTGACCCAGAATAATTTCCAGCTTGCTATAATTTCGTGACAAATTATAACTATCCTCTACCCTGTCTTTTGTGACATTCAGTGCCAACAGCGCTGAAAAAACAGAATTCAGGGCCAGTAGTAACAAAACAAAAACAGTATTATATATATTGAAATTCTTGTTTTTCGCGGTTACAATAAGGAAGACCGGTAGAAATACTACGTAAGGGAAGGGTAAAGCAATAGTAAGCATGACACCTGCAAAAGGCCAGTGCTGTATTTTGAACAGCATTGATATGAATATCACAAAACAGGTCAGGTATGTCACTATATACAGCAACAGGTTATGGTTGCTTTCTTCAGACTTATAATGATTTATCAGGGCTGCCGGAAGAAAGATAAAAACCATGGTTAAAAGACCTAAAGTCAACATTACACCCGCACCGGGCATGTGGTTTACTTTGAAGATTGCCCCAATAAAAACGACCAGGGTGGTAATTACTCCCAAAATGTATATCTTTTGTTTCATTTTACAATGTATTAATTTGATTATCTATGATTTGCAGCAGCAGTCAGCATTTGCCATTCAAAAGTAAGGATCCCGTTTTTAAGGACTTCAAGGGAGTGCAAGCCCGACATAAGCGATATTATATTATTTTCATTGATCTCCCCCGGTAAATAATTTGAAGGGTCCAGAAGATTTTCAAACTTCAGAAGATCTTTTCCCGGATTAATTCCGGAAATGAATTCTTCGTATTGCATTATAGCCGCATTAAGTTCCTGGCGTGAACTGCAGCCAGGGAGAAGAAAATCTCTGACCGGAGCCAAAGTGAAGGGTGCAGAAAGATACCTGTACTGAATAACGGGACCTGTTTCTGTCTGCTTTATCTGATCAGAACCGACTGCAGCAGTTGCTGGTCTTCCTTCTGATGCCTGCACCATCTGAACCTGTATGTTGTCAATAAGAGATAGTAATCCTGCTGTTTTGGTATGAATTTGTTCCATCTGCGGATAGCTTGCAGAATCGTGGTACATGGTCATAAGTGAATTGTTATTACCATTCAGATAATTAAACATTTCCTGTTGCTGCAGCTGGTTAGGATAAAAACCTTCTTCGTATGAACGCTGCAGGTTGAGGTTCAACAGAGCTCCGGGAACAATAATCAACAGAGCACCTATTACCAGGTAGATGTATCGTGCTTTTATATGATTTTCCTCCTTCCATGTAATCCATGTATACCATGGGAAAGCCACCACACTAAGAACAACAACCCCCAGTATCATAAGAGCTGTAGCCAGAGGCCAGTGCTGTATTTTAAAGAACATCCCTGCGACATAAAAAATAATTCCGGCTGCGCCAATAATATATACAGGTCTCTTAGCCCTGTTTTCCTGATCAGTTATCCTGCTTACCATCAGGGCTGGTATAAAGAAGAGTACAGCGGATAATGCAGCAAGGCTCAAAATTATTCCGGCTCCCGGCCAGTGCTGTATTTTGAAAAGAGTTCCTGTAATAAAGAACAGCGATGCAAAAAACGCGGAGATAAACAAGAAGATTCTCTTTCTGTTGCGAGTTTCTTTCCAGAGGACGCTGAGGGCTGAAGGCATAAAGAGAAAGGCCAGGATCAGTGCCCCAAGGGTCATCAGGATTCCGGCACCTGGCCAGTGCTGTATCTTGAATAAGGCTGCAAAGCCATACATAATAGTTCCGGCAACGCCGGAAATTTTCATTAGGTTTTTCATTTTTCTGTATTTGGTGTCAACTAAATAAAGTGTCTCTTCCTGTATTTCCCTGATTCTGCGTGATCCAATTTTTCTTTTTACCTTTTTATAGGCTTCGGAAAAATCCAGTCCTCTTTGCATTTCATACTCCACATCGCAGCATACATGATCGATCAGTTCCTCAAGGAGATGGGAAAATGTTATATCCTGCTTCCTTAAGTCACGGCTTATCAGGTTAATATCATGAAGGCTCAGTTCATGCATGGCTTAAGCCGGGTTGAATATCAATAATACGTTTTAACGATTCTATGAACTCGTTCATCTCTTTAATCTTTTCAATCACAAGTGATTGCCCTTTATCAGTAAGTGCATAATAGATCCTTACCCTGTTATTATAGTTATCCGATGCAGTTACGAGAATACCGTCGTTTTCAAGTTTATGAAGCACAGGATATATAGCTCCGTAGGTAAGTTTGATTTCACCGCCGGTCAGTTCTTCCACTTTCCCTGTTAATGCATAGCCGTGCATGGGGCCTTCCTCTTTCAATACTTTCAGAAGTATTGTTTTCAGGGATCCTTTAAGAAGTTCGTTTGATATCATGATTTATTTATATGTAAGTTTCTTATATATTGCAAATATATTATATTATTTTTATATATTATTACCTTTTAATAATATTTTTTTATTTTAATATATTTCCCCAAGAATATTTTATTTTAGAAATATTATCTGCATTGCGATTAAATTTTTTATAAATCCAAAATGACAGGTCCTGATAATTCCTAACAATAATAATTATTCATCCCTGGGATTGGTCGCATTAAATGTGGGGATAGGTCAGCGAGACCATAATCAATTAAATTTAAACATATTAACGTTAATATCCAAAAATATTTTATAAAATATTTGCATAATTAATAAATACAAATTAATTTTGATCAGTTGGTTAAACTAAATGGTTTATCTAATTAGTTAAATAATCTGGTTAAAATTATGCCTGAGTTAGAGAGTCATACGGAGGAAAAAATATTTGAAGCGGCAAGCGATGTATTCATTGAAGAAGGATCAGCCGGAGCAAGGATGCAGACTATAGCCGACAGAGCAGGGATAAACAAGGCCCTGCTCCATTACTATTTCAGATCAAAGGACCATCTATTTGAAGCTGTGTTTTTAAAACTGGCTCAGAAAATGCTCAACAAGTTCTCCCCAATATTTGAGGAAAACCTTACCCTTGAAGATAAAATACGGTTCTTCTTCAGGGAACATATAAGTTTTATGCAACAAAACCCTAAACTGCCGGCATTTATTATCAGCGAAATAAACCGTAACCCCGAACGCATAAGGAAACTCCTCGCTAATGTCGATTTCAAAAAATTCTGGTCAGAAATTCTTACACAACATTCTGCAGAACTACATAAATATAATATAAGTGAAGAAAACCTCCCACAGATAATGACAACCATTGCTTCATTATCCGTTTTTCCATTTGCAGCCAAAGGTATAATTGAAGTGATATTAAGCAAATCCGGAGTTGATTTTGAAAAATATGTTGAAGATCGTAAGCAATTTGCCGCTGATTTTGTTATAAAAGCTATAAGCCGATAGTAAATGAAAATGAGAAATTTTAGCATATATATGAAAATGAAAATACTAATAACATTAATCCTCGCATCGCTGTGGTCATTTAACTCACAGGCCCAGAAGATCCTTACCCTCAAAGAATGTTACGATCTTGCAAACACCAGTAACGCTCTGGCTGGCGAAAAGACTGCTTACTCCGAGATCTCAAGACTTAAGGATAACAACCTGTCGAAGGGCTGGCTTCCGACTCTCGACGCAAACGGAAGTTTTGTTTACAATTCTTCAGTTATTGATCTCAGTTCGGTACTTGGCTCATTGCCGGTTCCCGGAATTGCAAATGCTATAAAGCCGCTTCCAAATGAACAATATAAAATAACCATCGACATTAACCAGGTAATTTATGACGGAGGCGCCATAAAAGGTGCCAGAGACCTTGAAAAAGCAAATCTCAAAGTAAACGAAAAACAGACTGAAACTGACCTGTATAAATTGCGTGAACAGATAAACGGATATTACTTTAATCTTATGCTTCTTGCACGGCAGAAAGAATTGCTCGATAACTATCATGAATTAATAAAGAAAAAAATCGATGCTATGGAGTCAGCTGTTGCCAATGGTGTTATTTTGAAATCGGATATTGACGTTCTTAATTCGGAAAAAATCAATATTGAACAACAATTATCTGAAAATGAAATCAGGAAAACCACTTTGCTTAAAGTACTGTCTGACATTACCGGGAAAGAGATAGATGCTTCAACTGAGTTTATTGTCCCTTCTGTATCTGCAGAGCTGACAAATGAAATATCCCGGCCGGAACTTCAGCTTTTCGACATGAAAAAAGAGCAGCTTGACGCCGGAATAAAAGCAATTGACAGTAAAAGAATGCCGGTTGCTTTTGGCTTCGCTACTTTCGGGTATGGAAATCCTCCAGGAAGCAATTTCTTCAAGGATGAATTTGCTCCTTATTATATTGTAGGGGCTGGTGTAAAATGGAACATATTTGACTGGAATAAAGTTAAAAACGAAAAACAGATTGTTACTCTTCAGCAGGGTATAATTGAGAACCGCAAAAACGACCTGACGGATAACCTTAAAAGACTCCTGGAGTCTAAAAATGCTGAAATAAAAAGCTATATAGCATTGACAGAATCAGACTCAGAATTGATAACCCTCAGGAAAAGAATTACTGCTACAGCTGAATCACAATATAAAAACGGCACCATTACTGCCACGGAATATCTTAATGAACTTAATTCTGAACGACAGGCCATCTTAAATTATGAGATCCATAAATTAAACCTTGCCCTTGCAAGAGTCGAATACCTTAATATCAGTGGAAAAGAAATTGAATAACAAACACTTAAAAATATGAAAATCAGATTACTAATAATTATTCTTGCTACACTTCTTTTCGGTTGTAAAAATAATACGGAAGAAGCTGATGCCTATGGAAATTTTGAATCCACGGAGGTCATTGTCTCTGCGGAAACAGGCGGACGTATAATGCAGTTTGACTGTGTTGAAGGTTCTCCCATTGAAAAAGGTTCAACAATAGCCCTGGTTGATACAACACTTTTTCATCTGCAAAAAGCCGAAATTAATGCCGGGATAAAAAGCATTAAAACCCGTATTGCTTCAATCAATGCACAGAATGAAATTCTCTCACAGCAGATCGAAAACATTAATGTCAACATAGCACGTATAAGCAATATGCTTAAAAATGATGCAGCAACTCAAAAGCAGCTCGATGACCTTACCGGGCAGGTAGCTGTACTGCAAAAACAGATAAGTGCAAACAACACCCAGAAGATATCCGTTACTGCTGACATTACTGTGAATGCATCGAAAAAAACGACTCTTAATGAACAGATAACCAGGAGTAGTGTAAAAAGTCCGCTGAAGGGTACAATTATTGAAAAATATGCTGAAGCAGGTGAAATGACGGCACCCGGCAAACCTCTTGTCAAATTATCCGACCTGTCTGTTATGAAACTTAAGGTTTATGTGAGCGGAGCGCAACTGGGCAGTATCAAGACAGGTCAGCAATGTACTGTCAGAATTGATAAAGGTGACAAGGGATTCACTTCATTTCCGGGAACCATAAGTTACATATCAGATAAAGCTGAGTTCACACCTAAGATAATACAGACAAAAGAAGAACGTGTCATCCTGGTTTATGCAGTAAAAATAGATGTTGCTAATGACGGGGCTCTGAAATCGGGGATGCCGGGTGAAGCCATTTTCTCACCAACCGGAAAGTGATAAGATGAATGCAATAATAGAATCATCAGGTGTAAGCAAAGTTTTCGGAACGACTAAAGCTCTGACCGATATCTCATTCACAATAAATGAATCTGAGATATTTGGATTTATAGGACCTGATGGTGCAGGGAAAACCACTCTTTTCAGGATTATTACCACCCTTCTCCTGCCTGACAAAGGAACAATGAATGTTCTCGGACTTAATAGTGTAAAAAATTATAAAGAACTAAGAAAATATATTGGTTATATGCCCGGAAGGTTCAGTCTTTACCAGGACCTTTCAGTTGAAGAGAATCTTAATTTTTATGCCACTGTTTTCGGAACTACTGTTGAAGAAAATTATGATCTGATCTCGGAAATTTATTCTCACATCGAGCCATTTAAAAAACGACTTGCCGGACAGCTTTCAGGAGGGATGAAACAGAAACTGGCATTGTCATGTGCGCTCATACATAAACCTAAACTTCTCGTACTGGATGAACCAACCACGGGTGTTGACGCCGTATCGCGTTCCGAGTTCTGGGATATGCTTGGAAAATTACGCAAATACAATATTACAATAATCGTTTCCACGCCATATATGGATGAAGCTATGCGTTGCGACCGCGTAGCTTTGATCCAGAATGGAACGATCCTCGCAATCGATTCCCCCGGGAAAATCAGGGAAGGATTCAGCAGAAGACTTTTTACTGTAAAATCAGCTGAAAAATACAAATTAATAATTGCGCTGAGAAAATTCCCGGATACATTTACCGCTTACCCTTTCGGAGATTCTGTACATGTTACATTTGTGAACGACGATGCTGAAAAATCACTCTTTAGTTTTCTGCAGGGTGAAGGGCTTTTTGATGTCGAAATTAATGCAGCTGAAGCTGGCATTGAAGACAGATTCCTTGAATTAATGAACAAAGAACAATGATGGAAAACAAGGTCATAATAGTAAAGAATCTTGTTAAGAAGTTCGGAAATTTTGTTGCGAATGACAATCTTAATTTTGAGGTTTCCGGGGGAGAGATATTTGGATTCCTTGGTGCCAACGGAGCAGGCAAAACAACAGCTTTAAGAATTTTATCCGGACTTTCCAAGCCATCTTCAGGTGAAGTAAGCGTTGCAGGCTACGATGCGTATAAACAAACGGAGCTGATCAAAAAAAATATCGGATATATGTGTCAGAAATTTTCCCTTTACGAAGATCTTACCGTAAGAGAAAATATTATTCTGTACGGAGGTATTTATGGAATGAGCAAATCACTTATAAGGGAAAGGCTTACTGAACTCCTCTCAAAACTCAGGTTCCGTGAGTATGAGAACCGGATTATTGCAGATCTTCCCCTGGGACTAAGACAAAAACTGGCTTTCTCTGTGGCGGTCCTTCATGAACCAAGGATTGTGTTCCTTGATGAACCGACAGGAGGTGTTGACCCGATAACCAGGAGACAATTCTGGGAAATGATATATGAAACAGCTTCAAGGGGAATAACAGTATTTGTTACAACACACTATATGGACGAAGCCGAATATTGCGACCGGATATCAATAATGAACGAAGGGAAAATTGTAGCCCTTGACACTCCTGCCAATTTGAAAAAACAATATAATGCTTCATCGGTAGAGGAGGTATTCATTAAAATAGCGAGACCAAATTTATAAACCAGACTATTAATACATTATATGAAAAAATTTCTGGGGTTTGTTAAAAAAGAGTTCCTGCATATCTTCAGGGATTACAGGACGCTCTTTATACTTTTCGGGATCCCTGCCGCTCAGATACTCATTTTTGGCTTTGCTGTAAGCACTGACATTAAAAATGCCGGTGTGGCAGTGCTCGATCTCTCGCATGATGAGATAACAAGACAATTATCTGAAAAAATAATATCTTCCGGTTTTTTCAAAAGTACCGGAAGCCTGCTCAATTATAATGATATTGACCGTACATTTAAAAAGGGTAAAACTAAAGCTGTAATAGTTTTTGAGAAAGATTTCGGTCAAAAGCTGATTAATGAAGGAAATGCTTCTCTCAATATAATTGCTGATGGTTCAGAGCCAAACACAGCCACCCTTGTAACAAACTATATAACTGCAATTGTTAGAGATTTCAATTCGGAACTGGCGGGTCCGGCTCCTAATAATTCAGTAAGGATAAAACCCGAAGTAAAAATGTTTTATAACCCAAATCTAAAAAGTCCTTTTATGTTCGTTCCGGGGGTAATAACGCTGATACTCATACTCATCTGTGCGCTTATGACATCCGTTACAATAACCCGGGAAAAAGAGTTCGGTACAATGGAGGTCCTGCTCGTATCACCACTGAGGCCTGTTCAGATCATTCTTGGAAAAGTAATGCCATATTTCATTCTCTCATTTATAAATGTCATTCTTATACTAATCCTGTCGTGGTTTGTGTTCGGACTTCCTGTAAAAGGAAGCATGGCCCTGCTCCTTGCTGAGAGCATGCTCTATATACTTATGAGCCTTACCCTCGGAATTTTGATCTCAACCGTGTCAAGTACCATGCAGCAGGCAATATTTATTTCTCTTATCGGATTGATGTTACCAACTGTACTTCTGTCCGGATTTATCTTTCCGATTGAAAATATGCCAAAAGTATATGATTATGTCAGTATGATTCTGCCACCAAGATATTTCATAGTAATAATTAAGAATATAATGATAAAGGGCACCGGTATACTGTACATATGGAAAGAGACACTTATACTGATCGCTATGACAGTAATATTTGTAGGGCTTAGTGTAAGAAATTTTAAGATCAGACTCGAGTAGAAGGATGGGGAGAAGAGGAGAAGAGAAGAAGATGAAAAAAATAAAAGTAAAGAATAAAAAAAATAATAGTTCCCCCTCTTTACGAAGTTGAGAGGGGGCGGAGGGGGTGAGTTCATGAAGAAGAAATGAATAATAAAGAGTAAACCATGAGGACAATATTTTACCTGATAAGAAAAGAGTTTATCCAGATATTCCGGAATAAATTTATTTCAAAAGCAATTTTTGCAGTGCCGATTGTTCAGATGCTTATTTTGGTTCCCGCAGTAACATTCGAAATAAAAAACATAAATCTGGCAATTATTGACAAGGATATGACACCCGAATCGAGGGGTCTGATAAATAAGCTGGAAGGTTCAACCTTTTTTAAGGTTACATTTTCAACCTTCTCTGAAAAAGAGGCAAATAACCTTCTCCATAAAAACAAATGCAGTATGGTGCTTCAGATTCCATCAGGTTTTGGAAAGGATATCGGTAGTGGAAACCCGGGTAAATTAATGGCCACAATTGATGCCATAAATGCCTCAAATGCCCAGCTTACATGGGCTTATTTCAATGGTGTTATAAGCGATTATAATTTGGATATCATCAAAGAGAATATAAACACAAACCCTCCTTATCCCCTGTCTAAGATAAAAATTTCCAATAGGTACTGGTATAATGAAACGTTAAACTATAAGTATTACATGCTTCCCGGAATATTGGTAATACTTGTCACAGCAGTAGGGTTCCTGCTTGCCGGATTAAATATGGTCAGGGAAAAAGAGATTGGTACAATTGAACAGATAAATGTTACCCCTGTTAAGAAGTATCATTTCATAATCGGTAAAATGGTCCCTTTTTTGATGATCGGGCTTGTCGATCTTGCCCTCGGTCTTGTTCTTGGGAAACTGGCTTTTAATATCCCATTTGAAGGAAGTATTCTACTCCTGTTTCTTTCCAGTTCAATATTCCTGGTTGCAGTTCTGGGAATGGCTCTTTTCATATCTGCTTTTTCAGGAACTCAGCAACAATATATGTTCGTTGCATTTTTCTGTATGGTAATCTTTATTCTCATGAGCGGCATCTTCACTCCCTACGAAAGTATGCCGATGTGGGCCCAGGATTTCAATCTTATTAATCCTGTTGCATACCTTATGCGCATAAACAGAATGGTAATGCTTAAAGGATCATCAATGCATAATATAAACCGCGAGATCTATTCGCTGATACTGATTGCCATAGTTTTTACATTTCTCGCAGTAAGACGTTACCGCAAGACAGCATAAGAAGAAGGCTTTAAAAGCAGTAGCGACAGCAGAAGCAGCAGAGGCCTTATTTGCTGAAGAGAATGAAAAGCGTTATTAACAGGCATGTACTTGCCAGTACTATTTAAGCACAATAGTGGTCTTTACCGGCCAGTGATCAGAGATATATATGCCGTGTTCTTTTTTGATTATTGTCTTATGGTTAGTGACCTTCATGCCATTCCTGACAAAAACATAATCAATCCTCCCATTCCCGTTTTTATTGTCAAATCCGTTATAAGTACCGGAAGGGACTGAAGGCTTCTTCTCTGATATTACAAAAGAATCTTTAAATAATGGTACACTCTCATCCGGGCCTGTCAGTATCTTATAGCCTATGCTGTTTGGGCGCATGTTAAAATCGCCTGTAATAATAAACGGGAATCCTGCTGAAATTTTTCCAACCTCTTTAAGCAACATTTTTGAACTCAAAATTCTTGCAGAATGGGAATCGTGTGCAAAATGTGTATTAAAACAGAAGAAATGCTTTTCGCTATTCTCCTCAACAAGCTCCACCCATGTTACTATTCTGGGTAGTGATGAACCCCATCCTTTCGATCCGGGAACTTCAGGTGTATCAGAAAGCCAGAATGTAATAGTCCTGACAAGTTCAAACCTGTCCTTTCTGTAGAATATCGGATTCATCTCCCCTGCCTTTATGCCGTCGTCGCATCCGACTCCTACTGAATTATAATCAGTAAGGGCTGAATCAAGTACTTCATATTGATTCCATAATACCTCCTGCACGCCAATTATATCGGGTTTTTCGTTTGTTAAAAAATCACATACCTGCCGAGCCCTGTTTTTCCATGCAAAGGTGCTGTCTTCAGGATTATCAAATCTGACATTAAATGTCATGACCTGTATAGCATCCTTGTCTGTATGCCTGGAACATGCAACAATAAATAAGATAAATAGAGAAATTATTAACGTAAGTCGCTTTTTCATTAGTAGGTTTGTTTTTTGTTAATGGTTCATAAAACTGGCCGTGATCTCAAACCATCTTTTAAAATCCTATCTGTAAACAAAATGAAGATTATGGATTCCCTTTTCCCTTATTCAAATACAAATATAAGCAACTGAAATTAAAAAACGTTATAGTTACTTTATTGTAGCATCCCGGGTATTCTCAAAGCTAGTCTGCCAATTATTTATATATTTGTAAAATTGTTTAAACAAGGGATTCATTAATTTACTTAAAATCCTGAATTCCAGTACAATATTAACAATAAAGTATAAAATTACCTTAATAAATGCCTGATGTAATTAAGCTCTTACCCGATTCCGTGGCTAATCAGATTGCTGCAGGGGAAGTTATACAGAGGCCGGCTTCTGTGGTAAAAGAGCTGTTAGAAAACTCTGTTGATGCAGGAGGAAAAAATATCAGGGTAATAATTAAAGATTCAGGAAAAACTCTGATCCAGGTTATTGATGACGGATCCGGAATGTCTGAAACAGACGCAAGACTTGCGTTTGAGAGGCATGCCACGTCAAAGATAACAACAGCACAGGATTTATTTGCAATCACAACAAAAGGGTTCCGTGGAGAAGCTCTTGCCTCTGTTGCTGCTGTCGCTATGGTGGAACTTAAAACACGCAGGGAAGATAGCGATACAGGAATAATGATAGTCATAAGTGGCTCTAAAGTTGAAACACAGGAGCCCTGCAGCTGCTCTGCCGGGTCAAGCTTTTCGGTAAAAAACCTCTTTTTCAATATCCCTGCACGCCGCAAATTTCTTAAATCAGACAATACCGAAATCAGACATATTGTTAATGAATTTCAAAAAGTCGTTTTAGCACACCCTGATATTAAATTCTCTTTGCATCACAATGATAATGAAATCTATAACCTGATACCAGGTAATTTAAGACAGCGTATCATAGGTGTTTTCGGGAAACAGATTAATAATGAACTTATAACTCTCGAGACCGAAACAAGTCTTATCATTATAAAGGGATTTATCGGAAAACCCGAGAATGCGAGACGAACTTACGGGGAACAATTCTTTTTTGTCAATAACCGCTTTATGAAACATCCTTATTTTCATAAAGCTGTAGTTGAAGCTTACCAGAATATACTACCTCCTGAAGCCATACCATCGTATTTCATCTTTATGGAGGCTGATCCTGCAAGTATTGACATAAATATACATCCCACAAAGACTGAAATCAAGTTTGAAGATGAAAGAGCTATCTGGCAGATACTTATGGCTTCAGTGCGGGAAGCCCTTGGCAGGTTTAATATTGTCCCGTCACTTGACTTTGATAATGAAGCCCTTATAGAAATGCCGGTTATAAGTTCATCGGGCAATATACCCGGGCAGCCTGAAATTCAAATTAATACACAATTTAATCCCTTTACAGCTGACGAAAACCAAATAACCAGCCCGGGTTATATTGAACGGTTTGAAAGGGATAACATGGCTAACTGGGAAAAACTTTACTCCTCGCTTGAAAAAGGAGATGATAATACTGAACCCATTGAAAACCTGAAGGAGTCACAAAGAAAATTATTCCAGATAAAAAATAAATATATCGTCTGTCCTGTAAAATCAGGTCTGATGCTGATCGACCAGAAAAGGGCACATGAAAGGATCTTATACGAAAAGTTCCTCGATTGTATCAGTAATAACCGGGCTGTAAGCCAGGTGGATATGTTCCCGGTTACAATGAAACTAAATCCTGCTGATTACTTTATTCTGAAAGAAATTGAAGCAGAACTTGAATTACTTGGATTCAAAATCAAACATTCCGGAAAAAATAAAGTTATTATTAAAGGAAGACCTTCAGGTAGTGATTACTCTGATCCTCTTGAGATGCTGGAAATCCTGCTTGAGGATTATAAAAACACACAGGAAGATCCGACTACAGGGGCAAAAGTTAAGGTTGCAGCTGCTATGGCGAGCGCTTCTGCAATTCCTTATGGCAAAACATTAAGCCAGCATGAAATGGAAGACCTGTTCGATACCTTGTTCGCATGTCATGCACCCAATTACACCTCAAAAGGGAAGCCTGTAATCAGTATTATTTTACTTGATGAAATTGATAAAAGATTTAAATAGAAATAATGACAATTTGTCGGTTTAAAAATTAAAATGAATTTTGGCCCGACTATTGAAGTTTTAAAACAAAATTATAAATAAATATATGAACGGATTCGGAAGAGGTTTATTAGGGATGCCCCCGGTAGTAAAGAATATTATCCTTTTAAATGTATTAATGCTTTTAATTACCTGGGCAGTTAAAAGTGTAACTGGGACCGATCTCACTATGGTTCTTGGTCTCTACTTCCCCAAATCAGAACATTTCATGCCGGTGCAGATACTTTCTCATATGTTTATGCATGGTGGTTTTCTGCACCTTTTATTTAATATGTATGCTCTGTTCTTATTTGGACAGGTGCTTGAAAACGTATGGGGTCCCAAAAGATTTTTGTTTTTTTATATGGTTTGTGGTCTGGGTGCAGCATTTACGCATGAATCAGTTATTTTCTTCCAGTATCATCACCTTGTCCAGGTCCTTAGTCCTGATAATCTCAAACTTGTTTTTGACAAGGGAGCCGCTTATTTAAGTCAGGGAAAAGTATTTACAGATCCTGCAATGCAAAGTCTGCAGATTTTGCTTAATACACCAACCGTTGGTGCTTCAGGAGCGATATTCGGAGTACTTCTGGCTTTCGGCGTCCTTTTCCCGAACACTCAGCTGTTGATTATCTTTCCTCCAATCCCGATAAAAGCCAAATACCTGGTAATTGGTTACGGAGCAATCGAGCTATACCTTGCCGTTACTCAACCCGGGAGCAATATAGCCCATGCCGCTCACCTGGGAGGTATGTTATTTGGTTATATACTGATAAGATACTGGAGAAAAACAACTAACACCTTATATTAATGGGAATCTGGGACGATATAAAGAAGACCTTCAGACACGGGAATAGTCTTACCAGGCTGATATATATAAATATTGCTGTATTCATCCTGATAACCCTAGCAGCAGTTATAGGTTTTCTTCTTAATAATCCGGAAATATCAGAAAAAGTACTCCATTATGTTTCAGTACCTTCATCTTTTAAAGTCTTGTTATTAAGACCCTGGACGATAATCACATATATGTTTGTACACCAGGGAATCTGGCATATTTTATTCAATATGTTATGGCTATACTGGTTTGGTTCTATTTTCCTGGAATATCTCGATCAGCGAAAACTTGTGGCTGTTTACCTTATGGGAGGGATAAGTGGCGCACTTGTATACATTTTATCTTTTAATATTTTCCCGGTTTTTTCAGCTGTTGTCACTGATTCCGTTGCAATAGGCGCTTCTGCTTCGGTAATGGCAATAGTTATTGCCATAGCAGCTTATGTGCCTGATTATACAGTACATTTGTTTTTATTCGGACGTATCAGGATCAAGTACATGGCTCTTGCAATTTTTATTCTTACATCAGTCATGGATTTTTCGATAAATTCAGGGGGGAAACTTGCTCATATAGGTGGAGCTCTGTTCGGATATCTTTATACACTTAACTTAAAACAGGGAAGGGATATCGGAAAGGGATTCAACAGGATAATTGATTCCCTTGTAACAATCTTCAAGCCAAGAAAGAAGCTCAAAGTCACTCATAAAAAGCCTGCAAATGAATATGAATATAACAAGCTCAAAGCTGAGCATCAGGCCCTGATAAATAATATTCTCGAGAAAATTTCAAAAGGAGGATACGACAGTCTCACAAAAGAAGAAAGGGAAACTCTCTTCAGGGAAAGCCAGAAGAAAAATTGATCACCTGATTGGCCTCATTAACACACTCTTTGCTGTTGCTTGTCAAAATTCATGATACCATGATAATCGATCTCGTCAAATAGCAATAATTTAGTATTCAATAATGTTTCTGCCAGTTGTTTATGATTATAATCATTATCCATTGTATACGGAGCTAATTAATTTGTTTTTAATTGAAAAAGCTTGTTTATAGAGTCCTTCTTGCAGTAAATGTGGTTTTCGCTTTTACGCTTCTGATTTCATATCTGGCGGTTCATATTAGCCCGGAAAAATTTGCACTGCCAGCCTTTTTTGGTCTTGCCTATCCCTATTTACTATTTACAAATCTTATCCTTGTTATTATCTGGGCAATGCTCTTACGATTTGAAGCCCTGATATCAATTGTTGTGATTGCTGCCGGTTTCAACCATTTTTTAAATTATATTCAGCTTGCCAAACCTGCCGGAGATAAAGCAAATACATTTAAAGTATTAAGTTATAATGTACATCTTTTTAACTATTTCGAGAATAAAAAAGGATTAAACTCTGAAAAGCAGGTCCTTGAATTTCTTAAAACCCGGAAGGCAGATATTATATGTCTTCAGGAATTTTTTATCGTCGGCGATCCTTCCGCCAATGAGGAAGAAATTAAAACATCGCTGGGAGGACAATACTACTCCCATATTAAAGTCCTTGGAAGCGGTAAAAACAAGTATTACGGGATCGCCACTTTTAGCAAATTCCCTATTATCAGGAAAGGGGAAATTGTTCTTAACGGCTCTTCCAGTCTTTCAATCTATACTGACGTGTTAATTGATAAAGATACTTTCAGGATATTTAACAGCCATCTTCAGTCATTCAGGCTCAAGAGGATGGAGAGATCGTTAATTGAGGAGATAAAGGCTTCAAACGATAAAGAGACGCTAGGAGAAGTAAGGAGTCTATCAGCAAGTCTAAAGAATGGTTTTGTCCGAAGAGCCATTCAGTCACGGATATTGAAGGAAAATATTAACCACTCTCCCTACCCTGTTATTGTTTTGGGCGACTTCAACGACACACCGGTATCTTACTCCTACAGAAAGATACGAAAAGGCCTGAATGATTCATTCGTCAATTCAGGATATGGTGCAGGGTTTACCTACAGGGGTAATTATCCGCCAAACAGAATAGATTATATATTATATGATAATGTCCTTGTATGCAGCTATTTTGAAATAATAAAAGTAAAATATTCCGATCATTATCCCATAGAAGGATATTTCAGGAAGAAAATCAAAAAGGCAAATTCCTGAAATCAACATTCCCTCCGGAAATAATCAGTCCGATTTTTTTATCCCTGAAGTCATCAGGGTTTTCTTTAATAATTGCCAGTACTGTGGCAGAAGATGGTTCGATAATAATTTTCATCCTTTCCCATACCATTATCATACATTCAATAATTGATTTTTCCTTCGCTGTATATATTCTATCAACATTCTTCCTGATTATTGAAAAAGTGAGATCGCTTAATGATGTAAGCAACCCGTCAGCCACAGTTGACGGATTGACAGAAGGGGTAAGAATCCCTGTATTGAAAGAGACATATGCATCATTTGCATTTAACGGTTCAGCTCCTATAACCTGTATTTTATCATTTATCCCCTTTACACATATTGATGTACCACTCATCAACCCGCCACCGCCTACCGGAGCAATAATAACTTCAAGATCATGATTTTCCTCAAGAAGTTCAAAAGCTGCGGTACCCTGTCCGCATATAACATTATAATTGTCATATGGATGCACAAGTGTTGCACCTGTAGCCTCCATTATTGTTCTTGTTGCCTCTTCACGTGCCTGAAGAGTGGGTTTGCAGAATGTTATATCTGCTCCATACCCTTCAACAGCGTTTTTCTTTACTACAGGAGCATTTTCCGGCATCACAATACGTGCTTTAACTCCATTCATCATTGCAGCAAGCGCGAGAGCAGCTGCATGATTCCCCGATGAATGCGTAACAACTCCCCCTGCCTTTTCTTCAGAAGATAATAACATCACTGCATTGGTTGCGCCTCTGAATTTAAATGCGCCTACTTTCTGAAAGTTCTCACATTTAAAATAAAGCTCGCACCTAAAATGCTTGTTCAAAAGTTTTGAACTCAGAACAGGAGTGCGGTGTATTAATGGCTTTATTCTTTCATGAGCCGAGCTTATATCTGAAAGTGAAGGAAGTTTCATTTTATCTGTTTTTTCAAATTTAATAAATAACGGAATAAAAAGAGGGTGTTTCAAAAGTCGAAATCCATTAACCGCAAAGGTCGCAAAACATTTACGCGAAAGTTGCAAAGATCTTAATATAAATATTTTACCTTTGCGTACTTTGCGCCTGCTTAGAGTTCTTTGCGGTTAAAAATGACTTTTGAAACACCCTCTTTTTATAAGATTTATTTCCTGATTTCTAGAAAATGCTGTATGCAACTGTTATGCCTGCGAGAACAACAGATACCATCGACATCAGCTTAATAAGTATATTCAGAGCTGGACCTGATGTATCTTTGAATGGATCACCAACGGTATCGCCAACAACACTGGCCTTATGGCAGTCGCTTTTCTTTCCGCCATAATTGCCCCTTTCAATATATTTTTTGGCATTGTCCCATGCACCTCCTGAGTTATTAAGCATGCTGGCAAGAGTAAAGCCTGTTGTCATGCCTCCTGCAAGAAGACCAACTATGCCGGGTACACCGAATAACAATCCGACAATGAAAGGAACCGCGATAGCCATTAGTGATGGAACCATCATTTCTTTTTGTGCTCCAGCAGTAGAGATCTCAACACATTTAGCATATTCCGGTTTACCCGTACCATCCATTATACCTGGTATATCGCGGAACTGACGTCTTACTTCGTCAACCATTTTACCTGCTGCCCTGCCGACAGCCTTCATGCTCATGGCACTGAAAACAAATGCCATCATGGCACCAATAAAAATACCCCCTAAAAGTATTGGGTTGAATAGTGAAAGATCATAGGCAGATACAAAATCCCTTATTGTTGCCGAAGACAGGTTAACAGCCGTCTGTCCATTATGCACGGCAGGAATTGTATTATGATAGAACAGGATATCTCCAATCTGTTTAAAACCGTCTGGTGCTTTGTCAGCCAGTCTTCCCAGCCACAGTTTAACCTCTTCCATATAAGCAGCCATAAGAGCCAGAGCTGTGAGGGCAGCTGAACCAATAGCAAATCCCTTTCCTGTAGCTGCTGTAGTATTCCCGAGACCGTCAAGAGCATCGGTTCTTTCTCTTACTTCTGCAGGCAGTTCAGCCATTTCAGCATTACCGCCGGCATTATCTGCAATCGGCCCGAAAGCATCAGTTGCCAGAGTTATTCCAAGAGTAGAAAGCATACCTACAGCGGCAAAGCCTATCCCATAAACACCCTCTGCAAAGTCGCGGAATCCACCTGCAAAACCGAATGCAGCAATAATACCTGCAACAATGGTAATAACCGGTACCCATGTTGAAAACATACCGACTGCCATACCTTCAATAATTACGGTAGCAGGTCCCTGCTGGGATTGTCTGGCAATTCCCTGTGTTGGTTTATACCCGTCAGAAGTAAAATATTCTGTCGATTGACCAATGATCACACCAGCCATTAATCCTGAAACCACCGAACCAAATACACCCCATGTTATCCAGCCACTAAAAGCCATAACAGCAAGAGCAACAAGGATAAATGCCGAGCTACCGCCTGTGCCCAGTAACAAAGCATTTAACAGGTTTTTCGGAGTGGCTGATTCCTTAGCCCTTACAAGGTATACGCCGGCAATGGACAATAATATACCGATTGCCGAAACGATCATAGGAGCAATTACTGCTTTCATCTGGAGGTCAACAGCGCCTGCAACAGCAGGCAATGCAGCTCCCAGAGCGGCAGTTGCAAGTATTGATCCCGCATATGATTCATAGAGGTCAGCTCCCATACCGGCAACATCACCTACATTATCGCCAACATTATCAGCAATTGTAGCCGGGTTACGAGGATCATCCTCAGGTATGCCTGCCTCAACCTTGCCAACAAGGTCAGCGCCAACATCGGCAGCTTTTGTGAAAATGCCTCCGCCAACACGGGCAAAGAGAGCCTGGGTTGATGCACCCATTCCGAAAGTAAGCATTACTGCAGTTATTTCAATTAGTTTCTGCTGATCAGTAGTACCCGGATGAACAAATGTAAGGCCAAGAAACTTAAGCCCCGTATCCATATGTTCAGGAGTAAAAATAACCGTATTAAGAAGAAGAAACCAGAGAGCTATATCAAGAAGTCCGAATCCGACAACAACCAAACCCATGACAGCACCGCTTCTTAAAGCTACCTGTAATCCTTTATTAAGCGATTTTGAAGCTGCCCATGCTGTTCTGTTTGAAGCAAATGTTGCTGTCTTCATTCCCAGAAAACCACAAAGGCCTGAAAAGAACCCCCCGGTGAGAAAAGCAACTGGGACAAAAGGGTTCTGAACACCCATGTATGCCAGTATACCTAAAAGCACAACAAGAATTAAAAATACTTTTGTTACAACAGTATACTGACGTCTCAGGTAAGCCATGGCTCCTTCCCTGACATACTCAGCTATCTCTTTCATCCGGTCTGTTCCTTCCTCCTGAGCTTTCATGCTTGAGTAAAAGATCCAGGCAAATAACAGAGCGAGAAGCGCTGAAACCGGCACAATCCAAAAAATACTACTAATCATGTTATCTGTTTTTAAATTAAAAAATTAAGGTTTAGAAATGAACAAAAATTCACCGGTACAAAACTATACGAGTTTTTCAATAATTCAAATGAAAAAAAAATAATATTAAAATAAACTGTGTTAAATAAGATGAGGCTGTTGAAAAAGTGAGTTTTTTGACTTAATCCCTTAGTGTTCCTTAGTGATGTACTTTGTGATTCTTTGTGGTTCAATGATTTAGGTTTTAACACTAAGGTCACAAAGGTTAGCACAAAGTCGCACAAAGAACATTTTCAGCAGCCCCATCCGGTTTATTATTTACCTGTCAGTCTATTGTTACGGGCTAGATGCCCCTGAAAAAATTGTAATTAATTTTTTCCAGTTCTGACATTTTGGGATAGGGATAAAAAAGGAAGTTGTCTTTTGCACCTATATAAAATCCGGTTTCAATGGTCCGGTAAAGAAGTTCCCCGGAGAAAATACGATGAACTGTTTTCATTTGTTTCTCATATTCTCCCCTTATTATTTCAAGGCAATCTCTCATATGTCCTATATTTGAGTATGGGAGATGTTCCGCGGAACCTTCCAGTGGATTTGTAGCCAGTTCACCGAGCTTCAATTCAACAAAAAAGAGTTTTGGCAGAACAATCGGAATGGACCCGTCAGTAAGTCGTTTAAGAAATGCTGAAGGAGCCAGGCTGCTTGCCACGAGAGGAGTTACCGGACTTAATTCCTGGTAAAGATGCAGATCGTTTAAAGGTTCTTTTGTTTTGTCGTAAGCTGCTTGTTTTAATTCGAGTGCAAGACCATGATCGGTTGTCAGATAAAGACTTTTAAGAGCATCCAGAGGTATCATTTCCAATACTTTGTATACCGAAAGATAAACGGAGCTTTTGGGGCTTCCGTCTGGCTTTGCCACGCAGCGCTTATTTAAACTCTCCGTATCAATAAGCTTTTCAATCTTTCCCAGATCAACTTCAAAGAAAATTGTCTGGGCTTTATTACGCTTCTTGGTCCCTGTTGACAGGTAGAGACCAAAACCTTCAGGAGGAAGCATAGAAGCCACCAGGGCTTCAGGATTGCAGGTCAAATAAATGTACTTACTCATGAATTTATGTATTTGATTGTACAATAATATACCCGGCAACAATTATTTCAAAGATCAAATAATTGAATCTATATCAAATTTAAGCTACTTTTTACAATTTACACAATGAAAGAATGCTATTTATTCAACAGATCAGTGTCCTAAAAGGGTTTATTCAGATCTTCCAGCATTTCATCACTCAGTATTCCCCGCGCAATTTCGCGTACTTCGCCTGTCATGTGAATATTCCAGTCCTTATCGATTTGTATTTTCAATGTTCCTCCCTGCATATGCATAGTAAGATCGCCTTTGATCAGACCTCTTTTTACAAGAATGCATGATGCTGCACAGGATGAACTTCCGGATGCCAGAGTATAACCAGCTCCCCGTTCCCAGATCAGAATCTGTGCATCGCGATCGGAAAGGACCCTGGCAAATTGCACATTGATACGGTTGGGAAACAATGGATGATTTTCCAGTAAAGGACCATAGGTGCGGATTTCGTTCTCATCCAGCTCCTGTTTGATGACAACACAATGCGGGTTGCCTACCGATACACAATTCACTTCGAATTCCTTATCGCCTGCCATTATTTTTTGCCCGAGGAATTCCTGTTGATCTGAATTAACCGGTATATCGCGCGATGCAAAGATTGCCTTTCCCATATCCACACGGATAAGCAGTGCTTTTCCTTTTTCTTCTTCAACAATTTCGGCATAAACAATATCGGTCAAAGTTTCCACAGAAAATTGCCGGGTCTTTGCATGGCCATAATCATAGAGATACTTGCATAAAATACGAAGCCCGTTCCCGCTTTTTTCCGCTTCCGAACCATCGGGATTATAAACCCTGAAACCAAAATCTGCTCTTGTCGACGGAACCATCAAAACAATGCCATCGGAACCGATCCCCAAATGGATGTTGCATAAACGCATTATAGTCTGCCTAGTGAGCTGGAAATCAATAAGATTACTATTCAGGACAATATATTCATTGCCCAGTCCATGCATCTTTACAAAACTGTTTCTTTCCATCATTAACGATATTGGCTATTTGCTAAAGTATAAATTTCTTCAGGGTAATATCGGGTCAGCATAATCGGGTCGTTTATTGCCAAAAAACTTCTTTTCACTGCTTACATTGGAATAAATATAATTCATTCTTTCAGGATGAAAACTAACTTTAATATATTTGCGGCAAAATTATATAAAATGGCGCAGATTAACGATAATTATTTTAAACTTCAGGCTGGTTATCTTTTCCCTGAAATTGGACGTCGGGTTCGAGAATTTCAGAAAGAACATCCGGAGGCTGACATTATCAAAATGGGTATTGGAGATGTAACGCAGCCACTTGCACCATCTGTCGTACGTGCTTTCCATGAAGGCGTTGAAGAAATGTCGAAAGTTGAAACATTTAAAGGGTATGGGCCCGAACAAGGTTATGATTTCCTGCGCGAAGCTATTGCAAAAAATGACTACCACGATCGTGGAGCTGATATTCGTGCCGACGAGATTTTCGTTTCGGATGGTTCAAAATGTGATACGGGCAATATTCTGGATATCTTTGGACTTAATAATGTTATTGCCATGCAGGACCCTGTTTATCCTGTATATATCGACACCAGCGTAATGGCAGGAAGGACCGGGGAATACCTGGGAAATGGCTACTACGACAAGCTGGAATACCTGCCATGTAATGCTGAAAATGGCTTTATCCCGGAAATTCCGAAAAAGAAAGTGGATATAATCTTCCTCTGCTATCCTAACAATCCAACAGGAACAACTGCGGGCAAACCGGAGTTAAAAAGATGGGTCGATTATGCAATTAAGAACAGGGCCATCATACTTTATGATTCAGCATATGAGGCTTATATTTCTGACCCCGAAATTCCGCACTCCATATATGAGATTGAAGGAGCAAGAGAAGTAGCTATCGAATTCCGCAGTTTTTCAAAAACGGCAGGATTCACGGGCACACGCTGTGCTTATACGGTCATCCCAAAAAATCTTGTTGCCTCATCCGCGGATGGTACATTGAAACCCCTGCACCCCCTATGGTTCAGACGACATACCACAAAATTCAATGGTGTATCCTACCCTGTTCAGAAAGCCGCTGCAGCCATCTTTACCCCTGAAGGGAAAAAAGAAGTGAGGGCTACAATTAATTACTATATGAACAATGCTAAAATCCTGCGTGAGAGTCTTGCCCTTATAGGATTTCAGGTCTTTGGTGGTATCAATGCGCCTTATGTATGGGTAAAATCGGGCAGGCAAATTAAATCGTGGGACCTTTTTGACAAGCTTCTGCATGAAGCCTGGGTTGTCGGTACTCCGGGATCAGGATTTGGACCATCCGGAGAAGGGTATTTCAGGTTTTCTTCTTTCGCCACACATGAAAACGTGCTGAAAGCTATTGAACGACTGGGAAATCTGTCACTATGATTTCCCGATAGGTCATTTTATCACGGCATGATATTTGATAATATATAAAGATAAGTAACACTTAAGAAAGACTACTGTAACCCATAGATTTAAAAATACATTGTACAAAGAATTGCCAGTTGTCTATTTTATCGTAAATTTGAATGCAATCCTAATTAATGCTATTGTATGCCTAAAATATCAGCAGTTATTATAACTTATAATGAAGAACAATTTATAGACAAATGCCTTTCCTCTCTCAATGGTATTGCAGATGAAATAGTTGTTGTTGATTCATCTTCCACTGACAGTACGGAAGAAATTTGCAGGAAGTACAATGTCAGGTTTATAAAGCACCCCTTTGAAGGTTTTCGCGATCAGAAGAATTTTGCGCTTAATTTCGCCACATATAAAAATATCATTTCTCTTGACGCTGATGAAGCTTTAAGCACTGAACTCAGAGAATCCATTCTCGCTATTAAAGACAAGTGGGACTTTGACGGATACCTGTTCAACAGACGAAACTACTATTGCGGTAAATGGATTCGTTATTCGGAATGGTATCCCGACAGGCAGCTGAGGTTATTCTTTTCCGATCATGGAAAATGGGGAAAACTCAATCTACATGAAAGATTCATTCTTTCAAATGGTGCCACTATAGGTAAACTAAAAGGAGATCTCCTTCACTGGCCTATTACTTCGAGGCAGGATCACATCGCCAAGATGGAAAAGTATTCCAGGATTGGAGCTGAAGAGTTTCATAAGGCAGGCAGAAAAGCCTACATTTTCACTCCGTACATACATTCTATCTGGGGGTTTTTCAGATCTTACATAATAAACAGAGGCTTTCTCGACGGATATAACGGATACCTGATCTGTTCACTCTATGCTAAATCAGCATTCAACAAATACAGGATGCTCAGACAGCTCAACCGAAACGATGTGGCCGGGCATAAATAAGCTTATGCTTTCCCATGAAGATATAAAAGAATCGCTGAACACTCTGAAAAGCGGTGGTATAATCCTTTATCCCACAGATACAATATGGGGTCTTGGATGTGATGCCACCAATTCCTCTGCAGTTGAGAAGATTTTCAAAATAAAATCCAGGATTGCGTCCAGGAGCCTGCTTATTCTTATCAATAATGAACAGATGCTCGAAAGATATGTAAAGGAAATACCTGAAATAGCATTTGAACTAATTTCCGTTGCTGATACACCTCTGACAATAATATACCCTGAAGGGAAAAATCTGGCGCCGGGCGTCTGCAGCGATGACGGGTCAGTCGGGATAAGAATTTGTCATGAGGAATTTTGCAGAGAGTTGATTGGACGCTTCATGAAACCGATCGTCTCCACATCAGCTAATCTCAGTGGGAAACCATCACCTTCTCATTTCGGTGAGATTGATAAGTCCCTGGTTCAAAAAGCCGACTATGTTGTTAAGTACCGTCAGGATGACCGGCAAAAACAGTCTGCTTCACCGGTCATAAAACTTGAACAAGACGGTACATTAAAAATAATAAGGGAATAAGTTATCTTGATCTTATCTTGCCTGATCCTGAAACCCTTGCATCGACCCTGGGATTACCCATGTAAGTAACATTCCCGCTTCCGGAAACACTGGCTCTAAGAGATTCTGTAACATTACAGGTGCAATTTCCGCTTCCCGATATTGATATATCTGCAGCCCCAATACTTATTTTCTCGCCTGAATAATTGCCCGACCCGCTGATTGAAATATCACCCCTGGCAATATTGCCATTACCTGCTAATTCTATATTACCGGAACCTGAGATGCCACAATCGAGTCTGTCGGCAGTAAGATCGGATGTATAGATCTTTCCACTCCCACTGACATTAAGGTTCAAATCTCCGGTTTTAACAGCATCTTTTATTTCTGCCTTACCTGACCCCGATACACCTAATCCATCGATCTCGGGCATTGTAACATATACTGTGACTCTGTCATTCATCCTAAGTCGCCAGCTGTCCTTTCTGATAATAAGCTTCCCCCCTCTCACTTCAGTTATAATGTCATTCAGTAATGATCTGTCACCTTCAAGAACGACTTTAAATTCAGGACCGAAATTAATGTACAGATTTCCTGCCACACCAAAATTGACTTTTGTAAAACCGGTAAGATCCCTGGTCTCCTTTTCATCAGACTGATTGCCGGCAAAAGACGAGGTAACTACCATAAAAACCATAATAAACGATAAGAAAATACTCCTTTTCATAGTGTCGAGATTTAATGAATTTAATGCGATACTTTTAAAAGACCTCTTTTTAGGAAAAAGGCTGCATAAAACAGTTAAAAATATCAGTTAATCTCGGAAAGACCTTCAGGAATATCCATCACAATGATTTTTTTCTTATGATCAATGCTGACAATAAAATCTTCATGAAGTGGAATGAGTATTTCTTTTTTCTGTGGAGAAACGATTTTGAGAAGCCATTGTCCGGAATTTGACATAAGCTCTTTTATGAAACCCAGGACAACGTCATGCCGGACAATAACATTATATCCGATGATATTGGATATGTCATCCGCCTTACTTGTTTCCGGAATGTTTTTAGTCAGATAAACATTGCATCCGGTAAACTCTCTTATCTTTTCAGCCGATTCATAGCCTTCGAACATGAGCTTAAGAATACCGGCACCATTGTATTCTGAAAAAGAGATAAAAAAAGGAACCGGTCTTCCTTCAACTTCGAGAAAGACCGATTCCATTTCGGGTATATTTTCAGTAAATCTTTTCCCCAGTCTGATCGTTACGGCACCCTCATAACCGCTGATCTTTGTGATTCTTCCCAGTAATATGTCGCTTCTGTAAGCCATTGGATCGACGATCCTTCTGACCGCTTTATTACTCCTGGGGTTTTTCCTCTGCAGCTGTTTCAGCAGTGGTATCTTCCGCAGCAGGTGCTTTATCCTGTTCTTCTGCAACAGGTGCCTGATCCTGCACTTCTGCAACAGGTGCCTGATCCTGTTCTTCTGCAACAGGTGCCTGATCCTGCACTTCTGCAACAGGTGCCTGATCCTGTTCTTCTGCAACAGGTTCCTGATCCTGCACTTCTGCAACAGATGCCTGATCTGGTTCTTCTACAGGTGCGGCATCTGGTTCTTCGACAGGTGCGGCATCTTCAGCTGTAACCTCTTCTTTGTCTCCTGCTGCAGCTTTAGCTGCAAGTTCTGCATTTCTCTTTGCAAGTTTTGCGGCCCTTGCTTCGTTAATGTCCCTTTCAACTATGAGTCTCTTACCCATTTCATCATCCTGCGATTTCTCAAGACCAGACTTCTTGGATTCGATCTTTGCCTCATTCTGTTTCATCCACTCCTCAAACCTCCTGGTGGCTTCTGCTTCATCAAATGCCCCTTTTCTCACACCTTCGAGAAGATGCTTCTTGATCAATACACCTTTATAAGACAGGATAGCTCTACATGTATCTGTAGGTATTGCGCCATTTTGCAGCCAACCCAGCGCTTTATCGAAATCGAGTTCGATTGTTGCGGGGTTAGTAACCGGATTGTACGATCCGATCTTTTCAATATATCTGCCATCCCGTGGCGACCTGCTATCTGCTACCACAATGTGATAGAAGGCCAGTTTTTTACGGCCTTTTCTAGCTAATCTGATTTTAACTGCCATTAATTCTTACGCTTTTATATTTAACCTGTTTTTAAAAATGTGGCTGCAAAGATAACAGTAAATATTTTATTGAACAAATGAATAATACTTATTTATATCAATAAGCAGAGGCTATCCGTTTAAGATAGCCTCTAATAAAAACCTCATATTAAATTTACCCTTAATTTCTGGTAAATGTAAATGCATTGGTACCAAAATTAGCCTCATCAGTGGTAATTTCGAAATACATTATAAATGATCCATCGCATGAACTGTAGGTACCATTACCTGAATAGGCAATATTATGAAATCCCCAGGCATCTGATGCCAGGACGGATTTATCGGCAATTACCGAATAATCAATTGGATTTATATGCATAACCAGAGGCCCCACGTCTTCAACAAGTCCTTCCATTTCCTCCAGACCTGTAACATACAAAGTATACTGATCTGCAGGATCAGCTGTAATAGTAATATCCCCTTCAGATGCCCAGTCTGCTGAAACTGAATGATAACTCCCGGTAGCCAGATTCACATCATAAGCACAGGCCACAGGTACATTTATAGCTGCACTGGAACGCGTGGTCAATCCATTGTAAGTAGTTACAAGTTCAAAAGTAAAAACTTCTCCATTATGAATATCATCCAAAACGATTCCGATTTTCCCGGCAGCAACAGATGAATATATTCTTATAGTTGAAGGAAAAGTTGAAATTTCTCCAATTTCTGTTCTTTGAAGGTTTCCATTAAAAGATCCTTCGATGACAGCTTTTTCCACTTGTATTCCTGCAGCCAGATTTACTTCGAATTCTATATAAGAATTTTCGAGATCCTTGGAATCAAAAATTGCAGGATTTATATTTGAAATAATAGGTATTGGTGCCACATCTCTCTGCCCTGCCGGATCTTTTATCTCTTCACAACCAAAGACTATCAGGATCAGCGTGAAGATTAATATTAATGAATTATTTTTTTTCATTTTTTTAATATTATTTAGTTTGACTTTTCAAGAGGTGTAAACTTATCGGGTCCCTCCGGCCCACCATACATTTTCAGAGTAAACATATGTGCCATCACCATAAGCAGTATCAATATTCGGATTTGTAGTAACGTCATCTGATCCATAGGTATAGCGAAGAGGGAACAAGGTTGAATTCAGCGGGTTTTCAAGATTGATAATATTATCCCCCATCGCCTTCAATCGTCTGTAATCATTGTAAGCCTCCAAAGCCTCTTCCTCATAAAAAGCAATATACTTCTGGTTCATTATTTCGGATAATGGATTGGCCGTGAATTTGGCAGCCACATTATTATCAAAATAATCATCTGCATCAGTAGCGGATAAACCAATGTTCACCTTTTGAAAAGCTGCCACAACTCCTTCCCGTAATGAAGCTTCCGCATCAGTTATATCATTTAACCTGACATAAGCCTCGGCTTTTAAGAATTCAATCTCATGATAGCTTAAAAGGTATGTAGGTGCTGTGTTTGTGCTGATAGCCGAGATTGAATAATAACCCTGAATCTGGTTTGGATTCCCATTGGGAGCAAATACAATCCCATTTCCTTCCGTGCCCGGGTAAGGTTTGAAAAAAACATTATCCCTGGGATCATTCCTTTCCACCAGTTTATCATGCAGGCTCTGACTTGCACCATAATAATCTCTGTCGAGAAACATTTGGTAAAACGGACTGTTGGTTGTGGTGCCATTATAAACAAACTCTGCCTGTTCTGCGCTTGAACTGAAGGACTGGCTGGCAAAGCTGATAACATCAGCATAAGCCGGAGTCCTGTACGAAAGTCGCATTGTGTACCGGGCTTTCAATCCATAAGCAAATTTTTTCCACAGGTCAATATCGCCACCATAAATAAGGTCCTGAGCACCCAGTGATGGAAATTCAGAATCTTTATCCAGGTTTGCTATTGCGTCATCAAGCAGATTAAAGACCTGCACATATATATCTTCCTGCTGATCCAGCAGAGGAGTAAATATTTCACCTGGCTTAAGAGCCTCGCTCCATGGGACGTCCCCCATTACATCCGTCAATATTGCCAGGTTATATGCTGTAAGTACCTGTGCAATACCCAGGGTATGATAATTGCCCTCTTCGGAACCACCTGTTGAGCATTTATCAATAATCACCTTCAGGTTGTAGAGAGTCTGATAGGTTGCATCCCATGTATTATTATAGGTTGTTGAATTTGTGGGCTCTGCTGATCTTATCTCAGCATTATAAAACTGACCCCACGTTCCGACATTTTGTTCAATATAGATTGATGCATAAAATGTAAAATCGGTTCCCGTAACAGAGAATGCAGTACTTGTCATTGCATCTGTAATTATCAATCTCGATCCCATTTCGGTCGGATCGTTCACGTCCTTGTTTATATCATCCATGACTTTTTCAGAACACGACGACATAAACAGGATCAGGATTGCCGTATATAATATATAAATTGGCCTTTTCATTTTATTAATTTTTAAAAAGTTATATCTAAACTAACCCCAAAGCTGGTTGTCTGGGGCATGGAAAATCTTTCAAAAGCACCTCCCATGTTATTATTTCCCTGACTCGATTCCGGATCGAAGTTCGGCAGTGCAGTCCATATCAAAACATTTCGTGCAAAAACTGAAACACCCAGATCAACTGTGTTGAACAGTCTCTTCTCAGGTTTGTACTTAAGTGAGAGCTCCCTGAGTTTCACAAATGAGTTATCATAAATAAAATACTCATCAATGTTATAAAGTACATTTGTATATAGATCCTGTAATGCCCTCGGGTCGTCGGGTCCACCGCGGACTATATCGTTGGGAGTACCATCAGGTTTGACGCCATCGAAAATAAAAGTTGCGTCACGATTTTCTGTTCTTGCCGACATACCATAATTATCAAGCAGACCATTGCTTCCTGAGTACATATGACCGCCGCTTTTCCATTCGAACAATGCATTCAGGGACCAGTTCCTGTAAGAGAATGAATTGGTGGCTCCAAGAATAAAATCAGGAGAGACAGAAGCTATCACTTTTGGTTCCCCGACTGCTGGCATGCCATGGTTAGGTGCGCCCGGGTTATCAACGACGACAATTTTGTTATTCGCATCACGAACAAATGAAGTACCATAAATTACAGGATAAGAAGCACCAATACCTGCCCTTACCTGAGGAATATCAAAACCTCCTAAAAAGATACTTCCTACTCCGGGAGCCAGCTCATCAACGATATTGTCAATTTTTGAGAAGTTGATATTCATGTTCCATTGAAAATTCTCAGTTGCAACTGGTGTCAGGTATAGTATAACCTCATGACTGATAGTATGCACTTTACCACCGTTCATTAATAACTGAGCCGCACCGGTGGACCCTGCAAGCGGGACATTAAATATCTGATCTATTACATTCTGGCGGGAGAAAGTATAATCAATTCCAAAACGATTATTGAAGAATTTCAGATCAGCACCAATCTCGTATGATTTAGTGTTCTGAGGTTTTAAGTTTGGATCAAACTGTATATTATTAGGTATATATGAGCTTATTCCTCCAATAGGATAAAGTATTGGGGAACCTGACCACCAGCTACCAGCATAATTCGGTATGGTAAAGAAATTTTTATAGTACTGACCTGCCTGCCCTACCTCCGCGTATGAAAAACGCAACTTGGTAAACGAAATCCAGTCAAGATTTTTGATCGCATCAAGTTCGGATGCCACAAAACTCAAAGAAGCAGACGGATAGAAGAAAGTCCGATTATTTGTGGGCATGCTCGACACAACATCATTCCTGCCTGTTGCATTAAGGAAAAGCATCGATTTCCAGGCCAGCGATAAATTTCCGAAAAAACCAACTGTTCGATCCTGACTAATAGATTCATTGGCAGTGACTATATTGGCATTTCTGATATGTGCCCAGCCACCAAAATTAAAATCTTCTCCATGCTCGGAATAAGTCTTATAACTACCCTGGTTAAACTCATTTCCAAAAAGAGCATTAAAGGAAAGATCGTTATTAATCTTACAGTCATATGTGGCTGTAAGAAGAGAGTTAACTGTTGAGGATGAAATACCATAATTATCCATATATCCGGTATTTCCCGCATGTCCATACTCGAAAATGTCCTGGAAATTGGTTGTATATGAATCGATACCTAACTGGTAGCGCACTTTTATATTCATTATATCATTAAACCTGGCGATATAGTTTATATAACCATTCCCAAAAAACCTGTTCGTCTTTTCATTAAAGACATTATGTTTGGCAGCCCACAGTGGGTTGTCAAAAGGGTTCACACCACGGTAATATATCTGGGTATAAGGATCACCCGGAACATTATAAGGATATCCTTTCAGATTATAAGTCGTCGGTGCTGCCAGTACCCCTGCCAGCGATGCGTCATTACCTGATGAAAGCTTATCAATATCGGTCTGCGAAAAGTTTGAGCTGAAACCAATATTGAAGTTGTCATTTAATTTTCTTTCTGCAGAAGCTTTTGCGTTCCACCTGTTCATCCCGGCTGGTTCTGCAATACCACTCTGGGATGTCTCGCTTAAACCCAGTGCAAAATTTCCTTTTTCCACTGCCTGGCTGACATTTATATTATTGGTTATGGAATAACCTGTCTTGTAAAAATCAGACCAGTTCTTAAATACCTGGGGAACAGCCCATGGATCAAGCTGTGCAGTTGCCAGCTGGGGAACATAGAACATTCCCGGATGACCGTTACTATTGCCTCCGTTTACCGGGTCATCCGGAAGATCACTTATCTTTGGCCCCCACGACATTGCCGAATTTGGCACATAGGCTCCATAAGTACCCTGAGCGTATGTAGACTGGTAATCAGGTGTTCTGGAAACCTTTGAAAAACTGCTTATATGAGAAATTGATACAACCGGCTTTCCAATTGCATTATTTCTGCCACTCTTTGTTGTAATAATCACTACTCCATTCGAGGCTCTGATACCGTATAGGGCAGCTGCAGCCTGACCTTTGAGTATGTCGATACTCTCAATATCGGAAGGGTTAATATCAACTGCACGGTTTGAAAGATCTGATCCGGTTACACCATATCCTGACTGGGAAAAGTCACCTCCTGCTCCTGATTGTATATCAGCTGTGGAGGCAACTGGCATACCATCGACAACATAGAGAGGTGAATTATTCCCGGTAAATGAGCGGGCGCCGCGAATAGTAACCTGCGATGATGCCCCTGGCATACCGCTTGACGGTTTAATGTCGATACCCGAAAGCTTACCCTGCATGGCTCCTGACAAATCAGTATTGCCGGCTCGTTCAATTACATCACTTTTAACATCCTGTACTGCATAACCAAGGGCTTTTTTCTCCCGTGAAATGCCTAAAGCAGTAACAACGACTTCGTCCAATCCCAGGATATCAGGCTCCATGCTGACATCCACAATTGATCTGGTGCCGATTTCAACATCTTGCGTTTTCAATCCTATATATGAAAAAACAAGGGTTGTAGCGTTCTGAGGAACAGCCAGGGTATACTTACCGTTTATATCAGTAGAAATACCAATAGTTGTTCCTTTCACTTGTACTGTACATCCGATAACGGGTTGTCCTTCTTCAACCGCGGTAACAGTACCTGTAACTATCTTCTGCTGAGCCATCGCCGAAAACGAAAACCCGCAAAAAATTAAAAATAACAAGAGAGCTTTTCTCATAACATTTAGGTTAGATTAATTAAAATACTGAGGAACTTATGATTCCTTTTTACTGTCTTATTAAACTGTGAACTAGTCACCTTAACAAAATAAATCATTAGCTGAAAGCAATTTTATCCCAATTAACAGAATGCAGATTCCGCTTAACAATTATCAATTTTCATTCAACGGATTATTTTTCCACAGATATTCACAAGTGCCTAATCTTAATTCTATTTTACGTATTTTTGTTACCTGTTGAAACTGGTTTTTAATATTCTGAAAAATGGCAGGATTTTCACACTTACATGTTCATACTCAATACTCTATACTGGATGGAGCGTCCAGTATCAGCCTGCTTATGGACAAGGTCAAATCGTTGGGAATGGAAGCTCTTGCCATCACCGATCATGGAAATATGTTCGGAGTTAAAGAATTTCATAACACTGCAACTAAAAAGGGGATAAAACCTGTAATCGGCTGTGAGATTTACGTTGCAAAAAGATCTATCGGTGAAGTAAGCGGGAAAGAGGACAGATCGGGCGATCATCTTATTTTGCTGGCTAAAAATCTTGTCGGATATAAAAACCTTGTTAAGCTTGTTTCAATTGCATGGATAAAAGGATTTTACTATAAACCAAGGATTGACAAGGAAATTCTGGCAAAGTACAGCGAAGGACTTATTGCTTCTTCTGCCTGCCTTGCCGGAGAAATTCAGGATGAGATCCTTAACGGAACACCTGAGGGTGCTGAAAAAGCCCTGAAGAGTTATCTTGATATTTTCGGAGAAGATTTTTACCTCGAGATCCAACGGCATGAAACATATGATCCTGATGCTGACCGGTCTGCCTTTCCGCTTCAACAAAAGGTGATTGAAGCATTTAAAAAGCTGGCGGTGAAATATAATGTAAAGGTCATAGCCACCAATGATGTCCACTTTATTAATGCCGAAGATGCCGAAGCACACGACAGGCTGATATGCATTAATACAGCAAAGGATGTTGATGATCCAAACAGGTTAAGATATTCAAAACAGGAATATATTAAAACTGAGGAGGAGATGCGTTCTATCTTCAGTGATATTCCTGAAGCTATCGATAATGTGGAAACACTGGTAGCAAAAATCGAGAAATACAAGCTCGACCACGATCCTATAATGCCGGAATTCGATTTGCCTGAAGGTTATACCGACAAGGATGAATACCTCAGGTTCCTGACACACGAGGGTGCTGCTCAGAGGTGGGGAACACTGACTACTGAACAAACTGAAAGACTGGATTTTGAATTGGCTATGATTGCCAAAATGGGATTCCCCGGTTATTTCCTGATTGTGCAGGACTTCCTTCGTGCAGCCAGAGAGATGGGAGTGTCAGTTGGTCCGGGAAGAGGCTCTGCAGCCGGATCAGCAGTAGCTTATTGCCTGAGAATAACCGACATAGATCCTATTAAATATGGACTTCTGTTTGAACGGTTCCTGAATCTCGACCGTATTTCCATGCCTGATATTGATATCGATTTCGATGAAGACGGAAGAGAAGCAGTATTAAAATACGTTGTCAATAAATACGGGCACGATAAAGTGGCCCATATAATTACTTTTGGTTCAATGGCAGCCAAAATGGCTATCAGGGATGTTGCAAGAGTCCAGAAACTGCCATTACCTGATGCCGACCGGCTTGCCAAGCTGGTACCGGAACGACCCGGGATTACTCTTTCAGCAGCTTACTCGGAAGTTCCAGAACTGGCAAAAGAAAAAGAATCATCCAACAAGCTTATTGCCCAGACGTTAAAGTATGCTGAAGTACTGGAAGGATCAGTAAGACAAACAGGAGTCCATGCATGTGGCATAATAATAGGAAAAGACTCCCTCGATAACTATATACCTCTGTGCACTGCCAAGGATACTGATCTTTATGCAACACAATACGACGGAAGCCATGTTGAATCGGTTGGCCTTCTTAAGATGGACTTCCTGGGATTGAAAACATTATCAATTATTAAAGATGCTATTGATAACATTAAGAAATCCAAAGGGGTAGATATAGATATTGATGCCCTGCCTCTTGATGATAAAGAAACCTTTGAGCTCTTCAGCAAAGGCGAGACAACAGGCATCTTTCAGTTTGAATCAACCGGGATGAAAAGGTATCTGCGTGACCTTGAACCCAACAGGCTCGAAGACCTTATAGCAATGAATGCCCTGTACAGGCCAGGACCAATGGAATATATCCCGAAGTTTATCCGCAGGAAACATGGAACGGAGAATATTGACACACCACTTCCGGTAATGGAAAAATATCTTAGCGATACCTATGGAATAACGGTGTACCAGGAACAGGTGATGCTATTATCGCAGGAACTGGCAGGATTCTCAAAAGGGGAAGCCGATTCCCTCAGGAAAGCCATGGGCAAGAAGAAGCGTTCCATTATGGATGAAATGAAGCTTAAGTTTCAGGAAGGGTGTCTGAAAAATGGGTATGATATTGAAATTGTAAACAAGATATGGTCCGATTGGGAAGCTTTTGCTCAATATGCATTCAATAAATCGCATTCAACCTGCTATGCTCTCATTGCTTATCAGACAGGATATCTTAAAGCTAATTACCCTGCTGAATACATGGCAGCTGTCCTGAGCAGAAATATCAGTGATATTAAAAAGATCACCACTTTCATGGATGAGACACGAAGGATGGGAATGGAAGTTCTGGGTCCGGATGTGAATGAAAGTAATGTAAAATTCACAGTTAACAAGGATGGCAATATCAGGTTCGGCCTCGGAGCAATAAAAGGAGTTGGAGAGAGTGCTGTGCTTCAGATGATTGAAGAGAGGGAAAGTAATGGATTATATAAAGATATTTATGACCTTGTTGAAAGAGTAAACCTTAACGCATTAAATAAGAAGAACCTCGAAGCAATGGCTGTTGCAGGCGCATTTGATTGTTTCCCCGAAATAATAAGAGCCCAGTATTTCTCCCTCGACACGAAAGGATCGAGCTTTATTGAAAGCCTGATAAGGTATGGTAATAACGCCAAAGCAGTTAAGAATTCAAGTCAGCAATCGTTGTTCGGCGAATCGGGAGGATTTGATATGATCAAACCTGAGCCTGCGCAATGCCCCGACTGGCCTAAACTGGAAAAACTTAACAGGGAAAAGGAAGTTATAGGGATCTATTTATCATCTCATCCACTTGATGATTTCAAACTTGAAATCAACACCTTTGCAACGGCAACACTGGCCGACCTGCAAAACCTTCGCGAATACCTTGAAAGAGATGTTACCGTTGCAGGTATGGTTACTGATACAAGAAACGGGATAGGCAAAAACGGGAAACCATATGGAGCTTTCACCCTCCAGGACTATTCAGATTCCTTCAGGTTCATGTTATTCGATAAAGACTATATTGAAAATAGCAAATTTCTGATTTCAGGATATTACCTGTTGATAAAAGGAAGAGTTCAGAAACGCAAATATAAAGAGGACGAAATAGAATTCAGGATAAAAAACATTAATCTGCTATCAAGCGTTAAGGATGAACTTATAAAATCAGTTACAATTAAGATAGACCCTGAAAATATCAGTTCAGAGATGATCAAAGACCTTAAAGAGCTGACAAATAATAACAAGGGAGAAACAGAACTGAAATTCCTTTTCCTCGATGCCGAGGATAAAATCTCACTACCTATGTTTTCAAGGACTATGCGGGTAAGATTAAACAATGAGTTAATAGCTTACCTTGAAGATCATCCCTGGTTAGAATATAAAGTTAATTAGCTATCTTTGCGGCTGATAAAAATGTTGAAATTTTAAAATATTATTCATTATGGCATTAGAGGTAAATGATGGCAATTTCGAAGAAATAGTCATAAAATCGGACAAAACTGTTATTGTTGATTTCTGGGCGGAATGGTGCGGCCCCTGCAGAATGATTGCTCCAATTGTTGAAGAGATTGCAGAAGAATATTCAGGTAAAGTTCTTGTTACAAAATGTGATGTGGACAGTTGCCCTGCTGTTTCTGCCAAATACGGAATCAGGAATATCCCAACTGTTCTTTTCTTTAAGGACGGCAAAATAGCTGACAAACAGGTTGGAGCTGTTCCAAAAGCTAATTTTGTGACAAAACTTATAGCTCTTCTTTGATAATATTAATGTTGAAATATGGCCGTTATGCTTACCTGTAACGGCCTTTTTAATTATTTTACATGAAAATATGTGTCTTTGCTTCATCAAGCAGCCTTATTGACGTTGAATATGCGGTTGCGGCCTCCAGGCTGGGGTTTCTGCTTGCCAGAGAGAAAATGGAAGTAATATTCGGAGGTGGGGGCATCGGGCTGATGGGAAAGCTGGCAGATTCTGTTCTTGAAAACGGAGGTAAAATAACCGGCGTCATTCCGTCTTTTATGAAAGATGAAGGATGGGACCATGCGCATGTTAATGAGATGATTATAACTTCCGATATGGGAGACAGAAAAAAAACTATGTTCTCAATGGCAGAAGGCATTGTGGCTCTCCCGGGAGGTGTCGGAACACTTGAAGAACTGACTGAAGCAATAACACTTAAACAGCTGGGCATTTTTAAAGGGCCCATAGTAATACTGAATACTCTTGGCTTCTATAATTCACTGGTTGAATTCCTCGATCATATGATCTCAGGTCATTTCCTGAGATATCAACACAAAGGAATGTGGGAAATTGCAGATACTCCTGAAAAAGTTATGGAATATCTCACAAAAAATGAGGAATGGATCCGCGATCCCAGAAGCATTGCAAAAATTTAATTACCAGGTATTTTGGTACCGATGAACAGAATATCATCAACCTGATCCAGATCACCTTTCCAATCCAATATTGTCTTTTCCAGCTTATTCTTCTGTTCATTCACCGGGAGATCCCAGATTTCTGAGAGCAGCCTTTTAACATTAACTGATTTGAATTTTTTAACTTCAGGCGACCCGAACTGATCTGCGTACCCGTCTGAACAAATATATAACATATCACCAGGCTGTATATCAACTGTTTGATTTGTAAAAGTCTTTTTTTCATCCATAGTTGTCATACCAATCGGAAACCTGTCACCTTTATAAACAAATACTTCACCTTTCCTGACTACATACAGCGGGTTATAGGCTCCTGCAAATTCAACTGTAAAATTCTTTTTATTAAAAGCTATCAGGGCCAGATCCATCCCATCTTTAATTTCTTTTTCATGACGTTGCAAAAGAGACTTCATTACCTCTATATTGAGCTGATCAAGAATTGCTGATGGCCTGGTAAGACCATATTCCCTGACGACTTTATTAAATGAGTTATGACCAATTATTGACATAAATGCTCCCGGTACACCATGACCTGTGCAGTCAACAGCGGCAATAAACTGCCAGTCTCCGTTATCATACATCCAGTAAAAATCCCCGCTGACAATATCTTTCGGCATAAACAACACAAAAGTTTCCTTAAAAATATCTTCCCTCGGAAGCATGGCCCTCTGTATACGCTCGGCATACCTTATGCTTGCCGTTATATCCCTGTTTTTCTCTTCAATCACTTTGCTTTTCTGAACAACCTCTGCCGTCCTTTCCTTAACCTTTTGCTCAAGGATAATCTTCTCCTTTTTCAGATTCTGTTCCCTTATATTAATGTATGCCACAATAATAAGGATCGTAAAAACAACTACAATCATGATAAACCACCATGTCTGATAAAAGGGAGGTTTTATAATAAAATGAAATGTAACAGGTTTACTGTTCCATATTCCATGACTGTTGCTGGCTATAACCATGAATGTATATTTCCCGGGAGGCAGGGCAGAATATATTGCACGTGTCTGATCTGTCACCGGACGCCAATCATCATCTGCACCCTCGAGTTTCACTTTGTACTTTACAACATCCGGGTTAGTAAGACAAATACTGTAATAGTCAAACAGTATTGATCGCTCATTATAATTTAGTTTCATACCCGGAACCATTTCCCTCGACTCATAGTTCACTCTCATCCCCATAATATGGGTAAGAGGTTCCATCTCATCTGTTGAAGTCTTTTCAGGATCGAGACGTGTAGCCCCGGTTGCTGTTCCAAACCATAAATCACCGGATGAGTCTTTATATACAGCATTTGGTCGTGTTTCAATCCCGGGGAAGCCGTTTCTTTCAGTATAGGAAAATATTCTTTTAGTGTTGGGGAAATACCTGTTCAACCCATTATTGGTACCAATGTAAATACTTCCATCTTTATCAATGGCCAAAAGATTTATATTATTAGAAAGAAGCCCGTCGTCCTGGGTAACCGACTTTAATATAGAATCATTCCTGAATGCCAGTAATCCCTCGCTGGTACCTGTCCATAGTACCCCTTTACTGTCCATCACCATTGTTTTTGGTATAATGCCCCGGAAAACATTTATGGGTTTAAAATCCTTTCTAACAGTTTCATATTTTATCAGACCGGGTTTGTCTCCTTTTGGTTCTGCCCCAATCCACATATCACCATGCGGATCACAATAAAGGGATGTTATATTGAAGACAGTCAGGCTGTCAAGAAGGGTATATCGCTGGAAATCCTGTTCACCAATTGTCCCAACATCAACACCCTCCTGGGTTCCAATCCAAAGATGGTTTTCCCTGTCAATTTCAAGAGCTGTTACCTGTCCGTCGCGGGGAAGAGTTGAGTTTATATACGGCTGAGCTTCAAATTCTGAGGTCTTCATATTGTAAAGTATCACACCTCCTTCATTAGCCCCAACCCACAAATTACCGGCACTATCCTGTCTGAAAAACCTGATATCCTGGTAGATTAAATTATTAGCTTCATTATATATCACCGGGGCTTTAAAGGACCATGGCAAATATTTCGAAATACCGGCATTGGTGCCGAACCACATTTCTCCTGATCTATCCTGGTAAATTGCATTGACATTAGGGTCAGGTAATATCTCTTTTTCATTGATTGTAACAAAGGCATCCCCTTTAAAAATAGTAAGACCGTTATTTTGATCGGCAATAAGTATATTACCTTCAACATCTTCAATTATAGCATATATTCTTGTTGCTTTCAGGCCGTTTTCTGCATTAAATATCTGTATTTTATCCCCCTTAAAAACGACTATGCCCCCGTCCCAGGTCCCAACCCAGATCCGGCCTTTGCTATCCTCGGTAAGACACATTACAAAGTTGCTTGAGACTCCAAGCTTCATCAGGTCAATGAACTCCATCCTGCTTTCAGACATTATATACTTATAGAGCCCTCCATTATATGTGCCGAACCATATATTCTCCCTGCTGTCCTGAAGAAGGCATGTGGAGCTAAAATAGGTTGTCATATGAGGCATCCTGTAGTTCTCAAACTTATCCTCTTCTCTATTATATCGTCTGAGCCCGACATCAGCAATACATACAAGTGAACCATCCCTGGTTAATTTGGATCCAAAGACCTGATCGCTAAGACCTTCTTTTCCTCTGTAAAGTTTAGCCTTTATATGTTTAATATTCTTGACCGGAAAATCAGCCTGAATTGCTCCGTCACTATTTGAAGTAAACCAGATCTTGCCATCCTTTATTACAATGCTGTTAATATCGCCTGTTATTTTGACAGAATCGAAAGCTATCTGTTCAAATTTACTGCCATCGTACCTTGATATTCCTCCACCGCTCATATGACCAAACCAGATAGATCCCAATGAGTCCTGTATAATACATCTCACACCTCCGGAACCCAAATTATTTCTTGAGGTAAAATTTTCAAACTTTTTCCCGTCAAACCTCGAAACTCCATTAGCTGTTCCAAGCCATATAAAATCTTTTGAATCCTGAAACAGTGTATACACTTTCTGCCCGCTTAACCCCTGTTTTACACCATAATTATCAAAAAAATACTTTTGCGCCTTTAGTTGTATTACAGTAAGAATCAATAAAAGCACTGACCAGCCAAAAAATTTTACCTGGCGATTAATGAAGTTTATGACTGACATACTATTACTATTTTGCAATAAAGAAGAATGTTCCGTTCATATCTTCAAGCCCCTGAATCTTTCCAAATTTTGGAGTCTGTCCATTGGTACTTGATACCGCTGCAGTAACAAATTTAACAATAGTCTCAATGGGGATACAGGCGTTTCTGTTATTTATAAGCGCGTTTGCAAATGTTGCCGTAAATTTTGAATTATCAGAAGCAAGTTCAGTATTGGCAGAAGTAAACACCTGCGCCGACTTGGCACCGGCAACCTGGGTATTATCGCACGTCGGGGCATCATGCGCGGTTCGAGTAGCCATGTAGAATCCGGGACCTGATTCACATGCATCAGAAACAACAAGAGTGTGGACAATACCGTCACCATAGCCCTGAAGTCCTGCTTTAAGGGCATTGATATTAAAATAGGTAAACTCATCATCCCTTTTTGCATCAACTGGGATCCAGTAACCTATATCATTTATGAATTTACCATGACCCGCATACCATATCAATAAAGATTTAACCTGGTTTTTCTTTACAAGATCGCGAAGCTCGATATTGAAAAACTTCTCCAATTCCGCCTTGGTCATATCTTTCTTGGGAATAAAGTTATTTATCTGGTAATTAGCCAGGGCTCTCCGTATGGTACTAATATCATTTATTGGGCCATCAAGGCTTGCAAAAGTTTCATAACTTGAATTTTCTATAAAAACAACCCATGTTTTGCCCATGGGATTATTGGCTGCGATACCTGCCCCTTCGCGGTTCAGGGTAAATTCTGTTTCCTTCTTATTGCCATAAATATCTTCCGCAATCACAGTAAATTTATTCAGATTAGAAACATTCAGGATTGCTGTAAAGGCCGGGTTCAACTCATTCCTGTTATAACTGGCGGTAACATCGCCGATAGTAATGGATTTAATCTGGCTTTGGTCAGAAATTTTTCCCTGAATTGCAATATTTGGAGTGGAAGAATCCAGGAAAACCTGTCCCTCCTCTGATGTGTATGGTGCAATGATATATATTTGCGGGGGATTTATTTCGGTCCTCTTAAGAGCATAGGTAAGGTCCTTCTCATTGTCATAGTCGTCTTTTGCAGATATCGTAATTCTATTTACTCCTTCAACATTTATGTTTGCCAAAAAATCATATTGCCCGTTTTTTTCCGCAATGGTCACCGGTTCATTATTGATTGTCATGGACTTAATTTTGCTCTGGTCCTTAAGCTTGCCTGAAATAATAAGGGAGGTATTGTCCCCTTTTATCTCTATTGTATCCGCAACCGGAACAGGGCTAAGGATCGATATGCTTGGCGGCACTGTTTCCCGGTTTAACTCGTATAGCCTGTCCTGAGCCTCTTTCAGCAATTTGCGGGCTCTCATGTCAAATTCCGAGAGACTGGTAATTTTATTATAGTCAGCAATTGCCTTATCATAATTCAATATTCCTTCATAGGCCTGGGCCCTGGCTGCATAACCGGCAGGATCATCGGGCCTGAGAGAAATAAATTTTGTATAATCGTTAACTGCATTTGCCTGCTGGTTAAATTCCATGTAACATTTGCCACGTGCATAATAAAAATCGGAATTTGACGGATCAATTATTATGTCTTTCGAGATATCGTTTATTGCATTCGGATAATCAAGGTTCCTTTTATAAATATCGCTTCTTACGAGATAGGCATCAGTATTTCTGTCATCATATCTAAGTACCTCATTGCACTGGTCCATAGCTTCCTTGGGATCGATGTTAGTAAGGAGTCGTGCCAGCTCAAGCCTGGGTTCAGGCAGTCTCTTGTCTTTTGAGATTGCTTTCTCCAGTTCCTTTTTCCCCAGCACGTCGTTATTCAATCTCCTGTATATCAGACCCCTCCAATAATAATCCATGGGAGTATCCTTAATTATCAGAGCAGTATCTGAAACTTTCAGAGCCTGATCATATTTTTCAAGGTTATATAAAGTGATTACCTTTTCAGGATATATTTTAGAATTGCGTTTATCCATGGCAGATGCATGATTAAGGTATTTCAGGGCCTCATCATAATTATCGGTCTTATTGCACAGGGCTCCGATACTGATTACCAGGTCAACATTCTTTGGTTCAAATACGATTGCCTTTTCATAATCGGCTTTGGCCTCTGAATATTTTAACAGCTGTTCATAAGCCTGGCCACGGGCATAATAATAATCGGCATCGGAAGGCTCAAGATTGATTGCATTTGTAAATTGCGCAACTGCATCTTCGTATTTCAGGTTTTCAACAAATTCCTTTCCGGCCTTGTAATACTTCCTGGCATTCTGACCAAAAACACTTAGTGTCACCAGCGACATTAAGATTGCCATAAAAAATATTCTCTTATTCATAATCGTATAACTTAATTTTTAACTCCTATCAACTATCAAAAATACAAATATTTATTAATAATATATCAATCCTTTTTTGGTGTGTTCCAATACGTCTCGAGAGTACTGCCACTATATTCAACAACAGAATCCGGATGTCCTGGTATCAGTGGAGCCTGAATTCCTGAATTAAAAAAGCGATTCCCCCTGAATACTCTTGCCTCATCCCATAAACCGCTCTCTATAAAATGATTAAGTACTTTTGCGCCTCCCTCAATGAATAACGATTGTATTCCCTCTTTGTACAGATATTCCACTATCTGAAAAGAGGAAGGAGAGTTGTCGCTCAGTTTCACCATTCTGGCATCAGGTATCTTCATCTGAATATTATGAGTAAATACTATCAGCGTGCTTTTAGCTTCTCCAGCTGTCAGATCAGCCCCCAGCTTTCCCGAAGCGCTGAGGATTATTCTCAGGGGATCATTCCCTTTCCACTCTCTTACGTTGAGCCTGGGATTGTCTGCTCTTACAGTTCCGGCTCCTACAAGAATTGCCTGTTCCGAAGCTCTCCATTTATGTACAAGCACTCTTTCAGGCTTACCCGATATCCAGTGCGGTCCTGTTTTATTATCATCCGATCTCAATATATCTATGTATCCATCAGCACTCTGAGCCCATTTCAGTGTAATATAGGGCCTCTTTTTTTCATTAAAGGTGAAAAACCTTCTGTTAAGCCACCTGCACTCTTCCTCAATAACACCTGTAACAACCTCACAACCTGCTGCTTTTAGTTTCTTAACTCCTTCACCTGATACTTTTTCACTTGTATCAATTGTACCAATCACTACTTTTGGAATAGAACCGGCTATAATATAATCAGAACAGGGAGGTGTTTTCCCAAAATGAGAACATGGTTCAAGATTGACATACAAAGTTGAATCTTTCAATTTTGATTTATCGGCGACACTGTTTATTGCAATAACTTCTGCATGAGGCCTACCTGCTTTAAGATGGTAACCTTCTCCAATAATTTTACCATCATGAACAATAACTGACCCTACCAGAGGGTTTGGATAAGTCATGCCTTCAGCACCTGAAGCAAGCTCAAGGCATCTTCTCATGAATTTATTATCGTCATTCTCTCCCATTTAACTGAAAACACTAAATTTGACTTATGAGTGTCAATATACACACAATTAAAGATATCAGGTTTTATCTTTTAAAGGAACTTGATAAAATCTACCGGGAACCGGAAACAAGTTCCCTTATAAATATTATCATTAAGACTGTAACAGGAGTCTCAAAGTTGCATCAGTTATATAATTCTGATGAACCTGTCAGCAAATTGCAGGTTGAAAGAATTATTGAAATCAGTAATGAGCTTAAAACCGGTAAACCTGTTCAGTATATACTTGGAGAAACGGATTTCTACGGCTGTAAAATCAGGCTGAACAGCGAAACTCTGATCCCGCGCCAGGAAACAGAAGAGCTGGTTCATCTTATCATATCTGAAAACAGGAATTACAGGGGGAATATAATTGATCTTGGCAGTGGCTCCGGTTGTATAGCTATTGCTCTTGCTGCCAATATTCCTGGCTCATCGGTCACGGGCATTGATATATCCGAAAGTGCTGTTTCAATGGCAGGAGAAAACGCTTTACTAAATGGGGTGAATGTATCTTTTTTGAAAAGTGATATATTTACTTTAAATAATAAAACAGTTGGAAAGGCAGGTATTATAGTGAGCAATCCTCCTTACGTTCGTGATTCCGAAAAAAAGTCGATGAACAGGAATGTACTCGATTTTGAGCCTCACAGAGCACTCTTTGTCCCGGATTCGAATCCAATGATGTTTTACAGTGCCATATTAAAAGCATCAGAAACAATTCTCCTCCCGGGTGGCAGACTGTATTTCGAGATAAATGAGGTTATGGGGTCTTCAATGATAGAACTACTTGGATCTGCCGGTTACAGGGGAATTAATGTAATTAAGGATATAAATAATAAGGACAGGATTGTGAAAGGAATAAAAGATGTCTGAGAATACACTATATAAAACTGCACTCGCCAGGGCGATGGCTCACTGTTCCCGAAGGGAATATTGTATCGATGATATACGTAAAAAATTACAAGCATGGGAGGTAAGTAACAGGGATTCCGAAAAGATAATTTCTGTCCTGATCAAAGAAAATTTCATAAACGAGTCACGATATGCAATAGCTTATGTGAGGGATAAATTTAAATATAACAAGTGGGGCAAAGTTAAAATCGCGGCCCATTTAAAAAGCAGGAAGATCCCTCATGATTTAATAAATTCAGCACTTGATATAATAGATAATGAGTCATATATAAAATTTTTGAAAGAGCTTATCCAGGGACACAGAAAGACAGTGAGAGCTAAAAATCAGTATGACCTGAAGGCAAAGCTATTGCGGTACGGATTATCAAAAGGTTTTGAAAGCAGTTTGCTTTACGATATTTTGAATGATCTTGAAGACTAAATATTTTACAAACCTGAAAATATTCTCGCTATAAACGGCCAGAATGCAATAAGGAAGATCAGTCCCGATCCGATGCAGTCGATAATGATCAACTGTTTGCGGGTATCGGGATATTTAATATAGAAAGCTGAGAAGGCAATTCTGAGAATAAGCTGTGAAAAGAAAAAAAGGAACACTCTCAGACCATATATGTTCCATTTGAATGCCTCATCTATCCTGCCTCGTACAATAAGGGAGAAACTATGAGACAACCCGCATGAGACACATGGCTGACCGGTAAGTTTTTCATGTATACACACAACCGGGTAGTTATTCTTTTCGGGAGAAAAAATGCCGGAGTAAGCTATTATCAGCAATATTACCCCGGCAAAAAATATATTGATAATAAGGTAAGGTTCTTTTCTGATCCTTGCCTTAAAAGTCAGCTTTGAATTACTTTTTCTTTTGTAAAGTGTCATTCTTTTGCAAAGTATCTTCCTTTTGTTTGTTTCCGCCTTCAAGATCTTCAAGCTTGTGCTCCATATCTTCTTTCTTGGGACTGGTTGTTATTTCAACTTTGTCGCCATTGCTTTCAACCTTAATGGAGACATTTGCATCTTCAAGATTTTTCATTACATTATCCTGCACATCATTAATGACATTCTGAATGTCTCCCGGCCATTTACCGGCATGTTGGGCGATCTTCCCTGCAACAAATATCTGCGAAAAAGAAATCATTGTAGCAATTATCCCGATTATCAGTCCGGCAATCAGTACTCCCTTAGGAGAATCATTTCTTGATGCCTGGGAAAGACCAACCGATGCAAGAATAATTGCAATGATACCGGGTATAATAGCAATCAGACCCACACAGGGAATGACTGCAAGGACAAATGTTATTATTGCTGTAATAAGTGCAGCAATCCCCAGATTTTGACCCGTGTTGTTTCGTACCTCTTCCATGATATTAAAATTATTTGTTTTTATTCATTCCTGCTAAGGATGTTTACCATATCCTGTTCTAAAGACGTCGAAGGATTCTCAATGATGCGTCCGGCTTCAATATTATTTTTATAAATAATAAAAGTTGGCACTCTGTGGATATCCAGATTGGAGTATTCACCAACCGGCGACTGCTTTAAATCATCCACACCTATAAAAGTAACTCTTTCTTCAGGAAAATGCCAGGCATCCAGTATTCTCAGAAAACGTGGGGTTTCCCTTCTGCTGTCAGGACACCATGTCCCCATTACAATTTTTATGGTAATCCCGTCTGTCCCTATTTCCAGCAATTTGCTGATCGCATTACTATTCATCTGATAATCATCATATCCTTTAAGAAACCATGTGGAATATGGAGGACTGGTCAGCCTGTTCCGGGTAAAGTAACCCATAATCCACGTAGATTGTTCAGAAAAATTCTCATGCAGTGGAACAGTATCCCTGACAGCTGATAAACCCCCGGCGGTTTCCTTATTTAACTGGGCAACAGCAGTCATAGTCGTATAACCGCTGAAACAAAGAACCAGGAAAATGAACAAAAAATAAATTCTTTTCATTTAGAAAAATTGAAGATTACAAATTAAAAGGATTTTTTTTAATGCATATTATAATTAGGTGAGAATATGCTTTAACGATGAAATTGTTTCTAATTACCGGGTTTTTTAATCCTCTGGGTATAGTAAATTGAGATCCCTATTGATAAGGCAGCCAGGAAAAGTAATGCCAGTACACGGTATATCAGCTCAATCCTCGCAAGGTCAACTATAAACAGATAAACAGCTGCACAAATCAGGGTTCCAAGCGCCATATATCTGTATTTCACATTTTTAAGAAGCAAGCTTATTAAAAAATAAAGAAGTGCGGCTATTGTCCAGGAAAATGTTACAAATTGCCTGGGAATAGCGTGGAATAATGCGAAAAGCACCATAAAAAACCCTTCAATCATATACAGGTTTCTTATCATGTCAGTCTTAATTTGTAAGCGGGAATGCTTCCAGTTTATTACCCTGGCCGAAATGAGAGAAATCAGAGCGAATGAAATATTAGCTCCCTCAACGGACTTTGATGAGAAAAGATATATCAGCAGGATTATGAGAAACAATATACTATTCATGATTACGATCACCCTGTTGCGAAACCATAATGCCATTGAAACTACAACAAGGCTTTGAACCGAAAGAAGCAGATAAACCTTTGGAAATCCATATAGCCCAAACAGAGCTATACTCATCGCCATAAAACCATATAATGCGTAAAAAGCTGATGCAAAGTTCCATTCATACCTGGAATGCAAAATTATGGAATATATAAGACAGGCAATAGTTATTACAGAGAACAGAACTACATAAGTTTTGCTGAAAAATCCTAAGGCAACAAATATGAGCAGAAGAGTATATAATATCCCATTGAGTAATGTAATTCCTGTTAAAAAATTATCAGCAGATCCATCGCTCCTCCTTAGCAGTAATGGAATGGAATAAACTGCTGATACTCCCAAAAAATAAATTACACCTGAATTTTGAAGTGGTATAAGTTTCAAGGGATGGCCAACGACTGGATTTCCGAGAAGCCATATAAAAGCAGAACTGTATGTAAGAATAATTGCTGCAATAAGTAAGTGTTTCCAGTTAAACCTGTAATAATAATAAACGCAACCAGCAGCTGTAAGAAATACCAAAGGCAGAATAATATTTGCTGAATCACCTGCAATCCCGGTTGTCAGCGCAAAAATTACAGATAACGCAGCAAAAGCCTGGGATTTTTCGCGAAATGATAAATATCCCTGAAGAGCAATAAGTAATAACAGGAGAATTAAAGAAATAGTTTTATTTGAAAGTAACGGTGAATTGGTGAAAAAATGCAACTTGAGAGTGATATAAAAAAGCAGTATCTGGGCATTCATCTTAAACATAAATGCCAGGTGAACATTTGATTTCTTTAAATAATTTGCTAATAAGTAAATTAAACCGGCAGAAACATATCCAAGCAGAATTGAATAGTAACTGTGTCCCTGAATCATAAGTAATTGTATCAGAAAGACAAAGCCAAAGAGAAGAACTATATTTCCCAGCCAGGCCAGGCCAATTCGTCCGATTTGTGATTCAAGACCTTTTTCTTCTTCATCCGTGAGGTCCGAATTAAGAGACTGATCCGAAGTCTGAACTTTCTCTTCATAATTATCCAGATTTTCACCCCCTCTTAATACAGATGCAGATTCCAACCGGCCCAGCCTTTTTTCTAATGATTTCAGGCGCTTTTCAATTTTCTCCAATTCATTTTCCAGATCGGCCATATTATGAAAATTATTTTATTCATGGTCTGCCAAGAATGCAGAAACCTGATTTTTCAGATGCAATATGAGAATAAAAACCATAATCATAAACTAAAAACTGCTTTCAAAAAAATTGAAACTCATGAAATGTATAATTATTATTCGAATTACCAATTTGTATATGATAAATATGAGCCTATAATAATATGATTTTAATTTATTATTAAATTGACCCGTGATTTTTTTAATCTTAATTTCATTATTGGGAAACGGATTTAACAGATATCTTCTCAATGAATCAAATATAATAAAGAATGATGATGTCTGTTAAAGTATTCATAAAGATTAACTTAATACCAAAAATTGAAAATAATTCAATATTGTGCTTAAATTAGTATATTGGCTGTTTCAGAATATCTTATTACATGCTTAATGTTCTTTACTTCTGACAATTAGTCCCTTTTTTAAAAATGTTATGTTAATTGAAAAAGCAATAAAAGATGAAAGATATCTTCAAAACATTATTTAAAATACATTCCTTACTTTTTTTGTCAGTGTCTATTATTATTATCAGTTGTAACGATACACCCGAAGTATATAATTTAGGTCAGACTGTTACATCCCCCCTGGAGGGTGCGGCTAACAAAAGTCATGAAGAAATTGCCGTATCTCCTCCTCCGTTTTCCGATGGCATTTTCCCATGCAATGACTGTCATGCATTTCAAAAACCAAATCCGGTAAGAAGAACTTTGACATGGCATGAAGATATTACGGAAATATTTAATCATGACAGCAAGAACCGATGGTGTCTCGACTGCCATGATCTTAATAACAGGGATTCATTAAGACTTGCCAGCGGGAAATTACTGGATTTCAAGGAATCCTATAAGTTATGCGGTCAGTGTCATGGTGATAAATTAAGGGATTGGAAGGTAGGAGTTCATGGAAAAAGAACCGGATACTGGAATGGGCCAAAGCAGTACTATCTATGTGTAAGTTGTCATAATCCTCATTCTCCTAAATTTAAACCTATTAAACCGGAACCTCCTCCGTTCAGGGAGGATGAACAAATTAAATAGAAATGGGTAAAAACTGATATTTATGAAGAAACCAGTTAATTATTCAGGCCGTCGAAAATTTTTAAAGAACCTGTCATTATTTGCAGTTGGTTCTTTAGCGCTTTCCGGATGCGGCCAGGTTACAATGAAAGAATTTTTACAGAAAAATTTCAGAACCTTATCTAAAAAAGAGAAAGATGATATTATAAAGGCCCTGGAAAAAAAATACACAGCCAAGTATGGTAAAGAATTCCATGTAACAGATGAACCTGCAGCCGATGGAGTAGAATTTGGCTATGCGCTTGATTTATCAAGATGTATCGGATGCAGAAGATGCGTATATGCCTGTGTAAAAGAAAATAATCAATCGCGTGATCCTCAGATTCAATATATTCAGGTCTTGCAGATGGAAAAGGAAAAAGGCATTGACTTTGCCCATTCCGACGTTCATTATAATCCTGAATTAGTACCTGAAGAAGGCTATTTTTATGTTCCTGTCCAATGTCAGCAATGCAGAAATCCTCAATGTACTGAGGTCTGTCCTGTAAAAGCTACATGGCAGGAGCCCGACGGAGTTGTTGTTGTTGATTATAACTGGTGTATTGGCTGCAGATATTGTATGGCTGCCTGTCCTTATGGAGCAAGACATTTTAACTGGGGCGAACCCTATATTCCGGCTGCGGAAATAAATCCGGAAACTCACTATTTAGGAAACAGACCAAGGATGAAGGGTGTAGTTGAAAAATGCACCTTCTGTATAAAAAGGGTGAGGGATGGTAAATATCCCGCATGCGTCGAAATATGTCCGGTTGGCGCAAGAAAATTTGGGAATTTACTGGATCCTGAGAGTGAAATCCGTTATATCCTGGCAAATAAAAGGGTACTTGTGTTAAAGCAGGAACTTAACACCCAACCAAGATTTTACTATTTCTTCGGAGTATAAATAAATTTATTCTGCAAGTAATAAATAAAAAATTAATCATATGAATTTCTTTCGATTTGTAAGGGGCGTTTTCAAAATAATCACTAAAGGAAGTTCAGCATATTACGCATGGATAACTTTTCTGATTTTATTAATTGTCTGGGGGGGATTTGGTTATGCCAACCAATTGGCTCACGGACTAATCGTAACTCATATGCGAGATTCAGTCTCATGGGGATTTTATATCGGAAATTTCACATTTTTAGTAGGAGTTGCTGCTGCTTCTGTAATGCTGGTAATTCCGGCATATGTTTATCACTGGAAACCAATCAAAGAAATTGTGATTTTTGGAGAATTATTAGCCATATGCGCTGTTATTATGTGCCTGTGTTTCATTATTGTTGATATCGGGAATCCCTTAAGATTCTGGCATATGCTTCCAGGAATTGGTATCCTGAACTTCCCTTCATCACTTTTATCATGGGACTTTTTCGTTCTGAATTCCTATTTTATACTCAATTTAATCATTGTGGTTTATTTATTGTATTGTCATTTTTACAAGAAAGAATACAAAGTATCGTTTGTGAGGCCTCTTGTATTATTCAGTATACCTATGGCAATCGCAATTCATACAGTTACAGCCTTCTTATTCAATGCCTTACCCGGACGACCATTTTGGAACAGTGCCCTTCTGGCTCCCAGGTTCTTAGCCTCTGCTTTTTGTTCAGGTCCGGCAATACTCCTTATTCTTTTCCAGATTTTACGCAAAATAACAAAGTTCGAAATAAAAGATGAAGCAATCTGGAGAATAGCTGAATTAATGGTATATGCTATGTTTATATATCTGTTTTTCACTGTAGCGGAACTTTTCAAAGAATTTTACTCGGGAACCGAAAATATTTTGTACTGGAAATATCTACTGTTCGGGATTGGAAAAAATCATGAAATTGTTGTTTATAGCTGGTCTTCAATAATAATGGGGAGCGTCGCGTTTCTGCTATTCCTTATTCCAAGTACACGAAAAAATTTCCTGACACTTAATATCGGAGCTGTTCTGATTTACGGTAGCGTATATATTGAAAAAGGAATAGCTTTGATAGTTCCGGGATTCACTCCTGACACGTTAGGACAAATATATGTTTATACTCCTTCTATCACTGAAGTCAAGACTGCAGTAATGATATTTTCAAGCGGCTTTTTACTTTTTACATTTCTGAGTAAAATAGCAATAGCAATTGTTTTTGAAGATTACTGCATAGATGATCTCAGTTCAAAGAAAAGGGAAGATAAGTTGAAAGAAATCACCATAGCCATGTAAGAAAAGCAGCGTTTTGAAGTTTATAATTGATCAGAACATTAGATTAATATTGATAAGCAATCCGAGTAAAAAAATAAAAGCCGTCCTTTTCGGAACGGCTTTTATTTTCAGAAGATGTATTTATATTATTTCTTTAATGATCTTAAATAGTTAACAATTTGCCAGAGTCCGTTATCATCAATTTTACCCTCGTATTTGGGCATATCTCCACGACCGGCTCTAGATTTATAAAACAGTTCACCATCAGTTTGACTCTGGCATTCCGTTGTCAGAAAACTTGCAACATGGGTTTTTAATCCTTTAGATTTTGGACCATCGCCTAAACCAGTTCTCCCATGACATGCTGCGCAATTCTTATTAAAAAGATCCTTCCCTGCCTGAATACTTGCTGCATCTGATTTAACAGGATTTTGCATAGTTTTGAAATCTGCCGGCACCACCCATGGCTTTGATTTCTGTCCAACAGAAGTCGCTGAAATTCCAAAGATCAGTACAACACCTATGATCATAATCTGTTTTAAATTTTTCATATTTCTATATTTTTAAGATTTTGTTCAAAGTTAGAAGATAATATGCAATTCCGACAATTTTTCCTTGAATTATTTAGATGCTAATTACAAGCAAGGAATAAATTTTTATCTGCTTTACAATATGCTGACTTGAAATAACGCTTTATTCTGTTTACGAATTTTAAATTTCCAGTAATATTTCCAGTATCTGTTTTGCTGCTTTTGATACAGATGTTCCGGGACCAAATATTGCAGTTACACCTGCATTATAGAGAAAATTGTAATCCTGGGGAGGTATTACCCCTCCTGCTATTACAAGAATATCTTCTCGTCCAAGTCGTTTCAATTCATCTATTACCTGGGGAATGAGAGTCTTATGTCCGGCAGCCAGACTGGAAACTCCCAGAATATGGACATCATTTTCCACTGCCTGTTTTGCAGCTTCGGAAGGTGTCTGGAAAAGTGGCCCGATATCCACATCAAAGCCAATATCAGCATAACCGGTTGAGATAACTTTTGCTCCCCGGTCGTGGCCATCCTGGCCCATTTTGGCAATCATAATACGGGGTTGCCTGCCATCCTTTTTTGCGAACAGGGAAACAAGATCCCTAGCCTTCGTAAAGTCATCATCGAGTTTATACTCGGATGAATAAATACCTGAAATTGTTCTTATCACAGCTTTATACCTCCCAACTATTTTTTCACATGCATAAGATATTTCGCCGAGGCTGGCACGTTTCGCTGCAGCCTCAACAGCTAACTCCAGAAGGTTTCCTTCACCTGTTCTGACACAATTGGTTATTGCATCAAGTGCAACCTGGCATTCTTTTTCATTTCTTCCGGCACGTAATCTTGCAAGCCGTTTTATCTGCGAATCACGTACCATTGAATTATCTACCTCCAGAGTTTCCAGGGGAGCTTCTTTTTCGAGCCTGTATTTATTTGTTCCTACTATGGTTTGTACTCCGGAGTCAATTTTAGCCTGCAAGCGGGCAGCAGCCTCTTCAATCCGCATCTTGGGGACACCCGATTCACAGGCCCTGGCCATTCCTCCAAGGCTTTCGATCTCCATAATATGTTCCCATGCACGATGAGCTATTTCGCTGGTAAGGCTCTCCACATAATATGAACCCGCCCAGGGATCAATTACCCTGCCAACCTGAGTCTCTTCCTGGATATAGATCTGAGTGTTCCTGGCAATCCTGGCTGAAAAATCGGTTGGCAGCGCCAGAGCCTCATCAAGAGCATTTGTATGAAGGCTTTGAGTATGCCCCAGCACTGCAGCCATTGCTTCTATGCATGTTCTTCCGACATTATTGAAAGGATCCTGCTCGGTAAGACTCCAACCGGAAGTCTGACAATGTGTTCGTAAGGCAAGTGATTTTGGATTTTTAGGATTGAACCCCCTTACAATTTTTGACCAGAGCATACGGGCTGCCCTCATCTTGGCAATCTCCATGAAATGGTTCATCCCGATAGCCCAGAAAAATGATAGCCTGGGGGCAAATGCGTCAATATCAAGTCCTGCATTTATACCGGCACGCAGGTATTCAAGGCCGTCTGCAAGGGTGTAAGCAAGCTCAATATCGCATGTTGCTCCCGCCTCCTGCATATGATATCCGGAAATACTTATTGAATTGAATTTCGGCATCCTGGCCGATGTATACCTGAAGATGTCCGCAATGATCTTCATGGAAAATTCAGGGGGATAAATATATGTGTTCCTTACCATAAACTCCTTCAGGATATCGTTCTGAATTGTTCCGCTCAATTCATCAAGCCTGGCTCCCTGCTCAAGTGCCGCAACAATATAAAATGCCATTACCGGTAGAACGGCACCATTCATAGTCATCGAAACAGACATTTTGTCCAGGGGTATCTGGTCGAAAAGCAAATTCATATCAAGTACAGAATCTATTGCAACACCTGCTTTCCCCACATCCCCTGTAACTCTCTCATGGTCTGAATCATATCCCCTGTGTGTGGCGAGGTCAAAAGCCACTGACAAACCTTTTTGACCTGCTGCAAGGTTACGCCTGTAAAAAGCATTTGATTCTTCCGCAGTGGAAAAACCAGCATACTGTCTGATAGTCCACGGCATCATCGCATACATTCCTGAATAAGGTCCGCGGAGAAATGGCGGCAGACCGGCAGCATAATCCAGATGCTCCATCCCTGCAAGATCCTCTTTTGAATAAATGCTCTTAACCGGAATCATTTCAGGTGTCATCCATTCTTTCTTTATAACATCCTTCTTCTCCTGTTCAGGAAGTCCAGGTTTCTTTATAGAAAGAGTATCAAGGTCACTATTTCTGAACTTTGGTCTCATCTTTTTTCTGGTCATATTCAAGGGTTATCCCCATCTGTTCATTAAATTTATTAAGTGTGTCAACTACACTTAACCCGGAGTATATGAAATGATTTATTCCAAGTGCTTTCAAATCATTTGAGCATGGTGGATTACCCGCGACGACAACAATTGCCTTATCTTTTAATCCCCTGTAAATCTCGGGTGCGTAAAGAGGATACTCTTCATCAGAACTGCAAATCACTACTATATCAGCTTCCGACTCAAGGGCATTGGCAATTCCTTCCACAGCTGTATTGAAACCGTAATTATCGATAACATTGTACCCGGCACATTCGAAAAAATTATGCGAAAACTGCGATCTTGCTTTTCTCATTGCATGATCCCCGACAGGGACAAGAAAAACAACCGGCCGGAATGGTGACCTGTCAACTGCGATCCTTAATTTCTCATATTCTTCTGAACCTCTGAAAAGTGTAATGGGATCCACAACCAGATCCTTCTCATAAATCCTTTTATTGAATATCTTATTAAAATCAACTGAGGACGATATTTTTTCATATGGATCAGGATACTGATTTGTTCCGAGAAGTATCAGTTTCCTGTTTGATATTTCTTTTTTACGCCTGGCTGCAGATTCCGACAGGCTTTTCTGAATAAATCCCGACTTGAGACAACTGAGAAATCCCCCCTTTCCCTCTGTTTCAAGAAATAATTTCCAGGCCTTATCTGCAATCATGCTTGTAAGGTTCTCGATATAATATGATCCTGCAGCCGGGTCAATAACCTTATTAAAATATGCCTCTTCCTTAAGAATGAGCTGCTGATTTCGTGCTATTCTTTCGGAGAACTCACCAGGTTGCCTGAAAACAATATCAAATGGCTCAACAGTAAGCGAATCAGTCCCGCCCAGAATAGCTGCCATAGCTTCCGTCTGTGTTCTAAGCATGTTCACATAAGGATCATAAATTGTTTTATTCCATTCACTTGTGACGCAGTGAATATGCATTTTTATGCTCTCATAATCTTCCTGTTGGAAACCTGTCTGGACTGCTGACCAGAGGAGACGGGCGGCTCTTAACTTCGCAATCTCTGCAAAGTAATTTGAACCTGTTCCGAAACTGAACCGTATCCTGGATGCTGCAACTCCGGCATTTATACCTCTTTGAGTAAGCTGCACCATGTATTCGTTGCCCATTGAAATACCAAATGCGAGCTCACGTACAATATCCGCTCCGGAATTGTTAAAATGCGATGCATTAAGGTGAATAGTACGGAGATTTGGGAAAAGGGAGGCAGATTCGGTCAGGGAAGCAAGGTAATCAAAGCCATCCTCAACATTTATACATAGTTTGCCATTCAATATCATCCGCCCGAGAGGGTCTGTCTCAATTGCTCCGTTTATACTCTCAGGAGTCAATCCTCTTTCCTGCGATATTGTTGTTATATTATCAACTATTTCCCTGGCTTTTCCATTACATAGAAAATTCAGTTCAATCATTTCAAAATGAATTCCCCTTAGAAGAGTATTGAAATTTTCCAGGCTCACAGTCTCAGGATCAGTTATTATAAACCCGAGTGAATCAACACCTTTCATTAGTATATCGAGTGCTTTCCTGTTTGCTTCGGAATAGTTATACACTTCAATGTCCTGCCTGACGTACCAGTTATTTTCCCTGGTCTTTACACCTCTTATATAGGGATATTGCCCGGGCAGAGTATCTGAATAGTTTAAATTTTCAATATCCTCCATCCGGTAAAAAGGCTTCACCTCAAACCCTTCTTCTGTTTTCCAGACCATTTTTTTATTAAAATCGGCTCCCTTCAGATCGGAACGGATCTTGTTCATCCACTCCTCAGTTGTCACCGGCGGGAACTGATCAAATAATCTTTCTTTTTGAGCCATCATACTTCCAGTTACAGAAACTGGTGCAAAATAACGACTTACATTTCACATTTTATATGAAATTTGTCATACTCAAACTATTGCAGGCATCAGACTATTTGCCGGCAAATTCCATAAGGTATGATTTTATGAATGCATTCAGGTCCCCATCAAGTACGGCCAGAACATTGCTTGTCTCGCGGTCTGTGCGATGATCCTTGACCATTTTATAAGGATGCAATGTGTAGGATCTTATCTGCGAGCCCCATTCTATCTTTTTCTTTTCGCCTTCAATCTTTGCCTGTTCCTCCTGCTGCTTCCTGAGCTCGAGTTCATAAAGCTGTGATTTCAGGATCCTCATTGCGTTTTCCTTATTGTTAAGCTGAGATCTTGTTTCCTGGTTTTCAATGACAATGCCTGTAGGCTGATGCCTCAGCCTTACGGCAGTCTCAACTTTATTAACATTCTGACCTCCTGCCCCGCTCGACCTGTAAGTTTCCCAGGTAATATCCGCGGGATTAACCTCAATCTCGATATTATTATCAACAAGAGGTGAGATGAATACCGATGCAAATGTGGTCTGACGTTTTCCCTGCGCATTGAAGGGCGATATCCTTACAAGGCGGTGTACCCCGTTTTCGCTTTTAAGATAACCATAGGCCCTGTCACCATCGATCTCAAGAGTCACTGTTTTAATACCAACCTCATCTCCGGGCTGGTAATCGAGTTCCTTAACTTTATAGTTATTTCTTTCAGCCCACCTGAGATACATTCTCATGAGCATTGCTGCCCAGTCGTTGCTTTCTGTGCCGCCTGCTCCCGAGTTTATTTTAAGTATTGCGCCCAGCTGATCTTCCTCTTTCTGCAACATATTGCGTACTTCGAGGTCCTCAATCATCGACAGGCAGGTTTCATACTGGTTATCAATATCCGCTTCAGTAGCTTCCCCTTCCCTGTAAAAATCGTTTAAAACAACCAGGTCATCAAGTGCTGAATTGACTTTATCAAAATCATTTGTCCAGCTTTTTATCAGAGCAATACCCCTGAGCAGCTCTTCAGCTTTTTTCGGATCGTTCCACAAACCAGGCTGCTGAGACAGGTTTTCTTTTTCCGCAATCAGTTCAAGCTTGCCTTCAATGTCAAAGATACCTCCTCAACGCATCGCGGCGTTCCAATAACCCTTTTATCTGTTCGTTGGTTGTCATCTGGTCAGTTTAAATTTATGCAAAATTAAGATTTTATATCATACTTATTAGTAATGAGGCTTAATGAGATATTTTTATCTTTGAGCCGAATAGTTTTATAAGTATTAGATATAAGATTATGATACGGTTAATAATTTGGTGCAAGCCATTTGCCAAATACCTTCTGGCGGCCTGGATAATAGCTGTTATCATTGTATCGTCAATTCCTCACCTTCCCACATTAAAAATTCATACAGCAAAGTCTGATATCAGGCTTGACTATTTCATTCATTTTTGCGAATACGGGATAATGGCTTTTATGGCCTTTCTTTCCTTTGCCGGCAAGGAGTTTAAAATGAATTACAAAAGATGGATCCTTCTTACCCTGGGGCTCATTCTTTTTGCTGTCCTTGATGAGTTTCATCAGAAGCTCATTCCAGGAAGGTCATTCAATACAAAAGACATTTTTAGTAACATCTCCGGAATACTGGCCGTATTGGTTTTCTGTATTATTATTTTCAGGATGATCATTCATAGAGAGTTTGATCATTAGTTAACACATTACTCTTATTCACAAAATATAAGTGGAACCGCTCCGCGGTTCAAAAAACATTATCGCATTAATTTGGCTAGCATTGATGGAATCGCTCCGCGATTCATACGGAATGCCAAATATCGGAACACCGGAGGTATTCCATCAATACTAGCATAAAGGATACAATCTATAATTCGAACACCGGAGGTGTTCCACCAATACTAGCATAAAGGATACAATATATTTTTTGAACACCGGAGGTATTCCATCAATACTAGCATAAAGGATACAATCTATAATTCGAACACCGGAGGTGTTCCACCAATACTAGCATAAAGGATACAATATATTTTTTGAACACCGGAGGTATTCCATCAATACTAGCATAAAGGATACAATCTATAATTCGAACACCGGAGGTGTTCCACCAATACTAGCATAAAGGATACAATATATTTTTTGAACACCGGAGGTGTTCCACCAATACTAGCATAAAGGATACAATATATTTTTTGAACACCGGAGGTGTTCCACCAATACTAGCATAAAGGATACAATATATTTTTTGAACACCGGAGGTGTTCCACCAATACTAGCATAAAGGATACAATATATTTTTTGAACACCGGAGGTGTTCCACCAATACTAGCATAAAGGATACAATATATTTTTTGAACACCGGAGGTGTTCCACCAATACTAGCATAAAGGATACAATATATTTTTTGAACACCGGAGGTGTTCCACCA
>CAYUQR010000016.1:0-58968 GCA_964446825.1 uncultured Rikenellaceae bacterium
GTAAGGACCTCCACAAAGGGATCGCCGAAGGCAATCCCTTAATAATAAATATCTGATTCGAGGACGGTTTTCTGATTCTGTGATCAACAAAAAGTGTGAAGGTATTTATACCCGGTTATATGGTAATGTAAAATAGAAACTCGTTCCTTTACCTTCCCGCGATTCAACCCATATTTTGCCTCCAAAAAGTTCAACATAAGCTTTACATATAGACAGCCCCAGTCCGGTACCGCCATATTGTCGCGATACAGTTCCACTGACCTGATAAAATCTGTCAAAGACCCTTTCCAAATGAGCTGCAGGGATACCTATTCCAGTGTCGCTTACGGTAAACTCAAGGGAATCATCCTTAAGGATATAACCAAAATCAATGTGCCCCTGCCTGGTAAATTTCAAGGCATTATTTATAAGATTTGAAAGAATCTGAATTAGTTTTGTGGCATCAGTATTTATTACAGCTTCTTTATCAGGCAAGCCAAGACGCACATTAATAGGTATATTTTGCTCTCTGCCCTTATAACTAAACTGTTCACTCAGGCTTTGAAGCACTGAATTAAGGTTCATTGTTCTGAAATTCAGTTTCACCTGTCCGCTCTCAACATTGGCAATGTCCACAATATCATTAATTATTGAAAGCAGCTGATTACTGCTTTTACCAATAATATCGATATATTGTTGCTGGTTCTTCTTCTCAAGATCAGGTTCGCCAAGCAATGTTGAAAATCCGATAATTGCATTCATCGGGGTACGGATCTCATGGGAAATATTATGTAAAAATGCTGTTTTTAAACGGTCATTTTCTTCTGCTTTTTCTTTTGCTGCAATTAATTCAGTCTCAGTCTGCTTTCGTAAAGTGATATCTTCAATCATAACCAGGAAAAACTGAACCTCATCATTATTATTACGTATAAGACTCACAGTTGTAGATCCCCAGATAATGGATCCATCCTTCCTGATATATCGCTTTTCTGTCTGATATACCGGCATTTCCCCTGCAACCAGCTTAAGCAGTGATAACTCATCTTCCACAATATGATTTGGGTGCGTAAAATCCTTGAATGTAAGCAATTTAAGTTCACTTTCTTCATATCCCGTCATTTTACAGAATGATAAGTTAGCTCTGACTATCTCAAAATCTTTAGCCGTTATAAGCATGCAAAAGGGACTTTCTTCAAATATTTTCCTGAATTTTTCTTCGCTCTCTTTAAGTGTATTCTCTACACTTTTTCGTTCCGTTATATCCCTACCTATGGTCTGGAAATACTTTGATCCTTCAATATTAACAACTCTTACACTAACTTCAACAGGGAAAACTGTATTATCCCTGCGCTTATGAAATGTTTCAAAAGTGGCGTATTCATTTTCTTCTACATATTCAAGTTGTTGTGATATCTGTTTTACTGCTTCAGGAGCTCTTATATCTTCGAGCTTCATTCCTATAAACTCATCCCGTTTATACATGTATGTCTCCAGGGCACGATCATTCGCTTCTACAATTCTTAAGTCTTTATCTATCAGGAATATAATATCGTTGGCAAATTTCAGTATATAATCGAAATGCTTAATAAGTGCAAGCCTGTTTAATTCGGCCTCATATTTTTCGCGATAGAACCTTGCCCTCTGATTCCAGGAAAAGAAACCTAAAAATAAACCCAGAGCCAGAATAAAAAGTATTATTATAATTAAAACCATCTTCATCCGGGTTCTCAGAGAAGAAATGATCTCCTCCCTGTCAATCTTGGCTACCATATACCACGAGGTTCCCGGAATTTTTTTCATTGAGGCTACTACTGGGACATTCCTGTAATCGATGCCATTTATTGTGCCTTCTATGCCCTGGACCGCCATGGCTGCCGGCAACCTCTCCGTTGAAACCGGTTTCCTCAGGAGCAATTCAGTGTTTTTAATATGCCGCAATTCGTTAAGAAAAATAATATCATTCCCATCCTTCCTTAAAAGAAGCGTTTCAGCAGTTTTGCTCGAGGTAGGCCAGGATTGTATCAAAGGATACAGAACTTTTGAAGGATCCACTATAAGATCAAGTAACCCGGCTACAAATGAACCATCTGCGTTAAAATCAACCAAGGGAACCAGCAGATCAAGATGCACATATTTCACGGAGCCGGTTTTGTTAAGATCAGTGAGGGTGATTCTTCGATCTTTAATAATATCAGGAAGTAATGGTTCAATAAAATCTTCAGGCACTTCATCAAGTACAGGATAGGAAAGTTTGACTGAACCTGAAGTGTCGAGCAACACAACCTCTTTATAATCAAAATTGTCAGTAAGGGATTTAAAAAACTTAAATAAATTATCCTGCATTAAAATGTCTTTTGGATTTTCAAGAAATTTAGAGATCATTTTAACCAGTAGTGTATTTTCTCCAAGAAAACTGGCATTCCCCATCCTGTCCAGCCTCCACTGTGTGATCTGTCTGATCTTCAGGTCAGAGATAGCCGACATTTCCTTCTGAGTTTCAGTTAAAAGGATTTTCTCCTGATTTCTGTAATATAAATAACCACCAATAATAACAACTGATGAAACTATAAAAAAGAGAATGATCAAATACCATGGATCAGGAGGTTTATGTTGGTGTAAATTCATTCTTCTTCCAGGTTATTTAATTAGTCAGGGGTTAACTCCTCTCTCTTTTTTTATAAGAGAAGCTATAATCGATATCGCCAGAATTGAAATAATAATAGCGAGTGACAGTAATATCGGAATTTCAATATCAAAATATGCTATCAGCATTTTTACACCAACGAAAGACAGAACAAATGCCAGTCCTATTTTCAGATAGCGGAAATATTGTATAATACCTGCAATGGCAAAATACAGGGAACGTAACCCGAGTATAGCAAATATATTTGATGTATAGACAATAAAGGGATGCTTGCTTATTGCAAGTATAGCCGGAATACTGTCAAAGGCAAAAATAAGATCTGAAGATTCAATTATAAGAAGTACCAGAAATAATGGCGTAGCATATAACCTGCTGTTCTTCCTGACAAACAACTTATTTCCACTTAACGTTTGGGATACCGGCAGAAACTTCCTGAAAAATCTTACAATTGCATTCTTTTCCGGATCAGCAACAGATTCTTTTTTAAATAACATTCTCACTCCTGTAAAAACCAGGAAACCCCCGAAAATTATGACAATCCAGTGGAACCGGTTTATGAGGGTAACCCCTGCAAAAATAAATAACCCTCTCATTATAAGTGCTCCAATTATGCCCCAGAACAAGATTTTATGCTGATATGCATCCTTAACAGCAAAATAGGAAAAGATGAGTATAAAGACAAAAATATTATCAACACTTAAAGAATATTCAATAACATAACCTGTGAAAAATTCCAGGGCCCGGGTATGACCAAAACCCGGATCGAAGTAAATAAAAACATTAAAGATGAGAGCCAGTGCTATCCACACACCGGTCCATATAAATGCTTCCTTAACTGATAGCTTATGTAATTTCTTATGAAAGACTCCGAGATCAAGTGCAAGCATCAGAAAAATGAAGATATGAAATCCTATCCAGAAATAGATGCTTGTCCCCATAATCAAAATATTAGTACACAAACTTATAAAAATATTTAAAGAACATACTTTCTGGATTGGCTAGAAAAATACTATTCCATATACTTCGTTTACCTTTATTTCACCGGGAAAAAACATTTTACCGGGTGTGAATATTTATTATCTATCTCCGGAATGCCATCTCCGTTTGTATCTTTCATGGCTTTAAGAAATTCAATGAGGGCCAGCCACTCTTTTCCCTCCTGTACTCCATCTTTCTTGCTGTCCATATCTATAACAGCATTTCTCATATCTGTTACTCTGTTGCCTTCAAAATCTTTGGGTACAACATTTATCAAGCCAAAACTCATTTTTTTAATTATCCCGAAGAAATCAAGCATATAGGAATTTGCAGTTACAGAGTACAGAGTTTTGTTCTTCCTTGAGAAATCAACATTTACTGATTTACCATCAGGATGAATAATTTCAATTTTTCTGATCTTCCTGAGTAACCCTTTTTCAGGATTATATTCAACACGAATACCTGAGTAGTAACAATAATTATCGGGTTTCGATTTATAGGCAACCTGAAGTATTTCAAGAATACTTTTCAACTCTTTCCCGGTAACATATAAACGGGAAAGAGGATAACCAGGGACATCATCTTTTCCTGAGCCGAGCGACATCACCTTGAAAATATCGGGTGTTTCCTCTATTCCGGGAGCAATTTTATCACGAATTACCCCGGCAGCAACCATACTTACATAGGTTCCTTTTTCATTATGATTATTTACATAATATCTTATGGCATCTGCAACGAGGGGCCCGAGGTTACTACCCTTGAAATCGCCTGTTTCATTTCCTTCCAATTGAAAATCTGTTTCAGCTACCTTCATATCGTAAGTCATACCGAGAGGATGGAGGATCTCAGAAGTTATCTTTTCTTTCTGCTCTTCAATAAGTTTATTAATATGTTTGTCACCCATTATTTTATCATCAACAGGAATTAACCTGTAACTTTTTACTTTTAATCTGCCACCTGAATAAATTAATGAAAGACGGCCTACAAACTGTCCGTATGCTCCGGTCTGGACTATAGGAATACCATTGACCATAACAGGCTGATCAAGTCTGGTATGTGTATGCCCGCTAATTATTACATCAATTCCCTTAATTTTCTTTGCAAGTTCTACATCCTCGCCTTCCCATTTTCCATCTTTGCCTTTTGCCACACCTGAATGCGAAAGACATATAATAATATCACATTTATCGTCCCTGAGCTCCTTCACCATTTTCTTTGCAAATGATCTTTGTTTTGAAAATGTCACAGGTGTAGCACCCGGAGAATCATCTACTGCATCTTTACCCAATAATGAAAAGAAACCTATTTTAATACCATCTCTTGTCATAATCAGTTTCCTGCTTATTACTTTATCCGTATAAAGTTTTTCAAGTGCATCATCCCTTTTGTCATTTTTGTCAAACACCGTGTTGCCAATCAATAAAGCAGGAATCTCTCCTCCCCTGACCGAACTGGTTATTAATTCTGCCAGTTTTTCAGGCCCGAAATCAAACTCATGGTTTCCAAAGCATGTGACATCATAGCCCATTGTTTTCATCAATCTCAGCTGAAAACCTGTTTCCACTTCAAGTGAATGGAAGAGTGTTCCCATAAGAAAATCGCCTGCGTCCACAACCAGTGTCGTCCCTTTGTTTTTTCCCTTTTCTGACTCTATTATTGCCGCTATCCTGGCAAAACCGCCAACAGTACTGTCATCATTCACTGAAAGAGGAGTATATGCCGATTCAGGAGCAAATCCTATCAAATGGGAATGAAGATCGTTTGTATGCAGGATCGTAATCTCCTTCTCATTCTGTGCATTAAGGCTGAAAACAATTATAAGTAAAAGAAGGATGAATGATACTCTTTTCATCTGTAATACATTTAGTTGTTTGCAAAACTAAGTAATAAATACCAGATTAATTCCGGCATGATCTAAATGCATGGTAAAATATTATCAACCACTTTTAGTACGTCAGCCACTATAAAAGTACTGCCGCCAATAAATATCATGTCATTCTCCCCTGCATTCTCCTGCGCATTAACCAGTGCAGTTTTAACATCAGGATAGCATTTGCCGTACAAGCCATATTTTGAAGATTCATCCTGAAGTATCTTTTCATCAAGAGCCCGTGGCACCGATGCTCGTGTAAAATAATAAACGGCATCGGCAGGGAAAAGAGGCAATACCAGGTTAAGATCCTTATCATTTACAAATCCTATTATGATGTGCAGATTCGACTTATTAATTTTATTTATCTGATCCATTACATATTTCAGTCCTTCCCTGTTATGACCCGCATCACATATAGTTATTGGGCTACGGTTTATAATTTGCCATCTTCCTCTGAGTCCGGTATTGATAACTACATTACTGATCCCATCTTTGATATTATCATCTGAAAATCTGAAAATACCCTTAAGCTGAGCAAATACTGCATACACTGCTTTCAGATTTACTTCCTGGTAATCTCCGGTAAGAACAGTTTTACCTTCAAATTCCTGATGAGTAATAAGGTCGGTTATTTTATATTTCCTCTCTTCTGAAAAACCGGAGGATTCATCAAGTTTGCAAATAAACCTTTTATCAGCAAAATATATTTCTGACCCTGTTTCCTCTGCTTTTGAAATAAATATATTTTCCGATTCCGGTTGTGTCTCACTTATTATTACAGGTCGGTGCACCTTAATAATACCTGCTTTTTCAAATGCAACTTTTTCGAGAGTATGTCCTAACAGGTCCAAATGATCATGTCCTATATTTGTTATCACGGATAAAACCGGATCTATAATATTCGTTGAATCCAGTCTTCCTCCGAGTCCCACTTCAATCACTGCAACCTCCACTCCGCATTTTGCAAAAAAATCAAAGGCCATTGCTACCGTCATCTCAAAAAAAGAAGGTTTCAGTGATTCAATAAAGGCCTTATGCTTTGTAACAAATGTTATAACTTCCTCTTCAGATATCATATCACCATTAACCTTTATTCTTTCGCGAAAATCCTTCAGGTGCGGAGAAGTATATAAACCGGTAAGGTAGCCTGCTTCCTGCAGAACCGACGCAATCATATGAGAAACAGATCCCTTCCCATTAGTTCCTCCTACATGGATAGTACGATATTTAAAATGGGGATTCCCAAGGTAATTATCCATAAGAATGGTATTGTCCAGGTCATTCTTATAGGCAGCTTTACCTATCCTGTGGTAGGCAGGCAGCTGGCTGAGTAAAAAGTCTATGATCTGTTGATAAGTCATTTGGTGCTGGGTGCTGGGTGCTGGGTACTGGGTGCTGGGTACTGGGTGCTGGGTGCTGGGTACTGGATTCTGGGTATTTGGTTCTGGGTATTTGGTTCTGGGTTTCTGGTTCAGAGTTAATAATTTGTGGTACAGGATGCAGATTTCAAGATGTTTAGTTAATATTATATTGCCCAATAACTCTGTTGTAAAATCAGTTATTAAAACAATTTAACAAACTTACTAATTAGATAACACATTATACCTGAATTTAGTTATTTTTACAAGTCATAATTTTAAGGAGAGTTTATTTTTAAACTTCTGATTATTAATAGTATAACAATGATGAAGAAACACAACAAGAAACTTTTTATTATAGATACAAACGTTTTGTTGCACGATTATAAATGCATTTACAATTTTGAAGAAAATGATGTTATCATTCCTATTGTTGTTCTTGAGGAGCTGGATAAATTCAAAAGGGGCAATGATCTGATCAATTTCCATGCACGCGAATTTACGAGGGAGCTTGACAAACTATCGGGAGATTTTCTTCTTACTGCCAATATTCCGTTAGGAGACAATCTCGGAAACCTCCATATTGAAACAGGTAAAGACTTCTCAGAGAAGGTGAATGAATCATTCCCCGAGCGTACGGCAGATCACAGGATTCTTGCCATAGCCGAATATGTTCGAAGTTCAAACAAGGATAAGACTGTTGTACTGATTACAAAGGATATCAATCTCAGGATGAAGGCCAAGTCGCTTGGCATTATTGCTCAGGATTACGAAAATGACAAAGTTGCCAACATTGACGATCTCTACAAGGGCATTAGTATTATGGAAGGTGTTGACCAGAGCCTGATAAGCAAATTATATGAGTTGCCCGAGGGAGTTAATGCCGAGGAATTCAAGCTGGAAAAGGATATGAAAGGTCACCAGTTCTTTATCATGAAGAATAACGGATCAAGTGCACTTGCACATTATAATCCAGTCAACAAGATGCTTAACAGGGTGATCAAGCAAAACACATATGGTATTGACCCGCGAAATGCTGAACAGACCTTTGCAATAGAAGCTCTGTCAAACCCTGATGTTCAACTTGTTTCACTAACAGGTAAAGCAGGTACCGGCAAAACACTGCTCGCCCTTGCGGCTGCACTGCAACAACACAAGAGGTATAAACAGATTTTCCTTGCACGTCCGATTGTTCCCCTGGCTAACCGCGATCTCGGATTTCTCCCCGGGGATGTAAAAGAAAAGATGGATCCTTATATGCAGCCATTGTACGATAACCTCACTGTAATAAAACATAAGTTCAGTCACCAGAGTCCTGAATTTCTAAGGATAAATGATATGATGAAAGAGGATAAACTGGTAATTACTCCGTTAGCCTACATAAGAGGTCGAAGCCTTTCCAGCATCTTCTTTATTGTTGACGAAGCACAGAATCTTACTCCGCACGAAATAAAGACTATTATTACCAGGGCCGGGGAAGGAACCAAGATGGTATTTACAGGTGACATTGAACAGATAGACTCCCCGTATCTCGATACTGCTTCTAACGGATTAAGCTACCTATCGGATAAAATGAAAAACCAGGATATCTTTGCTCATGTTAATCTTGTAAAGGGAGAAAGAAGCTTTCTTGCTGAACTTGCCAGTAAATTACTTTAACTAAATCTTTAAATCATGAAAATCAGAATGATCCAGTATGCATCTATTTTAATAGTTGCTCTTATGCTGATTCCAGAAGTTGCAATTGCCCAGAGTAAAGACAAAAAAAGCAAAAGCAGCAAAAAACAAAAGAGTGACAGAATAATGCTTTTTAACGGAAAAGATCTTAAAAACTGGGTGTTTAAATTACAGGATCCATCTGTTGATCCCGTCACAGTTTTTACAGTCAATGATGGTGTAATAAGGATTTCAGGAAGTCCGTTCGGGTACATGCGAACAAAGAACAGCTACTCTGACTACCAGCTTCATGTAGAATGGCGCTGGCCTGGAGAGCCTTCCAACAGTGGTGTTTTTGTGCAGGTCCAGGAACCTGATACTATTTGGCCTAAGTGCATTGAATGTCAGTTAAAAGCAGGTGATGCAGGGGATTTTATATGTATGAATGGCGCCGACATGAATGAAAGGACAGATAAATCAAAAATGATGGTATCTAAATTTGTCGACTCATCTGAAAAACCGGATGGGGAATGGAACAAACTGAAAGTAATATGCAAAGCAAATATTATTGAAGTTTATGTCAATGGAGTTCTGCAGAACAGAGGTACAAATGTATCGGTTACCAAAGGTCACATCTGCCTTCAAAGTGAAGGAAAAGAAATTGAATTCCGGGATGTTTACCTTACCGAGCTAAAGAAATAAATAAGATAAATATTTAATAATTGACTTATTGAATCTTATCGTCACGGATCCCCGATAGCAAAAAAAATGAATCCGGTAAAGAAAAAAGTAGCATTTCATACTCTCGGCTGTAAACTCAACTTTGCTGAGACATCAACTATCTCAAGATCATTTCCGGGGGATAAATTCGAAAGAGTGCCTACAAGTGACAAAGCTGACATTTATGTTATTAATACATGTTCGGTCACCGATTCTGCTGATAAAAAATGCAGGCAGGCAATAAAAAAATTTATTAGCTTGTCGCCGGATGCTTTTATCGCGGTTATAGGATGCTACGCCCAGTTAAAACCACAGGAAATATCATCCATTCCGGGAGTCGACATCGTTCTTGGCACAAATGAAAAGTTCAATATTTCTGATTATATTACCAGTTATGAGAAAAAAGCCGGCGCCGAGGTACATTCCTGCGAGCTGGCATCTTCAGATGGTTTTAATCAGGCCTATTCAATAGGCGATAGAACCCGCTCCTTTCTGAAAATCCAGGATGGTTGCGACTATGCATGCTCATATTGTACAATACCAATGGCCAGGGGTCGCAGCCGGAATCCGGAAATTTCAACACTGATAGGAGAAGCAAAGAAAATTGCAGAAGGGGGGGTTAAAGAGATCGTATTAACCGGTGTTAATATAGGTGATTTCGGCAGATCAACGGGTGAATCATTTTATCTGCTCATAAAAAATCTTATTGCAGTTAACGGAATTGAAAGGTACAGAATATCATCAATTGAACCAAATCTCCTCACTGATGAGCTTATAGACCTTACAAAGCAGAATTCTAAAATTCTTCCGCATTTTCACATCCCCCTGCAAAGCGGAAGTAACAAAATTCTGGGTCTGATGCGAAGGAGGTACACGCGGGAATTATTCGCATCGAGGGTAAGAATGATCAGGGAAAAGCTTCCCCGGGCAGGTATAGGAGCTGATGTAATTGTTGGTTTCCCGGGAGAATCGGCCGCTGATTTTGAGGACACGTTTTCTTTCCTGGAAAATACTCCGCTCTCCTATCTTCATGTTTTTACATTTTCGGAAAGGCCTGATACTATAGCTGCAAATCTTCCGTTAAAAGTTACCCACGTGGAAAAAGAGAAGAGAAGTAAGAGATTAATTAAACTGTCAGAAAAGAAAAGTCTGGAGTTTTATAAATCCAACACAGGACAGATAACCGATGTTTTATTCGAAAGAACCCAAAGTGATGGATCAATAACTGGTTTTACACCGAATTACATAAGAGTGGAATATCCCTGGCAAAAAGGTCTTGCCGGCCACATAAAATCAGTAGTACTTAAGAATGTGTCACAATCCGGCAGAATGAATATTGAATTAATTAACTGACTTATGATCAACCTGAAAAGTATTTGTATTGAAATTGAAAATGCTGCTCGCGAAACAAGCAAATTTATTCTTAGGGAATCTGAAGTGTTTGATATCAACCGTACAGAAAAAAAAGGACACAACGATTTTGTAAGTTACGTTGATAAAGGTGCTGAAAAAATGCTTGTGGAAAGATTAGGAAGACTTCTGCCTGAAGCAGGTTTCACCACTGAAGAAGGGACTTCAATAAAAAAAGGATTAAAATACTGTTGGGTTATTGATCCCCTGGATGGTACTACCAATTTTCTTCATGGATTTCATCCATATGCTATTAGTATTGGCCTCATGGAACATGATGATGTTGTTGCAGGTGTTGTTTATGAAGTCAGCGGAAATGAAATCTTTACAGCCTGGAAAGGCGGAGGGGCATGGCTTAATGGCAATGCAATACATGTTTCAAAAGTATCCCGGGTATCTGACAGCCTTTTAGCCACAGGGTTCCCATACAATAACTTCAGCCTTCTTACTAAATACATGGATTGTCTTACTTATCTTGTGCAGAACACTCATGGCATTAGAAGACTAGGCTCGGCTGCAGTTGACCTTGCCTATGTTGCATGTGGAAGATTTGAAGCATTCTATGAATATGACCTTCATCCGTGGGACGTTGCAGCAGGTACGATTCTTGTAAGAGAAGCAGGAGGCAAGGTGAGCGATTTCTCAGGTAACGAAAAAAATATTTCAGGAGACGAACTTATTGCAGCAAACCTGATGGTTTACCCGGAACTTCAGGAAATTCTGCATAAATTTATGAAGACTTAGAATTTACCTTGATATGGGAGCTGTTCTATATTATATATTTTACGGAATAATCTGGATAATAACATTACTCCCGCTGGGTATTCTGTATATTCTTTCCGATTTAACTTTTCTTTTACTCTATTACTTCCCCTCTTATCGGAGAAAAGTAGTCGGAACCAATCTTAAGAATTCATTTCCTGAAAAGTCAGACAAAGAGCTGAGTGCTATTGAAAAAAGATACTACCGGCATCTTTCAGATCTTTTTATAGAGACTTTCAAGCTTATCCATATGTCTGAAAAACAACAGCTAAGGAGATTCACTTACTCTAATCTTGAAATAATTGACCGACTTCGCAAGGAAAATCGTGATATTGTAGCTCTACTTGGGCATTACAACAACTGGGAGTGGCCGACACTTCTTCCGCAGTTCATGAAATACATAACTGTAATAATCTATAAACCTCTGCAGAACAAATATTTCAACAATTTTATAAATGAGCAACGATCTAAACACGGTATTGTCTTAACTCCTATGTCGCTGATAATAAGAGAAATATTAAGTTACAGACAAAAGAAGATAAATACCCTTTCTGTTTTCATTTCCGATCAGACACCGGCAAAAGGTGACATCAAATTCTGGACACCTTTTCTTAATCAGGATACTCCGGTTTTTACCGGTGCTGAAAAAATCGCTGCAAAATATGATATGGCTGTTATCTTCTTTCATATTCAGAAAATAAAACGCGGATATTACAACCTTAACATTGAGCTTCTCTTTGATCATACTGCAGGACTTCCTGAACATACGATAACAGAAGCATTCACTAGGCGTCTTGAAGAGGTGATAAGAGAGAAACCTGAATACTGGTTGTGGAGTCATCGCCGCTGGAAGCACAAAAGAACGGTTGCAAATGAATAAAACGGCAATTGTTATATTAAACTGGAATGGTCTCGGGTACCTGAAATTATTCCTGGGAACAGTTATCAGAAATTGCCATGACTCTGAGGCGGTAATTTATGTTGCAGATAATGGTTCTACCGACGGGTCGCCGGAATGGGTTGAAGAGAATTACAAGGAAGTCACTCTTATCAGGTTAGATAAAAATTATGGATTCGCCGGAGGCTACAATCTTGTACTTAAACTAATTAAAGCCAAGTACTTTGTCCTGTTGAATTCAGATATTGAAGTTACTGACGGATGGCTTAAACCGCTTGTAAATTTCATGGATAAGAATCCTGATGTTGCTTCCTGTCAGCCTAAAATACTCTCTTATCACCATAAAGATCATTTCGAATATGCAGGAGCGGCAGGAGGTTTTATCGACAAGTACGGATTTACTTTCTGCCGGGGCAGGATATTTGAAAGAACTGAAGACGACAGAGGACAGTATGACACTTCTATAGATATCTTCTGGTCAAGTGGTGCCTGTATGATAGTTCGCCCGGAAGCCTGGCACAGATGTGGCGGATTTGATCCTGACTTCTTTGCTCATATGGAGGAAATTGATCTTTGCTGGAGGTTTCATAAAGCAGGATACCGTGTCAGCTATATTCATGAATCTGTTGTATATCATGTAGGCGGAGGAGCTCTACCATATGATTCACCATTTAAAACATATCTTAACTTTAGAAACAGCCTGTTTCTGCTATATAAAAACTTACCCGAAAGGAATTTTCACAAAATTATTTTTATAAGAAAACTATTGGATGGACTGGCCGCAATGAGGTTCCTTCTTAAAGGGAAACCGGGCTGTTTTAATTCTGTCTGGAATGCGCACATTGATTATTACAGAGCGCAAAACAAACTCAGGGAAAAAAGAAAAGAGGTTAAAAAACTGGATACTGATGCTTTTCATTCTCCACTTTTGAACAAGAGTATTGTTTTTGAGTTCTATGTTAAAGGGAAAAAGACCTATGACAGTCTGAAAGAGGTTAATAAACTAAAATGAAAAAATCCCAGATGCTAATATTTTTTCTAATAGTACTGACAATTTACTCCCTGGTAAATATCTATATCTTTTATAAAGGGTATTATGCAGTGCCATTTCTTAGAGATCATAGACTTGTATATTCACTTGTTTTCTTCATTTTAGCAGGGATTTTCATTATTGCCAAGATTCTTGAATCGCGGCATTCTTCGGTTATCACTGATGCACTTAATATTGTCGGAGGGTTCTGGCTGGCATTTATGCTATATGGTTTTTTATTCTTTCTATTATCTGATATTGTTTTACTCATGTTAAAAATACCGGGAATAATAAATGGGGAGAACATATTACTTTATCGCAAGTGGTCACTTATAATAACGATTTCATTATCAGCATTATTAATAACAGGTGGTTTTATCAATGCTTTAATACCGGTTGTCAAAGAATATGATATAACAATAAATAAATCTGCCGGTGATATAAAATCATTGCGTATTGCTGCGGTATCAGATATACATCTGGGTAGCATAATAAGAAAAAGGAGCATGAAAAAACTATCGTCAATTCTTCAGAAATTGCATCCTGACATTGTTTTATTGCTTGGAGATATTGTAGATGGCGAAATAGGGCCTGTTCTGAGGGGTGATTTGCTTCAGTATTTTATCTGCCCAAAGTGTGATGACGGTCTTTATGCTATTACCGGGAATCATGAATTCATAGGAGGAGCAAGCCGAACAATTCCATATATTGAAAGCAAAGGAATAAGGCTTTTAAAAGACGAGGTAGTTTCAATTGATGGAGGTATTCAGCTTATTGGAAGGTTAGACAGAGATTCGTACCGTTATTACAGGAAAGAAAGACTGACCCTTGATGAGTTAATGAAACAGGTTGATACAACCAAACCTGTCATTCTGCTCGATCATCAACCCTTCCATTTTGATGAGTCCGTAAAAAATGGCGTTGATCTCGAACTTTCAGGACATACACACAACGGACAGATATGGCCGCTGAATTATCTCACATCTGCTATTTATGAATTAAGTTATGGATACATGAGAAAAGGAAACACACATTTTATTGTATCATCTGGCTATGGTCTGTGGGGTCCGCGTGTCAGGTTGGGAAGCAGGTCTGAGGTCCTTCTGATAAACATTAAATTCAACGGGGGGAAAAAATAATGCTCAATATTCATTAAAGAAGATCGTATATTTTTTCAAGTCCTACTCCTCTGGATCCCTTAATAAGGATTGTGTAACCGGTTAATGGTTCTTTTTTAAGGAAAGCTTTCAGCTTCTCTACATCATAAAATGATTTGTAACCTGATTTTGAAGATACTTTTTGAAAGACGGGGCCAACCAGAAATACTTTATCCGCTTTGTTGTTTCTGAGAAGATTTAGCAGCTTGCTGTGCTCGATTTCAGACTTGTCCCCTAATTCCAGCATATCACCGAGTATTATCATCTTATTGTCTGCCATAATTTCTGAAAACGATTCAAGAGCTGCCTTCATACTCGTCGGATTGGCATTATAAGAGTCGCAAATAAGAGTGTTGTCTTTTGTATTATTAATCTGCGACCGATTATTTGCAGGCTGGTAATTTTCTATAGCACTTACGATATCGTGCATTTCTACACTAAAAAATAAGCCGGTGGCAATAGCAGCTTTAAGATTTTCAAGGTTAAAACTACCAAATAGGCTGGTGGAAATATTGTATGTTTGGTGATGATATGTGGACGACACGGTGAGATTAAGATCAGAAGAAACGGTTTCCACTGAAAGTTCAATGCCTGTTGGATCGGAATAAGGGACAGCCCTGTTTACATTTTTGAAGATTTTTTCAGTAAGCAACGGGTCCATATCATTATAGAGGGCAATACCATTAACTTTTTTCAGGTACTCATATAATTCTGTTTTTGCCCTTATTACTCCTTCATATGATCCAAAACCCTCAAGATGAGCTGTTCCGATATTGGTTATAATGCCATAATCGGGTTTTGCTATGAGGCATAAGCTTCTTATTTCTCCAATATGATTGGCACCCATCTCGATAATCATTAATTGCGTTTCCGGTGGTGCTGAAAGTATTGTGAGAGGTACTCCTATATGATTATTAAAATTTCCCTGTGTATAGTGAACTTTGTATTTCCTGGAAAGAATGGAGGCAATCAATTCCTTGGTGGTTGTCTTGCCATTTGTTCCAGCTATGGCAAGAACCGGTATATTAAGCTGTTTCCTGTAGTGAGTTGCCAGAGCCTGAAGTTCGAAAAGGCAATCATCAACAAGAACTGTCTTTTCAGTTTCAAGAAGAGGATCATCAATAACTGCCCATGAAGCTCCTTTTTCAAGTGCTTCGGAGGCAAATTTATTTCCATTATACGTTTCACCCCAGAGGGCAAAAAATATATTTCCTTTTCTCACTTTCCTGGAATCAGTTACAATACCAGTTGATTCTTTGAATAGTTTGTATAGAAGGTCTGTTTTCATTTTCTTAAAAAAATGCCTCATTATGATTTCATAATGAGGCTTGTTTTTTCAATGAACAATGTCTAGAAACCTGATGGACTACCCACCCTGATCATCGCACACCTGAAGCCTAAATCATCTCTCGATGCGTCCTGGTCAAGAAACCTTCTTGTTGCAGGACCTAACCAATAGGCTCTGTCTTTCCATGATCCACCTTTAAATACACGTGCATTATCGTTAATAAGAGTTACATAATCAGAACTGCCCGGAGTAGCATCCTGGGAATACATTCTTTGAGAGCCTCTTTTGCCATCTTCTGTTGTCCAGTCGGCTCCTGCAGGAATTGCTGACTGAAGGTCACCGTCCCTGTAGTTTCTGTAATCGCCTTTCTGATAATTAAATCTGTTTGCTACATCAACATCTTTTACCGTATCAATATAAAGACGACCCAGCTTATCTTTTCCAACAACCTGCCCATTGGCGTCTCTTCTTATATCGGTATATACATTCCCTCTGAAAGGATTGAATTCGTCAACATCTTCTGATGTAAGCGGGCGGTAAACATCTTCTACCCATTCATTCACGTTTCCTGCCATGCAATAAAGACCGTAATCGTTGGGCCAGTATGACTTAACATCTACCGTGATACTACCATTATCATTAAGACTCCCGGCAACTCCCATAAGATCTCCCCTTCCTCGTACAAAATTGGCCATCATCTCACCACGATTCTTTTTTGAAGAATTTCTCACATTATGACCATCCCATGGGTATATTCGCCTTTCATAAATTCTCTCTTCAAATGTATTTCCCCTGAGGCCAAAAGCTGCAAATTCCCATTCAGCTTCCGTCGGCAGCCTGTAGCTTGGAAGCATGACACCATCTTCAAAGGTTGTTCTCCTTTCAGTCTTGTTTGGGTCCTTGCTTTCGCGCAATTGATTAACAACCCCTTCATAAAGGCCAGCAAGGTATGCCTCAGTATTAAAACTTTTCTCATCCACCTGGTTTGGGTCAGGGCTAAGCTCGCCTAAATCAATAAGGATCTTCTCATTTACCCTGTCAGTTCTCCAGAGGCAGAAATCATTGGCTTTTACCCAGCTTACACCAACAACAGGGTAATCATTATAAGAAGGATGTCTGAAATAATATTGCACATAAGGATCGTTGAAACCCATAGGACTTCTCCAGACCAATGTATCAGGCAAAGCTCTTCTGTAAACCTCGGGGTAATCTTTATAAACCCTGCGCAGCCAGTAAAGATACTCGCGGTAATCAACATTCTTAACTTCCGTTTCATCCATATAGAATGATGATACCGTTATTGTTCTGGGGCGGTTATTCCAATCGAACAGAACATCCTGCTGAACCTGACCCATGGTAAATCGTCCTCCTTCTATGAGAACCAGCCCGGGACCAGTCTCTTGTTCAGCTCCTACAGCAACTTCAAATCCACCCATCTCAGGATCATTATATTTCCAACCTGTTGAAGTGGATACATCTTTTCCTTTCTTTTTAAATATACAGGATGAAAAAAGCAAAACAGATATTAAAACAATAGGTAAGGCTCTGAATTTATACATAACTCCTTTAGTTTTATGGCTATTATGAATACCCAAATATAATGATTTTTAGAAACCAATATATTTTCAATCATCAAATATAACTACAATTTAGGAAAATTTATTGTTTTAACAGCATTTCTTTTTTCAACTTTGTTTAAACTGAAGGCAAGTCCGGTCTGATGCAGAAGAGATAATGGAATCAAATCGTTCCCTGAAACCAGGTTGAACCGGTAATTATAGTAAACGCTTACTCCTCCGGTTTTAAATGAGAATCCGGCCTGAAGATCGATATTATTTCCATTATTTCCCAGCAGTATTGTATTAATTGTCATATGTTTAGCTTCGAACGATGCTCCGGCACCTCCCGATGCGGAATTTCCCTGAATCATAAAGAACAATATTGGGCAGGCTTTCAGGTTCGATGATTTATTAATATCAAGATCTCCTGACAAATGCACAAGAAGTTTCCTTTTCAGCCTTTCATTTGGAAGTCCGTTACCTGAGAGATCAGGTTCAGCAAGATGATCAATTGAAAATCCTGCGAGATACTTTCCGTACATAAAGAGGAAACCTGCCCCGATATCCAGTACAGATCGACCTTTATTTGCAAGAGTTTCGGATGAAACCAATGAAACTCCGCCAAGTGGATCAATCTGATCGGGCAAAACCGCCCTTTCAAAATTATAGCCCCTGTGAAACAGAGAAGCTGTAAGCCCGGCATTAATAAACAGATCCTTCCCTGCCTGCAAAAAATAAGCATAGGAAAACCCTCCCCTGAAATCGTTTATAATCCCTCCAAGGTAATCATCTGTCAGATATACACCTGCCCCGCCGTGTAATACAGGGAAATATGAATCGTATGAAAGATACACAGAATGAAGATTATAGCTGTTCCCCGGATAAAAATTAAGATATGACATCCTTAATACTCCATCTCCTTCACTTCCAGAAAGTGCAGGATTATTTATCATCATCATCTGAAAACCAGGTCCGATATCAGTTTCCTGTCCGAAACAAAACTCAGGAATAATAAAAATTAGCATGAATATTTTACTGATTTTCTTAACCATAATTACTGACAGGTGTCTTTAACATATCTTATCCGCATTTGATCAGTCTGAATACCTGTTAACGGAATTCCGGTATATTTATACAAATTAAACAATTTTATGAGGATGAAAGGCAGCAATATAAACGTATTTAATATCGTTATTATTATAATCTCCCATGACATGCAAAAAAACTAAAAAAGTTAGTAAAGAAAAATCGCATTCCTATCTTTGTCCGGAATAATGAGAAGATTACTTCAGATATTACCTTTTTACCTGCTACTTCTTCCTTACAGCCTGTATTCCCAGGTTGCAAAAGACAGCTACTCTTCCGGATCTGTTCTCGCAACTGGCAAATGGTTCAGGATTGCAGTTACCAGAGATGGTATTTACAGGATCGATTATTCCTTACTGAAACAGCTTGGATTGGAAAATCCGTCGAATCCGAAAATATATGGGAATAACCGGGGCCAGTTATCCTATTACTGCAGTGATCCTAAACCTGATGACCTTAAAGAGTTATCAGTCTTTCTTTCAACAGGAACCGACGGGATCTTTAATGAAGGAGATTATCTTCTTTTCTTTGGACAGGGTACATACAGGTGGATTTACAATAAAGACACTAAAGAATATGATTTTCTCCATCATAATTACTCCGACACTGCTTTTTATTTCATCACCTCAGGTACATCAGCTGGTAAAAGAGTAACACCGGAAGCAGAACCGTCACAACCTGCAAATTACTCTTCAACTGAATCTGACGCATTATTCTATCATGAAGAGGATGATGAAAACCTGATCAAGTCAGGAAGAGAATGGTTTCAACCTGTTTCATATACAAGTGGAATCGAGATAAACCCGGGTTTTACAGATCTGAACATTTCAGAAAAGATAAAATTTGATATCCGGGTTGCCGCCAGAGCATCTGTCCCCACGCAATTCAGACTCTATGAAGGAGACATATTAAAAAAAAGCGTACAGGTTCAGAGTGTCAACCTCTTTGACAATACCGGCACCCAGGCGCAAATAACCGATTCTGTTGGCCTGATTCAGACAGAATCATCAGCTCCTGTTTACAGCATCATGTTTTTTAACAACGGAGAAGCCGGAGCAAAAGGATGGTTAGACTGGATAAGGCTCCAGGCAAGGAGATCAAATACCTACAAAGGTACTGTTATGCAATACAGTGATTCAAGAGCAGTGGCAGAAGGGAGAATTACTGCATTCTCAATAAACAGCCAGGTTAATGATGTTACAATCTGGGATATTTCTGATCCCATGAGTGCCAGGCTGATCCAATATACCAAAGTCGGTGACAATATGACTTTCAAAACACCTTCCGATAGTCTGAAAACCTTTATTGCATTCACTTCCGGAAATGCTATAATTCCAATCATTAAAGAGGAAGCCATCTCTAACCAGGACCTTCATGGCTCCGTTCCGGCAGACATGATAATCATTACTCATCCCATGTTCAGGGCTTATGCTGATAAACTGGCCAGTATTCATTTGAAAAACAACGGCCTTACCTCCCTCGTAGTACCACTTAACCAGATATATAATGAATTTTCGGGTGGAATACCTGACATTGCGGCGATACGAAACTTTGTAAGGATGAAATATCAGAAGCAGATGGGTACCGGTCATCCATTGAAATACCTGCTTCTGTTTGGTGACGGGTCCTATGAAAATAAAACTCTTCCGACAGACAATCCTAATTTCATCCCCACCTACCAGTCGCAGAATTCAAATGTGGTTGTTTCTTCCTTTACTTCAGATGACTTTTACGCACTTCTGGAAGATGGGGAAGGAGAGGCTGACGGAAATGAAGATATAGGAATAGGCAGGTTGCCTGTTTCGGATACGATACAGGCCGGGATACTATTAACCAAAATTAAAAGGTATCTCGATCCTGCCAATATGGGTGAATGGAAAAACACTGTATGTATTACTGCAGATGATGAAGATGGGAACACTCATATGTATGATGCTGAAGATCTTGCAGCAACACTTAATGACAGTGTCCCGGCTTTTAATATCGATAAGATCTATCTCGATGCTTTCAGACAGACAACATCAGTCAGCGGAGATACGTACCCGGAAGTTAACAAAGCAATAAATGACAGGATAAACTCGGGATGTCTGATTTTTAATTATATAGGCCATGGAAGCGAAACTGGTCTGGCAGGTGAAAGAGTTGTAAAAATTGAAGATATAAACTCCTGGAATAATGCCGGAAAACTTCCGCTGTTAATAACTGCAACTTGTGAGTTCAGCCGTTTTGATGATATTGAACTGAATGTTGCCACCAGGGTAATGACAGCTAAAACTTCAGCAGGCGAGCTGGCTCTGCTTAATAAGGACGGAGGTGCAATTGCATTGATGTCAACTACAAGACTTGTCTATTCAGCACCTAATCATTTACTTAATAAAAATATTTTTAGTTATGCATTCACCCGTGACAGTATGGGAAATACAATGTGTTTCGGTGATATTATCCGGTTAGCGAAAAACAATTCAGGCAATGGATCAAATAAAAGAAACTTTACTCTTCTGGGCGATCCCGCTCTGAAACTTGCATACCCATGGCATGGCAAAGTAATTACAGATTCAATCAATAATATTCCCATTGCCGGTGACATTGATACACTCAAAGCTCTTTCTCTTGTGACTATTGCCGGACATATTGAAGATCCTTACGGTAACCTTAAAAATAATTTTGAAGGAACTGTATCACCGGTGGTATTTGATAAAGAAACCCAGATAAAAACCCTGGCCAACGATGGAGGGCAGGTAATGACATTTTATATAAGGAACAATGTCGTGTTTAGTGGCAATACCAGGGCAAAAGGCGGCAGATTCAGATTTACTTTCATAGTGCCAAGAGATATTAACTATTCTTTCGGAACAGGAAAAATAAGTTATTATGCTTCAGATAAAAATGAAGATATGTACGGCAACTTCAATAATGTAATTGTTGGTGGTTTTGCAAATAATGTTCTCTTTGACACTACCGGTCCGGCGATTCAGCTATACATGAATGATACTCTCTTCAGGAATGGTGGGATTACCGACATGAATCCAAAATTACTGGCAATAATAGAAGATACAGGCGGAATAAATGCCACAGGATCAGGGATCGGCCACGATCTGACAGCTTTCCTTGACGATGATCCTGCCAATTCGTTTGTGCTCAATAACTATTTTGTCAATGATTTTGATGACTATATGAGAGGAAGGATAATATATAACTTTTCCGGACTCAGTGAAGGCAGTCATAAACTTACACTCAAAGCATGGGATAATTTCAATAATTCCTCGAAGGAGTCAATTCTTTTTCAGGTTGCAAACGGAGATAAATTTATTCTGAAAAACCTGCTGAATTACCCGAATCCATTTTTCGGACAAACAAGTATAACTACCGGACATAACAGACCAGATTATGATCTTGATGTTGTAATAAATATTTATAACCTGAATGGAAAGATAATCAGGATAATAAGATCCGAAGTCCCATCCTCAGGATATGCACTCCCTCCAATCGTATGGGATGGGAATGATGACGGAGGTAAAAGGGTAGGAAGAGGCATTTACCCCTACGTTGTAATTGTTACTACATCATCAGGGGAAACAGCAAGAATTTCAGGACGTATGATCGTTTTGTGACATAAACACAATATTAACGGTGAAAAAATGTTATTATATTTGTATAATCGTAGAAAGAAAATAATAATAATGATGTATGAAGAACCTGACCACGATTGTTAGGGTATAATCCATCAAAGCAATAAGCTATAACCAATAAAATTATAATGAAAAAGAAAATTTTAGTATTATTTTTCCTGGCAATTATGTCAGCTAATTCATTAGTTTTTTCCCAGCAAAGCAGCGGGCAATTAAATGCAATCCAGACAGTTGTTCCTTTCCTGATGATAGCTCCCGATTCCCGGGCCGGTGGTATGGGAGATGCCGGAGTAGCAACATCACCCGACGCTTACAGTATGCACTGGAACCCGGCTAAATTTGCGTTTATCGATGGAGAAAGCGGAGTTGGAATATCTTATTCGCCATGGCTCAGGAACCTGGTTCCAGATATTAATATAGCATATCTTGCCGGATATAAGAGAATTGACACAAAGCAGGTACTGAGTGCCAGTCTCCTCTATTCTTCCCTGGGAGATGTACCTTTCACCGATGATTTCGGAAACCTGGAACGTACTTTTAATCCAAATGAATTCTCGATAGACGCAGCATACTCCAGGTTATTTACTGATCATCTTTCCGGAGGTATTGCATTCAGATTTATCTATTCAAATCTTACAGGCGGATCATTTGCAGGAGGAGTGGCTACAAAGCCAGGAATTTCCTTTGCCGCTGATATTTCAGGCTATTATCATAAGAAAGTATCTATCATGGATAAAGACGGCGAAATTGCTTTCGGGCTCAATTTCTCCAATATAGGATCAAAAATGAGTTATTCAGACACTCAGACATCTGATTTTATACCAATGAATATGCGTATAGGCACATCGGCAACCATAAATTTCGACTCATACAACAAAATTACTGCAACGATTGACCTTAATAAACTTCTTGTTCCTACACCTCCTCTTTATGATTCCACCGGTCATAACATCATAGCAGGGAAAGATCCCAATGTGGGTGTCCCGGTTGCTATTTTCCAGTCATTCTACGATGCACCGGGAGGATTTAAGGAAGAACTTCATGAAATAACTTATTCTTATGGATTGGAATATTGGTACAATAACCAGTTCGCAATCAGAGGTGGTTATTTTCATGAAAATGAGACTAAGGGAAACCGGAAATATTTTACTGCCGGTGCAGGCTTCAGGTTAAAAGTATTCACACTTGATTTCTCATACCTTATGCCTATGGCATCGAACCATCCGCTGGCGCGTACACTTCGGTTCTCATTGTCGTTCGATTTTAATTCCCTGAGAAACGCAGGCAAGTCAAAAGGATGAATATAAGGATAGGCCAGGGTATCGATTTTCATCGGCTCGAAAAAGGCTTGAATCTATGGCTGGGTGGTGTTAAGATACCATCTGATAAAGGCTGTGTTGCTCATTCCGACGGAGATGTTCTCCTGCATGCAATCTGTGATGCGATGCTTGGAGCTGCAGGAATGAAAGATATAGGATTCTATTTCCCCGATACAAGTGATGAGTATAAGAACATCGATAGTAAAATCCTTCTCAAAAAATGCTTTGAGATAATAAGGGAAAGAGGGTACAACATTATCAATATTGACAGTACAGTGTGCCTGGAAAAGCCAAAAATATCTTCATTCAATGGGGCTATGAGAAGTGTCATATCTGAAATTATCGCGACTGATCCTGATAATGTAACTATAAAAGCCACCACAACAGAAAAACTCGGATTCACAGGAAGGGAAGAGGGAATAGTAGCCATTGCAGTTGTGCTTCTCGCAGGGGAAAACTAATAAACTTCTGTTTTATAACGGGAAAAGTGCCTTTGGCTCCTGGTTCAATCACTAAATCGGATCAGAAAACCTTACAACTTTAAATCCTCTTTAATGCCTCTTCAATAAGATCATCATCTGCAATATTCGGGACTGTAATATTCAGACCGGGTGTTCTTTCCATTTCTCTTTTCAGGGTAAAAATTGCTCCGTCGTTTCGTGCCCAGCTGCGACGCGCAATCCCGTTATTCACATCCCAGTTCAGCATCGAGAGGATCTTATTTTCAGTAGAGGATGTACCGTCAAGCACCATACCAAAGCCGCCATTTATTACTTCACCCCATCCTACTCCGCCTCCGTTATGTAATGATACCCATGTAGCGCCGCGAAACGAATCACCAATTACATTATGTACGGCCATATCTGCTGTAAATTTCGATCCGTCATAAATATTTGAGGTCTCCCGGTATGGTGAGTCAGTACCCGATACATCATGATGGTCTCTTCCGATAACTACCGGTGCGGATATCTCTCCCTTTTCAATTGCCTTATTAAATGCATTTGCAATTGCTGTCCTTCCCTCAGCATCAGCATATAATATCCTTGCCTGGGAACCTACAACAAGCTTATTTTTTGCTGCTTCCTTTATCCAGTGAATATTATCAGCCATCTGCTGTTTTATCCGTTCCGGCGATTTCTCAATAAGACTGGCGAGTGTTTCAGCAGCAATAGTGTCAGTGACCTTAAGATCGGCAGGATCATTAGAACAGCAAACCCACCTGAAAGGACCGAAACCGTAGTCAAAACACATGGGGCCCATAATATCCTGAACATATGACGGATACCTGAATTCACCATCACGATTCAGGATATCCCCTCCGGCTCTTGAAGCTTCAAGCAGAAAAGCATTGCCATAATCAAAAAAATATGTCCCTCTTTTTGTGTGCCGGTTTATAGCTTCGACCTGTCTCCTGAGAGATTTTCGTACAGCTTCCCTGAATTTATCCGGTTCTTCCGACATCATACGGTTTGACTCCTCAAAACTTAAGCCGGCAGGATAATATCCTCCGGCCCATGGATTATGAAGTGAAGTCTGGTCAGAGCCCAGATCAACATAAATATCTTCATCGGCCAGTTTTTCCCATAACTCAACTATGTTACCTTCATATGCTATAGAGGTAATCTCCCGGGCTGAAACAGCCCGCTTTACCCTTTCAATAAGCTTACCCGTATCTGAAAAAACCTCGTCTACCCAGCCCTGCGAACGTCTGGTTTCTATTGCTTTAGGGTTAATCTCAGCAACTAATGAAATAACACCGGCTATGCCGGCCGCTTTTGGCTGGGCTCCAGACATTCCTCCAAGACCTGATGAAACAAATAATTTCCCTTTAAGCGTTTCTCCTTTTTTGCTGATCTTTCTGGCAGCATTCAGTATGGTTATAGTTGTTCCATGCACTATTCCCTGGGGTCCGATATACATATAGGAACCGGCCGTCATCTGGCCATATTGAGAGACACCCATGGCATTAAATTTTTCCCAGTGATCCTGTGTTGAATAATTCGGCACAACCATTCCGTTTGTAACTACCATTCTCGGGGAATCCTTATGTGAGGGAAAAAGACCCATAGGATGGCCTGAATACATAACAAGGGTCTGTTCATCTGTCATTTCTGAAAGGTATTTCATTGTAAGACGATATTGTGCCCAGTTTTGAAAAACTGCTCCGTTACCTCCATATGTGATCAGTTCATCAGGATGCTGGGCTACTGCCTTATCGAGGTTATTTGATATCATAAGCATGATAGCAGCTGCGCTTATTGTCCTGTGAGGAAAATCGTCAAATGAACGTGCTTTTATCTCATAATCAGGTTTGAAACGGTACATGTAAATTCTGCCATAATTTTGCAGTTCCCGTGCAAATTCAACTGCGAGAACCGAATGGAATTTCACCGGAAAATACCTCAAGGCATTTTTAATGGCGAGAATTTTTTCAGAACTATTCAAAATATCCTTTCGTTTCGGAGCATGATTCAGTCTGTAATCATAAGGTTTTGGAGCAGGAAGTTCTTCAGGAATCCCTTCAGCCACCCTTATTTTAAATTCTTCCTTATTCATAATATGTAATTCTGGGTTTTGATGTAAAGTTAGGAAAAAAAAAAACGGCTGATAAAACAGCCGGCTCTCAATATAATGTTTGCAATCTACAAATGACCCTCTTTTATTATCTCATCATCCACAAGGATCCGGCCACAATATTCACATACGATGATCTTCTTCCTTGATTTGATATCAAGTTGTCTCTGTGGAGGTATCTGGTTAAAACATCCCCCGCATGCATCCCTCTGTACAGGTACAACGGCTAGTCCGTTTCTTGCATTGGAACGGATCCTCTTGTATGCTGTGAGCAGCCTTTCTTCAATTATTGATTCAACCTTTTCAGATTTTTTATATAAACCCTCTTCCTCTTTCTGAGTATCTGAAATAATCTCGTCGAGCTCGGATTTTTTGTTTTCCAGATCGGTTTTACGGTCAGCAAGAGTAACTTCCGAATCAGCAATTACCAGTTTCTTTTCTTCGATCAGAAAATTGAATTCCTTTATTTTCTTATTATACAATTCTATTTCCAGATTCTGATATTCGATCTCTTTCGAAAGAGAATCAAATTCCCTGTTATTTCTTACATTTTTTTGCTGTTCTTCATACTTTTTAATCAGAGCTTCAGCTTCGGTTATTTCAATATTCTTCTTGGAAACCGATTTTTCAAGATTGACAACTTCCTCTTTCAGATTACCCAGGCGCGTCTCAAGACCCGCGATTTCATCTTCCAGATCCTGGACTTCAAGAGGTAATTCCCCTCTGAGTGTTTTTATCTTATCTATTTCTGAATCAACTAATTGAAGGCTATATAATGCTCGTAATCTTTCTTCTACAGAAATTTCAGATTCGTGTAATTTTGCTTTTTCCATTTTTACAAGTAATTTATCGGATTCGTATTCGTTTCTGAAAACCGGACTGCAAATTTAGGGAATTTTTTAATAATCAGATCATATAAAATTTCTGTAGAGAATTTTTCACTCTCAAAATGTCCTGTATCTATAAGCAAAATCCTTTTATCAGCGTCAAAGAAATTATGATATTTGATATCCGCTGTTATAAAAGCATCGGCACCGGACGAGATTGCATCAGGAAGAAGTGATATGCCAGATCCCCCGCAGAGTGCGATATGTTTCATCATCTTACCTGTACGGTTTGAATATCTTAATCCCTTTGCATTAAAAACCTCAGAAACGAATTTAAGAAAATCCGCCTCCGACATTACTTTTTTTAACTTTCCGGTGCATCCCATTCCAATATCTCCGTTCCTGTTTTCAAGAGAATAGATATCGTATGCAACCTCTTCGTATGGGTGTGATCTTAGCAGTGCATTAATTACATTTTCTTTCAGATGAGAATACAATACTGTTTCAAACCGTATCTCTTTTTCATGATGTATCTTACCCTTCTGGCCTGCAAATGGTTTGCTTTTCTCGTTTCCCCTGAAACTTCCCATACCGGAAGAACTATATCCACACTGGTCATAATTGCCAATAACACCTGCTCCGGCATCAAAAATGGCCTGCCTCACGTTGTCCAGATGAGATTCAGGAATATAAGTTACAAGCTTAAATATTCTATTCTCAAGTGGCTTTAAAACCCTGACATCTGTAAGATTCAGTTTTTCAGCCATCTTCCTGCTGACACCATTACTTACGACATCAAGACTGGTATGAGCTGAATAAATAGCAATATCGTTTTTAATTGCCCTGGACAGTACTCTTTCTGTCATATTTCTTCCGGTAATTTTCTTTATTCCCCCAAATATTACAGGGTGGTGAGAAATAACCACATCACATTTTTGAGATATCGCTTCATCAAGTACCTCTTCAGTAACATCAATTGTTAGAAGCGCCGATTTTATTTCAGATTCAGGCATTCCAACCTGTAATCCCGAGTTGTCATAACTTTCCTGAAATGACAATGGAACTTCCGAATCGAGATATGAACAAAGATCTTTTAACTTCATGATTTTTACTGTAGGGACGTTGCACGCAACGTCCCTACAACTTTATATATTGTCTCTAATATTGAGCAGGATCGATTTGATTTTTTGGAGAGATTCATTGATCTCAAACTTATAATCTGTCTCATCCCACTTTTCTGTCAGCTTCTTTTTCACCCCCGCTATGGTCATCCCTTCTTCTTTTAAAAGGTGATGAATAATCCTTAAGTTCTTTACATCCGATTGGGTAAATAGCCTGTTTCCCTTTTTGTTTTTCATTGGTTTCAGCGCTTCAAACTCATTTTCCCAGAATCGGACAGTTGATACCGGAACTTCAAGCATTTCAGCTACTTCCCCGATAGAATAATAAAGTTTTTCAATCTTTTTTTCTTTGTATGGCATAGCAACTACTTATATGTTATATCACCGTTTTCCGAAATTTGTATTACAGCATCCGGAAAATCAACTGCTGTTAGATCTCTTATTTTATCAACGACCCGTCTTGCCGGGTCAATTTTAACACCACCTGACCAGGATTGATAAACAGGAATTATTCTTCCGGATAAGAACCTGCCTTTTACGTCAGTGTATATCCTTATTATCGGAGCTATTCCATTAGGCCCGGCAAGATTAAACCTGCCATAAGTACAAAAATTCCCGAGACTGTAACCAATAAAACGGTTCCTGTAGACTTCAATAGCCCGTGTTACATGTGGTCCGTTGCCAAATACAACATCAGCCCCATTATCTATCATTGTATGTGCAAAATTATACACATTTCCCCGATCTTCACCATAAAATATTTCATTTGTTTTAGGAACATGCTGAAAATCTGCTCCTTCAGCTCCACCATGAAACGAGACGATAACAATGTTGCAGGTATCGGCAAGTTTTCTTACAATGCCGGCTGCTTCTGATAAATCATTAATATTCATTGTCCCGGCGTTTGGAGCAAATGCACAAAAGCCGTATAATATTGAATCTTTCCTGAATATTGACCATGGATGTTCAATGAGGCCGCCATAATGTATTCCTGCTGAATCGAGAATTTCTTTAGTCCTGATTCTGGAAGCCTTGCCGAAATCACCAAAATGATTATTTGCAAGGCTGAGTATGTCAAAACCTGAGGCGATAAGAGCTGATATATACTTTTCAGGCATCCTGAAAAGATAGCACTTCGTTGTATCTCTGCACTTTTTTTCAGGTTCTCCATTGTTCAGAAAAGAACCTTCAAGGTTACCGAATGTAATATCTGAAGATTTAAGTGTATCAGATACGCTTTCAAGCAACAGAAAAGGATCATTATGTGGAGGAAGGTATCTGGCGGAAGGGAATGATGACCCTAGCATTATATCACCAACACCTGTTATTACGACTTTTCTTTGACTAAAAGTTGTATCCTGATTGAAAAAGATTTCAGTAAGATGGAACGAAACTGCAAAACCAGATGAGAAACAATTCCCTAAAAAGATGAAAAAGATAATCAATCTGACCGATCTGTTCATAATAATGGTATAAAAACCTAATCGAAAGACTGACCGGTTTTTGCCGCAATCTCAATCATTCTTTCATATTCAGCTGCTGTAAGGTCTTCGAAATAATAGTTTACCGGATCGACATTGATCCCGTTCAGCTTGATCTCATAGTGGAGGTGATTTGCTACCGAGGTACCTGTATTACCAACATATCCTATAACATCTCCACGCTGCACTTTCTGACCTACCTTCACATTAAAGGCGCTCAGATGCGCATACATGGTGGTATAACCGTAACCATGGTTAATAATGATATGTTTTCCATATCCGCGCTGTGATGTCGTAATTGCAACCACAGTACCATTGCCCGTTGCATAGACATCGGTTCCGGCAGGAGCGGTGAAATCCATACCATAATGAAACTTGCTTATCTTATAAACAGGGTGTATCCTCCATCCAAAACCGGATGCTGTTCTGGTCAGATCCTTATTTGAGATCGGTATAATGGCAGGAACTGATTTCAGCATATCTTCCTTATTCCTGGCCAGATGAATAAGGTCATCAAATGATTTTGACTGAACATAAATCCTCTTTCTTATCTTATCAAGACGGGTTGCAGTTTCTACAACAAGTCTTGAATTTTTATAGCCTTCAAGCGATTCATACCTGTTAACACCACCAATTCCTCCATCCCTCAATGATGAGGGAATGGGTTCAGCCTCAAAAATTGTCCTGTACAGATTATCATCAGTTTTCTGAAGGCCATCAAGCACATTTTCAATATTGAACATCTCCCTGTGAATCAGGTCATACTGAATAGTTAACTGTTCAATCTCGCGCTTAAGCGCTTTTTCTTTTGGTGAGTCAAAAAATGCAGCAAAGATTACCCAGTAGATCAAAGCGATCAATACCGATCCGGTGAAATAGGCCAGAAATCTTAAAAACAATGCCTTAAAACCCAGTTTGACTCTGTCGAAACTAAGTGAATCGGCATTAAATTTATATTTTGTTCGCGGCATAACACTGCAAAGGTAATGAAATATCAAAAAATATAATAAACAACATGGATAAGATAATAAAGAAGCAGTGACTTTAAAATGGCAGGAAATTATCTGAATTTTGACTTTGATTCCAGTGTCTGGATCATTTCATTATATTCTTCTGCAGAGATATCATTATTAAAGAAATTAATCGGGTTAACATGTTGTCCGAACTTTTCGATCTGGTAATGAAGATGAGGTCCGGAGGATAAGCCGGTACTCCCACTCAGTCCGACCAGGTCACCCCTTTTTACATTCATTCCGGTGGTTACTTTAATATCACTCAGGTGACCATATATGGTTTGAAGCCCATAACCATGATCTATTATCACACAATTCCCGAATCCGCCCGAATTCCAGCCTGACTCAATAACCTGACCATCTCCCGTAGCATAAACATTTGTTCCATAAGGAACTTCAAAATCCTGCCCGTAATGCATGCGCGGAGTTCCTAGTACCGGATGTACTTCGCGGAACTTGAATCCATCACCCAGACGATATTTAACATCGACCGGACTTATCAATGGCATATGATCCATTTCTCTTTTCCATTCACTCGATTTTTCCGCTATTGACTTAAAGGATTCATTCTGTACATTCGCCTGGCTTTTAATCTCCTCAATTTTTGTCCGGCATGAAATAAGAAGATTTGAATTCAGATATCCTGCCAGATCCCTGAACCTGTCAACACCTCCAAAACCAGCTTTCCTGTACGATTCAGGAAGGGTATCCATATCGAGAACCGGTCTGTAGCGTCTGTCATCTGACAGTCTGAAACTTTTAAGAATAGCAACTGAATTATCTAATTCCTTCCCGACCATAGAATACTGAAGTTTCAAATTCTCTACCTGCTGGTTTAATAACTTTTCTTTAGGGGATCCAAAGGTACTCTTAAAAATAAAACCATAGAAAACCGCAACAAGAATTGATCCTGCAAACCATAAAGAAAAACGAAATAGTCTCAATTTCCAGTTTAACTTTACCTGCTTGTATTGCAGATTTGTTAAATCAAGAATGTATTTTCGGCTTCGTAACAATAGATACCTGTTTAATATTTTTTTTTAACAAGGGACAAATCTAAACAAATAAATTAATTTTACAAACCAAATTATGATTTATATTTACATAACACTATGATTATTAAAATGAAGGCACATGATTTGAGGCAATATTTCTTTGAATTTTTTAAATCACAAGACCATACTATAGTCCCGTCAGCTCCCATGGTGGTCAAAAACGACCCCACACTTATGTTCACAAATGCAGGGATGAATCAGTTCAAAGACATTTTCCTGGGAAACCAACAGCCTCTGAATAAAAGAGTTGCCAATTCACAGAAGTGCCTGAGGGTATCTGGCAAACATAACGATCTCGAAGAAGTGGGACATGATACTTACCATCATACAATGTTTGAGATGCTTGGTAACTGGTCGTTTGGCGATTATTTTAAAAAAGAGGCTATCGAGTGGGGATGGGAATTGCTTGTAAAAAGGCTGGGGATAGCAGAAGACCGGTTATATGCTACAGTATTTGAAGGATCTGCAGAGGATAATGTGCCGCGTGATGATGAATCTATGCGATACTGGGAAAAATGTTTTAAAAATCCTGAAGGCAGAATTCTGGAAGGATCAAAAAAAGATAATTTCTGGGAGATGGGAGAAACAGGTCCCTGTGGTCCATGCTCAGAAATACATATAGATATAAGAGATAATAAGGATAGAAAAAAGGTGCCAGGCAAAGACCTTATTAATAAAGGTCACCCCCATGTGATAGAAATATGGAATCTTGTTTTTATACAGTATAACCGAAAATCAGACGGCACGCTTGAACCCCTGCCCTCAAAACATGTTGACACGGGAATGGGATTCGAAAGATTATGTATGGTGGTACAGGGTAAAAAATCAAATTATGAGACCGATATTTTTCAGTCAGTCATTGAAGAAATTTCAGCCATCACTGGTAAAGCATACGGAGTAAATGAGAAATGGGACATTGCCCTCAGAGTTATCGCCGACCACCTGAGAGCAGTTTCCTTTTCAATTGCTGACGGCCAGCTGCCCTCAAATAACAAAGCTGGATATGTAATTAGAAGAATTCTTCGCAGGGCTGTCCGTTATGGATATAATAACCTTGATATCGAAGAACCTTTTATTTATAAACTTGTCCCAGTCCTTGTCCGGACGATGGGTGACCAGTATCCTGAGCTTAAATCCGGGAAAGAGCAAATAGGCAGAATAATATTCGAGGAGGAAACAGCTTTTCTTAAGACTCTTGGTAAAGGACTGAAAATGATTGGAAAGATGATTGAGGATCTCAGAACAGAGAATAAAAATGTTCTGCCGGGGAAAGTTGCCTTCGAGATGTACGACACTTTCGGCTTCCCGGTCGATCTCACACAACTTATTCTTAAAGAGAATGATATGCATCTCGACTTAAAGGGTTTTGAAAATGAGATGCTTAACCAGAAAAACCGTTCCCGCAACGATGCCTCAGTTGAAACAGCCGACTGGATAATAATTAATGAAACGGACCTGACTGAGTTCACAGGTTACGATAAGACTGAAGACGATGTTCTTATTGCGAAATACAGAACGGTAAAGGTAAAAGGGAAAGAGAGCTGCCAGCTTATTTTCAATAAAACTCCTTTCTATGCTGAGGCAGGAGGTCAGACCGGTGATACAGGTATAATAGAGTCGGATAAAGAAAAAATTGCTATTACAGGCACTATCAGGGAGAATAACCTGATTATACATCTGGCTGACAGAAAACCATCTGATCCCAAACAAATTTTCAGGGCATCCGTCGATGTCGAAAAACGTCTTATGACTGCTAATAATCATACTGCTACACACCTGCTCCATTTTGCCCTGCGCTCAGTTCTCGGGAAACATGTTGAACAAAAGGGCTCCCTGGTTACCCCTGACCGCCTGCGTTTTGATTTCAGCCATTTCAGCAGGCTCAGTAATGAGGAAATATTAAAGGTGGAATCCATGGTTAACAATATGATAAGAGAAAATTACATGAGTAAAGTGACCGATGGACTTTCGATGGGGAAAGCCAGGGCAATGGGTGCAATGGCCCTTTTTGGTGAAAAATACGGAGACAAAGTAAGAGTTGTGGAATTCGGTGAGTCTATTGAATTGTGCGGAGGAACACATGTTACAGCCACCGGCACAATCGGAATAATGAAGATTGTCTCGGAAAGTGCAATTGCAGCAGGTATACGAAGAATAGAGGCAGTAACCGCGTCAAAAGCTGAGGAATATATTAACGAAAAACTGAAAACTATTGATGAAATAGCTTCACTTCTTAAAACTACAGGAAGCATAACTGAAAGTGTGGAAAAACTGATTGCAGAAAATAATTCGCTTAAAAAAAGTATTGAAAAATTCGAATCACGTTCTGCAGATACAGCCCTAAAAGAACTTATTGAGAAAGCTGTTAACATTAATAATATCCGATTTGTTTCAGGACGGATTGAAACCGGATCTGCTGAAATAATGAAAAATATTGCCTACCAGGTAAGGTCTGCCTCTGATAATACTGTCCTGGCAATAGGATCAGAAACCGGAGGAAAAGCCAGTATCCTGGTAATGGTAAGCGATAACCTTGTGAAGGAGAGAAAGATAAATGCTGTGGCAATTATAAAGGAAATTGCAGTAGAAATTGATGGAGGCGGAGGAGGACAACCATTTCTGGCAACAGCAGGCGGGAAAAAACCTGAAGGAATAGAACGTGCTCTTTTAAAAGCTGCTGAATTAATTCAAAAATACTGATACGGGATGGTTGTTCTCATTCATTTTTTTTACATGACCCATTAATTTTTGTAATTTTGAGGCTTTCAAACTGCCAATGAGAAAATTTGTTCCCGGAAGAATTTACTTTTTTCTGTCAGGCGTAATGCTTTTATGCCTTTCATGTGCACCGCAAACATGCTATGAAAATACCGATGCCATGGTTAATGCATCCTTGTACCTTAACAGTTCAGGGAAGCTCAAGGCTCCTGACAGCCTTACTGTATATGGTGTAAATATGGAGACAAATAAGCTGGTCGATAAGATAAAAGGTGTTACAGTAGTCAATCTTCCTCTGGATGCGGCTGCTACTTCCTGCACATATGTAATAAGAATAAATGACATAAATGATACCATCAGGTTCGTGTATGATAGTTCTCCACACCTGGTCTCAAAGGAATGCGGTTATACATTTTACCACAACCTGGTGCCAGATTCCCTTACTTATACAAAACATAAGATAGTTTCCATCTCTGTAAGTAAAAGCAGTATAACAACTACAAATGAGGAGAATATACGCATATATTATTAGTGTGCTTTTTACTCATTTCAGCATGATTAGTCCTCTGGTGGCCCAGGACACCATTGACTTTCCGCTGAAGCTGAAGATCGGACTTGAAGTATCAGGCCCTGTTGAATACTATACCAATAAGAATATCCTTAAAACTGAAGGGTTTATTTCTGCCGATCTTGATGAAAAGCGCACAGTTATTCTTTCGGCAGGTTTCGTTAATTATAAGTACTCACAATACAATTATGACTATCTTAACAAAGGGTACTTTTTAAGAACAGGAGTAGATTTCAATCTGCTGAATCCTGAAAAGTCTCAGGGCAGATACTGGGCAGGAATAGGCTTTCATTATGGATTAAGTCGCTTCACTTCTGAGACTCCTTCATTTAGCCAGGATAATTACTGGGGAACAACTGCCAGTTCAATACCAACCAGGTCCAGTTGGGGCCATTTTCTCGAGGCAACACCCGGAATAAAGACAGAGATCTTTAAAAATGTAAGTATTGGATGGGCTATCAGTCTGAGGATATTGTTGTATACGGGTACAGCAAAAGATCTCAGGCCGATTTATTTTCCGGGATATGGAAGCGGAGGAAAGAAAACCAGCACAGAGATCAGTTACTGGCTCACATGGAATATTCCTTTCAAAAAGATCATGGTTATAACCAGGAAACCGGCTCCGGAAGAGTCCGACGACTCGGGCGATAACGGGTCTGCAGCCAGCCAGCCGGCAACAGGGATAAGGCAATAGCAGAAGGCAGAAGGCGGAAGGCGGAAGGCGGAAGGCGGAAAGCGTCTAAGGTCTTTTGCTGAACATAAACAGACCGATATATGTCAGCAAACCATTAAGCAGAAGCAACTCAAAACCGAATTTATAACCGTTAAGCAACTCGACTGAATATTTGCTGAGAAAAAAACATATAAGAGGAGATAATACAGCAATATAAGGTGTTGCCTTGTCTTTTATTACTCTTTTAGTAAACAGTCCGAATGAATACAATCCCAGCAACGGGCCATAAGTATAGCCGGCAATCGTAAAAAGTTTATCAATAACTGCTTTATCATTAAGCTTGCTGAAAATAAGTACGCTGATAAAAAATATGAGTGCAATGGATATATGAACAATATATCTTATTCTGGTCCTGGCTATTTCAGACAATCCTTCCCGCCGGTCCAGCCCGAGGAAATCGATACTCACTGATGTGGTAAGAGATGTAAGTGCCCCGTCGGCACTCGGGAAAGCGGCAGAGATAAGTCCGATAAGAAAAACCAGGCCTGCCACCGGACCAAGGTATTCGAGAGCGACGGTAGGGAAAATATCATCACTGTAAGTTACAGCAACTCCTTTGTTCTGAATAAACAGAAGCAAAAGAGCTCCCAGAAACAGGAACAACAGGTTGACAAAAACCAGTATTCCGCTGAACGTGAACATGTTTTTCTGTGCTTCTCTGATATTCCTGCAACTCAGATTTTTCTGCATCATCTCCTGGTCAAGACCTGTCATAACAATTGTAATAAACATACCGCTGAAAAATTGTTTTATGAAAAATCGCGGGTGATGCCAGTCAGTTATAAACATTTTAGAAACGGGACTCTCTTTTACCATTGCAGCCAATTTTGGAAGAGAAATGTCCATATCCTTACTGATGTATATAACAGACAGAACAACGGCAAGTAACATAAAGGTAGTCTGAAGAGTATCTGTCCACACAATGGTCCTGATTCCACCTTTAAGAGTGTAGAGAATTATAAGAAGAATAAAAACAAGAACATTTATCCAGAAAGGAACATTCCACGCATCAAAGACAAAAATCTGCAGAACATTAATAACCAGGAACATCCGTAAAGAAGCACCGAGTGTCCTTGAGAGTATGAAAAAACCTGCGCCTGTTTTATACGACCAGAAGCCAAAGCGCTGATCGAGGTAAGAATATATGGATGTTAGTTTTAGCCTGTAGTAGAGTGGAAGAAGAACGAGGGCAATAACAAAATATCCGAACAGGTAGCCAAATACAACAACCATATAACTGAACTGAGTATCTTTCACCCAGCCTGGTACCGACATAAATGTCACACCTGAAAGAGATGCTCCTATCATTCCATAAGCAACAACAAACCATGGAGATATCTTATTCCCTATAAAAAAAGACTGGTTATCAGCTTTGCGGGCTGTGAACCAGGTTACCGAAAATAGTAGTATTGTATAAATAAGAAATACACCAAGAATAAAAAGTGGCGACATAAATAAGTCAATTATTTTACAAGAATAACAAAAAGAAAGGAAGACAAAAAATTCTTCATACTTTTAGTAACCCCGGAAAATTGAGCTAATTTTGTTAAAAGTTTTCGTTTATGAGTTTTACCGAATTTCCTTCCAGACTTCTTGAAAATGCTGTTAATGAATTCGCTTCTCTGCCCGGAATTGGAAGAAAGACAGCTTTCAGGCTGGTTATGAACCTGTTAAGAAGAGATGCTGAAGAGGTTAAAAAATTTGGCGAGAGCATTATCAGGCTTCATGAAGAAATACATTATTGTAAGATTTGCAATAACATTTCTGATTCCGAAATCTGCAACATATGTAGTGATGAAAGCAGGGATAAATCGGTGGTCTGCGTTGTGGAGAATATTCAGGACGTGATGGCGATAGAAAATACGAGGCAGTTTAAAGGGCTTTATCATGTTCTCGGTGGCATCATCTCTCCTATTGACGGTATAGGTCCATCTGATCTCAAAATTGATAGTCTTGAAGAAAAAGTTAAAACTGGCGGAATCAGGGAGGTAATATTTGCTCTTAGCACTACCATGGAAGGTGACACTACAAATTACTACCTATATAAAAGACTGCATAATTACAGTTTAAGTTTAACAACCCTGGCCCGTGGCGTGGCAATAGGTGATGAACTTGAATATACCGATGAAATAACTCTTGGAAGAGCAATCAATAACAGAAATCCTTATCAGCAATGATTACATCTATAAATAATTTCCTCTCAGACTCAGGTAAGGGGATGAAACGTTCTGCAATCAGGGAGATATTAAAACTCCTTCAGAAACCGGGTATGATCTCGTTTGCAGGGGGGCTTCCTGCACCCGAGACTTTTCCTGTCGAAGATCTTAAAGGAATAACTCTTGAGATCCTGGAGAAAAATGGCCCGGAAAGTTTACAATACGGAACGACTGAAGGAGATCCGTTGCTCAGAAAGATGCTTGTTGAGCGGCATAACAGTCAGGGATTGAATATTGGCATAGAAAACCTTATAATTACTACCGGTTCGCAGCAGGCACTCGATCTGATCGGACGAATATTCCTTAATCCGGGTGACTATGTCCTTTGTGGCCTCCCCTCCTACCTTGGAGGATTAAATGCATTTTCCGCTTACGGAGCAAAACTTAAAGGCATTTCGCTCGATGATAACGGGATCAGACCCGATGAACTTGAAGAGACTATCATTACATTAAGAGAACTGGGGCGAAAAATAAAGTTCATATATGTAATCCCTGATTTTCAGAATCCTGCAGGTATCACACTTCCCAATTCCAGAAGGCTTGAAGTTATTGAATTAGCGGAAAAATATAACCTTTTGATAGTCGAGGACAGTCCGTACAGGGAAGTGCGATTCGAAGGAGAGCCACAGAAATTGATGAATGAACTTGATACAACCGGAAGAGTTATAACACTTTGTACGTTTTCAAAAATATTTGCACCCGGATTCAGGGTAGGATGGGTAATTGGAAATCCTGAAATCCTCGACAAGCTAGCAATGGCAAAACAAACTGCAGATCTATGTACCTCAACATTTGTACAGAAAATAATTGCCCGATATATGGAAAAGGGCTTACTTGAAAAAAACCTTAAAAAAACCATCGACCTCTACCGTGTCCGACGAATACATATGCTTAACTGCTTTAATAAATATATGCCGGAAGGTGTTAAATGGACAAAACCACACGGCGGGTTATTTCTATTTGTTACAGTCCCGGAACATCTTGATACAGATAAAATACTCTGTAAAGCCATTGAAAAAAATGTGGCTTTTGTTGCAGGATCAACTTTCTTTTGCAATGAATCAGGTCACAATACCATGCGAATTAATTTCTCCTACTCTAATGAAAATGATATTGAAACAGGGGTAAAGAGGCTTTCAGATGTCATCCGGGAAGAATTAAAAGGAATCTAGATCGGATGGAGCTATCTGTAATTATTGTAAGTTTCAATGTCAGGGATTATCTGAAAAGATGTCTTTTATCGGTTCAAAATGCCACATACAATATTGATTGTGAGATATTTGTTGTCGATAATAATTCAGGAGACGGATCGGCTGACATGTTAAGAGATGAATTTCCCGGTGTTAATCTGATTACGAATAAAGCAAACAAAGGTTTTTCAACTGCTAACAACCAGGCTATCAGGCAATCATCCGGTGAATTCATCTTACTCCTTAATCCCGATACAATCGTGGAAGAAAGTACTTTTTCAAAATGTATCGATTTCATGAAAAATAATATTGATGCAGGGGCAATCGGTGTTAGAATGGTAGATGGTGAAGGGAACTTTCTTCCTGAATCCAAAAGAGCATTACCAACTCCAGCAACCGCGTTCTTTAAAACATTCGGCTTATCATTTTTTTTCCCTGGTTCCGGGTTATTCAACAGGTATTATTTACCGCATGTTAACAGTTTTGAAACCTCCAGGACAGAGGTAATTGCAGGAGCTTTTATGTTTATTCGAAGGGAGGTATTAAAAATAACAGGCCTCCTGGATGAGGATTATTTTATGTACGGAGAAGATATTGACCTTAGCTACAAACTATTAAAGGCAGGCTTTAACAACTATTATTTTCCAGAGGTCCAGATTGTCCATTACAAAGGAAAAAGTACCAGTAGGAATTCTTATAATGATATTCACCATTTTTACAGGTCAATGAGGATCTATTCGCGAAAGCGAAATAAAGAAAAATTTAGTCCTCTTTATTTTATTATTATCCCTGCAATTTTTTTCAGAGAAGGAATCTCGCTTTTTAATCGTTTTCTGAAAATAGGTTTCAAGAGATAGACTGTGAATTTTTCAATTCTATTCAAATTGTTTCAGGATATGCTCTTGCTCTGAAACAATTCCGTATAAAGGTTGTTTAGTATGTAAGGATAATTATTTGTAAATTTAATGATGCTCTTTAAGATAATCAGACCTGAAGAGAGCATTAATATTAAATACAAAATACAATAATATGGCAAGAATGAATATATTATTACCTGCAATGGGAGAAGGAGTAATTGAAGCAACAATTAATAAATGGCTTGTTACAGAGGGTTCTCAGGTAAATGAAGATGATCCTATTGTGGAGGTTGCAACTGATAAAGTTGACTCAGAAGTACCTGCTCCGGCTTCAGGTATTTTAATTTCAATTGTCGCAAAAGAAGGTTCTGTAACCAAAGTGGGAGATGTACTGGCTATATTAGAAAATAATGCAGCTCAGACAAAGGAAGAGAAGAAAAATATTGAAAAAGAGGTTGAAAGAATTCGGGAAACCATCGAATCGGTCAAACAGGAAAAGAAAGAGGTTGAGATTCTTTCGCATGATATGAAGAGCCGTACTCCTTCCGGGAAATTCATCTCACCCCTTGTAAGAAGTATTGCAGCCAGGGAAGGGATAAACTATACGGATCTTGACAAAATTACCGGGACTGGTATGGATGGAAGAATAACAAAAGATGATATAATAAATTTACTTGAGGACAGGAAAAGGGCCGAGGAGAAATTAAAGGCAGTAGAGGCATTAAAAGGTGCAGAAGATTCGAAAAAAGGTAAGGGAACAGAAAATATCTCGTCAGGGGATGAAATAATTCCAATGGACAGGATCAGGAAACTTATTGCTGAACACATGGTTATGTCAAAAAGAACATCGCCTCATGTCACCTCCTTTATTGATGCTGACGTAACGCGGTTGGTAAACTGGAGAAATGCCAATAAAGAGAAATTTCTTGAAGCTGAAGGGCAGAAACTTACCCTGACCCCTATTTTTATTGATGCAGCTGCCAGGGCTCTGTATGAATTCCCTATGGTAAATATATCTGTTGATGGCAATAATATTATAAAAAAGAAAAATATAAACATTGGTATGGCTACAGCATTACCAGATGGTAATCTTATTGTGCCGGTGATAAAAAATGCCAATGAAAAGAATCTTACAGGGCTTGCAAAAGCAGTTAATGATCTTGCAGAGAGGGCAAGAACAAATAAGCTAAAACCCGACGAGATCACCGGAGGCACCTTTACCATTACAAATTTCGGAAGTTATGACAATCTTGCGGGTACACCTATCATCAACCAGCCACAGGCAGCAATTCTCGGTACGGGGGCTGTAAGGAAAACTCCTGCAGTTGTTGAATCACCTGATGGTGATATGATAGCCATCCGTCAGGTAATGATACTTTCATTGAGTTATGATCACAGGGTAATAGATGGTGCCCTGGCCGGAAAATTCCTGCATAAAGTAAAGCAAATACTTGAGAATTATTCTTCGGATCTTTCCTGGTAAGCAGTTTAGACAGCCGGGGATAGCTGTAATGCCCCAAATTGAAAAAACAATTATTAAGAAAAAGGGCCGGTTAATAAAATCTGAAATAACTAATTGCCCTTTTTTCTAAAATTTCTTCTATATTAGTATCTTTGTGCAAGAAATTTAATTCAGATAAATTCCTGATTTCTAAAGTCAGAAATCGGGATTCTGAGAGGTGATCTATTTTTATTATGCCGTCATTCCATTTATATCAATAATAATATGATAAAAAGGTTTGTTCTTTTCGTATTGCTCCTGGCTTCAATTATTAATTTAAGGATCACGGGACAGTCAAAAGCTGAAATTAGAGATAAATTTTATGATGCAGAGAGCTCGGTATTATTTGAGGATTATAAAGAGGCATTGCCTTTATATCTTCAGTTACTTAAAAGTTACCCTGACAATGCAAATTTCAAATACAGGATAGGACAGTGTTATATAAACACCCCTGGTGAAAAAGCTAAAGCAATCAGTTATCTTGAAGATGCTGTCAAGCATATCGATACAAAATACCATGAAGGTAAATTCAGGGAGACAGGTGCACCCTACGATGCTTTATACTACCTGGCAAATGCTTACAGAATAACAAATCAGCTCGATAAAGCCATTGATACATATGAACAGTTCAAAAAGAATCTCGACACAGAAATTTATGATTCAGTTATTGTAAATCTCCAGATCCGTTCCTGCAGGAATGCCAAAGAGCTTATGATGATGCCTCTTTTCATTAAGAAAACAAATCTTGGCAGAATGATTAATGGAACCGGATCAGAATTCAATCCTGTTGTTTCTGATAAAGAAGATATGATTGTCTTTTCACGAGGGGAAGCATTTTACGATGCTATACTTTATTCTACGAAAGTAAATGGTCAATGGACCGGCCCAATAAATATGAATGAAATACTTAAGGTTGACAGAGATATTTTCCCTTCTTCATTATCCAGGGATGGCAAAACACTTTATCTCTATAGCTCTGCCGATTACGACGGTACTATTTATACTTCTAAATTTGAAAAAGGTACCTGGCAACCACTTGTAAGACTGAATGACAATATTAACACAAAGTACTGGGAATCGCATGCAACAATATCGCATGATAATAAAAAACTCTATTTTACAAGTAACAGGAAAGGATCTTTTGGCGGACTCGACATATATGCTTCAAAAAGAGACAGTACTGGTGACTGGGGACCGGCTGTTAATCTCGGACCAGTCATAAATACTCCTTATAATGAGGAGTCACCTTTCCTTACCCAGGATGATAAAACACTCTTTTTCAGTTCGAGAGGGCATTTCAACATGGGGGGTTATGATATTTTCTACTCGACTCTTCTTGATAACGGGGAATGGTCTGTACCTATGAATGTAGGTTATCCTTTGAACTCAACTGACGACGACGTCTTTTTCAAAGCTCAGAACCAGGGCTACGAAGGATACTATGCAATGGAAAGTCCTGGCAGTTCAGAAAAACAGGAAATTTACAGAATAGAAATATTTTCTGATGATCATCCAAGAAAGTTCTTTGTAAGAGGTGTGGTTAAGGTTGCTGATCTTTTAAGCAATTTTAAGGACAGTGTCAAGGTCAGTGCTATGAATATCAAAAAACCCAATCAGTTGCTTATTGTTTACTCAAATCCTAATACAGGAGAATATGAATTCCAGTTGCCTCAGGGTAAATACCAGATCTCATATGAAACTGACGGAGGGAAAAAGGTTGTGAAAAATGTTGATCTGCCTCTACTGAATCCTTCTGATAGTTTTGTGCTCCCGGGCACCATTCTGCCTAAAACCGATTTCGTTGCAGAATTAGCGGTCAATAGCAATAAAAAGTTATCCGTAACCAAGAGGGACACTATAATGTTCCCGCTTAAAGTAGAACCGAAATCGATACTAAATGTTGAACACTGGGTTGCAGATTCACTTATCTCTGTCGAAAAATTCATTATTCAGGATTCCACCTTTAACTATAAGGTTGTGCCTAGCAGGGGAAATAATAAAATTGTCTTCACGCTTACAGACAAGTATAATAATACAACTTCAACAGATGTTTTTATTACCAGGGAAAAGAATATCACCACACAGCCACTAGTAAGGCCGGAATACAGCAGGATTATAGCTGAAAAACAAATTGATGCTCTGACTACAATGATATTGAGCCGCAGTGACAATAAGCTAAAAAATATTATTAAAGGGGCAGACATTAATAAGCATCAATTCGGTAAGGTTGACGACCTTATTTCATATCTTAAGGAACAGGCAGCTAAGGAGAGTGTCAGTCCGGAAGAGATTGATAAACTGGCACTGAGAGTGGCGGTAATGGACAATGTTCTTACACAAGCTGCAGTCGATTTATTGGCTAAATATACTGAAGGTGACCTGAAAAAGATCCTTTCGGAACTTGATATATACCGGACCAACCTCAAAACATGGACCGATCTGCAGGCATATATTGAAGAAAAGACAGGCGGTAAAATTAGTCCGAAAGACCTTAATGATGTTGCTGCTGCAATACTTATGGATATTGATCCCTCCATCTCAGTAATCAGAGAAAAGATACTTGCTGCCAGCGTTAATTTTGAAAAAGGTAACATTATCAAACAATCAGTTGCAACAGTTGACCTGAGGAATATAAAGCTTAAAGAAAAATGGCTGGAAGAATTTTATAATGAATCGATCAAAGAAGGACTGTCGCAAAGCCAGATGGCGAAAATTTTAGCCATGATAAGCTCATTGCCCGACACAAAGGTTGAACAATTCCTTTCAGATCTTATTGATAATTCTGAAGAGCCACTGACATCATCTTTGAAATCAATTGACCTTAAAAAGGAAAAAATTAAATCACCCGTGGACCTGCTTCTTTACCTGTTGAAAAATAAAGATAAATTTCCTGCAGAAGTTGTTTTTAAAACAATAGGGAATCTTGTAACCTCAAAAGACTTACCTGTAACTACTATTGAATCTGAGACGATAAGCGGCAAGAAAAGCCGGATATGGATAATCTGGATCCTTGCCGGATCCGGACTTTTCATATTGTTTATAATATTATGGAAAAAAAGAAAGAATAAAAAGAAATAGAAATCTTGAAAATGACCGGTCAAAACCGGTCATTTTTTTAAAATAAGTGTATGAATAATAATTCTTTTGCTATTTTTTTAATAAATTTGTTCATCAAAAACACATGTTTATGAGCAAAATTGCTGTCTGTCTGGTTGTTACAACTGTGTTTTCTATATCGGTATTTGCACAGGATAATAAAAGTCTTCAGGACTCATTTCTGGAAGCTGAATATTTCTTAATGAATGGAGATTATTCAGATGCGTTGACATACTATCTTCCACTATATGAAAAGTTTTCCGATAATGCAAACCTGGCATATTGTATCGGGGTTTGCTATTTAAATATACAGGGCAAAAAGAATCTCTCGATCGATTATCTGGAGACTGCAACAAAAAATATGTCAGCCAAGCATAAGGAAGGGTCTATCAAACAGACTTCTGCTCCATACGATGCATTATATAATCTGGGAAAAGCTTATCGCATAAATTATATGTTTGACAAAGCAAAAGAGACTTACCAGAAATATTTAGGCACCCTTCTTCCTGACGATCATGAGAATCAGGATTTTGTAAAGCACGAAATAGAAGTCTGTGATATGGCAAAAGAACTAATTGCAAAACCTGTTCAGTATACCGAAGAAAATATCGGAGAATTATTTAATGACGAAAAGGCAAACTTCAATCCTCTGATCTCAGCTGATGGCAAATCATTTGCATACATGGTTTCGCTAAAATTCTATAATGCTGTCATGTTTTCAAGATTAATTGATGGCAAATGGACTGCTCCGATAAATATTACACCTGATCTTCAGGCTGATGGTGATATTTACATATCATGTTTATCAGCAAATGGCAAATTACTTTTCCTGTCAAAAAGCGAGAATGATAACAGTGATATTTATATGAGTACTTTCGATGGTACTAAATGGTCAAAAATTGTTAAGCTTAACAAAAACATTAATACAAAATACTGGGAATCACACGGTTTTATGTCAGAATCAGGCGATCAGCTGATTTTTGCCTCCGACAGACCGGGTGGATTCGGAGGTCTGGATCTGTATATATCGAAAAAAGTCGATGGAGACTGGGGGCCCCCGGTAAATATTGGCCCTGAAATAAATACCCAGTTTAATGAAGATCGTCCATTTCTTATTAACAACGGGAAAACTCTCTTTTTTAGTTCACAGGGGCATGAAAACATGGGAGGCTACGATATTTTCAGATCTGATCTTCAGTCAAACGGATTATGGAGTGTTCCTTCAAACCTGGGATATCCTCTAAACACACCTGACGATAATTTTTTCTTTATGCCTGTTGGAACCGGGCACTCGGGATATTATGCAATTTATAAGAAGCTGGGAGGGTTTGGCAAGGAGGATATATACAAGATAACTCTCAAACAATAATTATCAGACGTTTGGACTGATGGTATAGAAAAATTAGTATATTTGATCTGATGGGAAACTTCAGGGTAAAAATAATCCGAATAACGCTATACCTGTTAGCTCTGGGTCTAATTCCTTCGTTTATTTCAGCCCAATCAGCCAGTGAGATGAAAAAAATATTCGCACAGGCTGAATCGTATTATCTTTATGAAGAATATGAGCTGGCAAATCCTTTGTATCTCATACTTGAAACTCCTGATAATTTTAATATTAAATATAAAATTGGCGTCTGTTATCTTAATATTCCAGGGGAAAAAGAAAAATCTATCCCCTATCTTGAAGATGCTGTCAAAAATTCGAGTTATGATGCGAAACCTGCATTGTTCAAAGAAACTAGGGCACCACTCGATGCTTATTTTTTCCTGGGCAAAGCGTACCTTATCAATAATGAACTGGATAAAGCTCTAAATACCCTTCAGACGTTTAAGAAGCTGGCTAGAGAAACAGCCACCAAAGGAGGGATGAAGAACCTGGAATATATTGACCAGGAGATACAGGCTTGTAAAAATGCAATTGTATTCAAAGAAAATCCTGTTGTCTTCAGTAAAAAATTACTCGGAAGTGATTTCAACCAGGGTTCCATAGATGATAATCCTGCCGTAAGTTTTGATGGTAATACAATAGTTTATACCGAACACAGAGGTATAGTAAATGCATTATTCTTCTCAAGGAAAGTCAGAGGCATATGGCAGCCACCTATTGAAATTACTGCTGAACTTAAATGTGATGAAGATTGCTCCTCATGCTCTCTTAACAGCGACGGGACTCAACTGTTCCTTTATAAAACTGATAATTACGATGGTTCAATTTATTCCTCTGATTATGTAAACGGGGCATGGACTCCAATCAAAAAGCTGAACAAAAATATCAACACCAAGTATTACGAATCACATGCATCAATCTCCGCCGACGGTAAAAAATTGTACTTTACCACTAACAGGAACGGAGGACAGGGCAATCTCGATATATACGTCTCTGAAAAAGATGCTACCGGAGACTGGGGCCCTGCTGTAAATTTGGGGGCCGCTATCAATACACCGTATAATGAAGATACTCCATTTATAACTTCAAATGATTCGCTGTTATATTTTAGTTCTGAAGGACACAATTCCATGGGAGGATACGACATCTTCAGAAGTCAGTTTATTGGTGCAGTTTGGAAAGCCCCGACAAACCTGGGTTTTCCTATAAACACCACGGATGATGATAAGTTCTATCAACCGATTAATAATGGGCTAAATGCTTATTATTCCATGACAACTGATTATAAGAAGAAAGAAATATTTTACCTTGGAATAGGAGCCGGAAATGTTAATAAGCTTTTTGAAATAACAGGCAAATATAGTCTTTCTGATACAACCATTACTTTTGATGATAATTATTCCATACATCTTATTGACAAAACTTCCGGAGATACTCTTGATGTAGGATTCCCCAACAAATATACAGGCCGTTATAGTTTTGCCGTGGCTCCGGGAATGCTAAGGTTAATTTATACCGGAATAGGATATTTCCCGCAAATTGTAGATACAGCTATACTGATGGACAATCCGTCTTTAACAATAAATATAGATGTGACCATGAAAAGGGATACAACAGCAAAACGGGTTGTACCAATTGTTTATGATAAAATAGATCTAACAAATATCCCTGAGGTAGCATCCATTGATTCAAGTATTCTTATAAGAAACATGAATGTCAGTGATGTCGGCGATAAAAATGTCGAAGATTCAGATGTACTCTACTATACTGTTCAGGTTATGGCGCTGCATAATCCTATTGATGTAAGCTATTTTAAATACATTACGGATATGAAGGTAATGTATAATGATACAGATAAATTTTACCGTTATACATCGGGGAGATTTCAAAATAAGGAAGAGGCATATGCACTAAGACTGGAGTTGATAAAGAAGGGATATCCTGAAGAAATCTTTATCAAGAAAGTCTCAAAATGATGATACCACTAGTAAAAAAAACCATCATATTATCTTATCTGTTTTTTTTCTTCTTTCCACTAAATTCACAGGTGCTTTCTAAAAAAGCTTTTGTAAAAGCAGTTCAGGATGCTGATATCTTCTATTATTATGATCAGAATTATGGAAAGGCTGCCGAAAGGTATAAATCGATTCTTGAAATGTACCCCGACAACAATAATATTTCTGCGAAACTGGGGATATGTTACCTGAATCTTGATGGTAGAAAACCTGAAGCCCTGAGACTTTTAATAAAGGCCTCAGAGAATGTGGTTAGTACTGAAAAGGAATACACAGAATATGGGGAAAAAGCTCCTCTGGACACTTATTTGTACCTTGCCATTGCATATCATCAAAATGATAGTCTTCAAAAAGCAATATCACTCTATAATGATGCAAAAAGAAGACTGAGTGACACTAAATTGTTTAAGGAGGAATATATTGATAATCAGATCAGAGATTGCCGGTATGCAATTGAAATGAAGAAGAAACCTCTCACAATGATAACAAGCCTGTTTGCCCCCTGGCTTATTGATTATCCCGGAGCCTGCAATCCGGTTCTTTCAAAAAATGATTCAGTATTTATCTTCACCCAGAAGGAAAATGGGAAAACTCGTATTTTATGCTCATATAAATCAGGTTCCTGGAAAAGACCTGCAGATATAACCGATCAGCTGGGCGGTTATGACAGATTCTATTCAAACTCCGTAACAGGTGATGGTAAATTATTAATAATTTACATGGATGATGGAGGTGACGGGAATCTTTATTACAGCCAGAGAAAAGACAGCACCTGGTCAAAAATAAAGAGTGTTGGAAGACCTATTAATACAATATACTGGCAGGCTGACGGATTCATTACACCCGACGGAAATGCTATGTATTTTTCGAGCAACAAACCCGGAGGAGAGGGAGACCTTGATATATGGTATTCAGAAAAAACCTCTGAGGGCAAATGGGGTGAGCCGGTAAACTGTGGAAATATTATCAATACTCCGTACAATGAAGATACACCATATTTCGACCCGGCAACCGGCGCTTTGCTGTTCAGCTCGGTAGGGCACATCAGCATGGGAGGCTATGATGTATTCAGATCAACAAAAACAAACGGATCGTGGTCGAACCCTATTGGTATGCCATATGCTTTTAACAACATACTTGAAAACACCTTCTTTATTCTGAACAACAATTCACCCGGGTTTATTACCAGCCTGTATGATGAAAATACCAAATCGCGAAATATTTACACCATAGTAGCAGAGAATCCTGCAGATAAAATAACTTTGGCACAAGGGACTGTCTCGCTTCAGGACGGGATGGCTGTTGATCCACGACAAATCAGGATAAGGCTTGTCGACAATAGAAAAGGAACCTCTCCAAAAAATATACCATTGATTGATTCAACATCATTTAAATTTGATGTTAAACCAGGTGAATATCAGCTTTTTGTAAGCCATACCGGTTATAAAACAGATACTATCGACCTAAATATCCCGTTATATTTTGCCGGAAACTATGTTTCGGTAAATTCTTCTCTTATCCCCGATAAGGTTTTCGGAGGGGATTTCCTTACAATTGATAATATCCTGTTTGCATTTAACAGCTATGAGCTTAATCCACAGTCGGTTTCAAGTCTGGAAATCCTTAAGTCAACGCTTCTGGACTATCCTGATTTGAAAGTTGAAATAGCTGGCTATACAGATGCTGTTGGCAGCACAGAATATAACAGGAAACTTGCTGACAAAAGGGCCCAGACTGTTATTGATTATTTTACATCATCAGGAATTTCAACTTCAAGATTTGTAAAGAAAGCATTTGGAGAATCTAATTTCGTGGCTGTAAACAATAACAGAGACGGTTCGGATAATCCTGAAGGGAGAAAATATAACAGGAGAGTAACATTTGGTATTGTCGATCCAAAGACAGGCGTCGTAATACGGCAGGAAACATATACCCCAGAACATCTCCGACATCCAAATTCTATGAGGTACAGCATTGTTCTTGAAAAAACAAGTAAAAAACTTTACCCGGGCTATTTTGCAGGTCTGACAAATGATGATTTTCTTTTTATACGAACTCTTAAAACTGATACTGTTTCAATGTATGTACTGGGTGTTTTCTACAATAAAATTGATGCATTGAAATACCTTCAATATGCTGCAGAAAAAGGATTTAAAAATGCATATGTTTTGAACCAGTACGATTTGGATAATGAATCAAAAAGTATTTTAAATGCAGAATCTAAAAAACTAGCTTTAAGTAAAGGGGATCAGAAAGTTTATACTATCCAGGTAAAGGCAACAAGAAATCCTTTGAATATTGACAAAATTTTCAGCGGGCTTGAAGGAGTTAGTGAGACAAAGGCAAGCGATGGATTTTTTAAATACTATTATGGTGAATATAAAGAACTTTCTAAGGCAAAAGAAGCTCTTTTAAATATTAAAAGATTAGGATATGAAGATGCTTTTATAAGGGACCTCTACTTATTAATTTCACAGTAGCTACCATTAATAAAAATCATGAAGTACGAAAAGATCAGGCTAAGAGCACTTGAACCAGAAGATCTGGAGCTTCTTTATGAATGGGAAAATAACAATTCGTACTGGATTATCAGTAATACCTTTTCTCCTTTTTCCAAGTTTACACTTAAAAGATACCTGGAAAATTCGCATAAAGACATTTATGAAACCGGTCAGCTCAGATTCATGATTGATCATATCGATGACAACCTGACTATAGGTACCATCGATCTTTTTGACTTTGATCCCTTCCATAAAAGGGCAGGCCTTGGAATTCTGATAGCCAATGAGGCATACAGGAGAAAAGGATACGCCTCCATGGCAATTAAATGTCTGATCAATTATTGTTTTAAAACACTGCAGCTTCACCAGTTATATTGTAATATTCTGTCAAATAATTGTGAAAGCATCGATCTCTTTAAGAAACAGGGATTTGTACAGACAGGGATAAAAAAAGACTGGATAAGTACCTCCAGCGGTTATCTTGACGAATATTTGTTCCAGTTGATAAATATTATGTAGTGGCATTTCGTAAAAGATGATCGCGGATATATTTCGTAGGGAATGGTCGCGACCATTCCCTACGAAATTTCATCACATAATTACAATCCGGCTGCAAGAAGGCCACAGGCGGCTGAGATATCAGCCCCACGCGATTTTCTTATCGATGCTGAAATACCCGAAATTATAAGGTTATGCTTGAAATAATGCATTCTTTCTGCTGAAGATGACTCATTCAAATCACCTGGTATTTTATGGAATGGCAACAGATTGACTCTGATTCCTGAACCCTTAAGAAGCGCTATAAGCCCTTGAAGATGCAGATCAGAATCATTCATATTTTTTATCATCAGATATGCCACCGATAAACGCCTGTTCTTCCTTAATGGATAACTACTCAAGATCTCAATAATATGAGTTACGGGATATATTTTTTCTGCAGGAATCAGGATCTTTCTTTCTTCAGGAAAAGGAGAATGCAAACTAACTGTGAGATTACAGTCAGAATTCCTGAGGAATAATTCAATTCCGGGAGTAATCCCTACCGAAGAAACGGTAACACTTGCCGAACCCAGGGCCATCCCCCATTCAGCAGTTATTATTTCGCAAGCCTTTAAAACATTTTCAAGGTTATCCATAGGTTCTCCCATACCCATAAATACGATATGGTCAATGTTGCCTGCTTCCGGAATGCTTATTATCTGGTTAATAATTTCTCCGGCTTCGAGATTTCCGTGAAAGCCATACTTTGCAGTTGCACAGTAATGGCATCCCATCCTGCAGCCTGACTGTGTAGAGACACAAACTGTATTTCTTTTATTATCAGTAATATAAACAGTCTCAAACTCTTTTCCGTCTTCAGTTCTGAAAAGATATTTGATAGTATTATCAACTGATATCACTGAGGAGACCGGCGGAAAAGTACCCGGAGCAATTATACTTTCAAGAAATGCTTTGAGTTTTTTAGGGATATTTGAAATCTGTGAAATATCAGTGTTTCTCTTTTTATATATATTGTTTGCTAATGATATGGCATGCGAAGGCTTAAAATCGGGGTGGTCAACAAGATTAAATATCTCATTTAATGTTAATCCGCAAAGATTCTTTCTGACCATAATTACAGAATATTTGCAAAAATAAACCTATTTATCAATATCTTAGTGATAATTATTGTATGCCAGGAATATTTTCTCCATTAAAATGATGTTTAAATGGAAAAATGGAAGTCGTTGTATATCTACTATATTTCAGGAACCGGAAACGCCAGGGCTTCTTCAGAATGGATAGCGGACGAAGCAGAAAAAAGAGGCTTAAAAACAGTAGTTCAACAGATTGACAGGCTTGAGAATATAGTAATGCCTTCCGCGAAGGTTTACTTCATTAACGGCACTCCCCTTCTGGAGAAGATATACCTTTTTACAGAAAGATAAAATATCATAATTTAGCTATTTTTAAAGAAAATAATTCTAAGACCACAAATCAATGAAAACTGCAATAATATTAATAACTGCCTCCTTATTACTGAGTGAGTGCAACAGTTCTTACAGGACAAGTGAAAATAATCAAACAGTAAAAACAATGACAACAGACAGTACAAAGCAATATGGTTATAACAGGGACTTCCTTAAAAAGCATACCAGAATAGTGGAGCTTAAAAATGAAAACTCAGCTATCATCACTGTACCCGGGTGGCAGGGAAGAGTCATGACAAGCACTGCAGAAGGAGATTCGGGATACAGCTTTGGATGGATAAACAGAGACTTAATAGCCTCCGGGAAAATCCAGCCTCATATTAATGCATTTGGAGGGGAAGAGAGAATATGGCTCGGACCGGAAGGAGGTCAGTTTTCAATTTTTTTCAGTAAAGGAAAACCCTTTACTTATGATAACTGGCAAACACCTTCCTTCCTTGATACATCTCCCTATGAATTAGTCACCTCCACAGATACTTCAGCCCTTTTTGCCAGCGACATAACTACAGAGAACTATTCAGGAACAATATTCAGGCTCAGGCTCGAAAGGAAGATTTCTCTCCTTTCAAAACCAGATATTATTAAACAGACTTCGGTGGATGCTGAAGGTCTTAATTGTGTGGCATACTGTTCTGAAAATAAAATCATTAATGAAGGTGACAAGGCATGGACAAAAGAGACTGGTCTGCTGTCCATCTGGATGTTGGGTATGTTTAACCCATCTCCATCCGTAGTAATTGTAATACCGGTAAAACCAGGAGATGATAAGATTTCAGGTCCAAAAGTAAATGATAATTATTTTGGCAAAATATCTGCTGACAGGCTGAAAATAGCAGATAATCATATTTTTTTCAGAGCCGATGGCAGGAAGAGAGGCAAAATAGGGATACCACCTTTAAGAGCTACAGGCATAATGGGAAGCTACGATTCGGACAATAAGATCCTTACTCTTTTGATATGCAGGTTACCAGAAGGAAGAACCGCTTACGTAAACTCTTCATGGGAGATACAAGAAAATCCTTTTTCAGGAGACGCTCTTAATTCATATAATGACGGGCCGCTTGAAGACGGATCTCAGATGGGGCCATTTTATGAACTTGAGACATCCTCCCCAGCTGCAGCTTTAAAACCGGGAGAAAGTCTGAGCCATATTCAGTATACACTGCATTTAACGGGAGACCCTGTCAACCTTGACAAGGTATCCCGTAAATTACTTGGAGTCAGTATTGAAGAGGTTAGCAGTGCCTTCTAGTTTTTGCTGCCAGTCTCCTGTAAAAGTCCTCTGTTTTTTAGTAAAGGCTCAATAATCGGTTCACGTCCGCGGAAGTTTACGAACATCTCCATGGCATCCATGGTACCATTCTTTTCAAGAATATTTTTGCGGTATGATTCCGCAACTGTTTTATTGAAAATACCTTTTTCTTTGAATGCTTCAAAGGCATCATTATCAAGCACTGCGGCCCATATATAGCTATAATAGCCAGCATCGTAACCACCTACCATATGAAGAAAATAAGTGCTTCTGTAACGCGATACAATCTCAGGGATGAGGCCGATCAGGGTAAAGTAATTCTTCTCAAAGCTCTGAACATCAACATTTGCAGGAGCCTCAAGAGTATGATACTTCATATCAAGAAGAGCTGCTGCGAGGTATTCGACTGTCTCAAATCCCTGGTTAAAATATCCGCTATTTTTAATCTTTAAGATCAGATCCTCAGGAATAGGTTCATTTGTTTTGTAATTTCTTGCATACATTCTGAGAACTTCAGGTTCAGTAGCCCAATGTTCCATCAGCTGTGATGGAAGTTCCACAAAGTCCCAGGCTATAAAAGTATCATTATAGGTACTCTTATTGAAGAGGGCATCAAGAGCATGTCCGAATTCATGGTACATCGTGGTGGTTTCTTCAAGGCTCAATAATGCCGGTTGATCACCATTCGCGTTGGTAAAATTGAATACAGTGGTTACCACAGGAGTAACACCTTTATTGTCAACCACATGATAACTACGGTATCCTCCACACCATGCACCTTGTTGTTTACTGGTCCTCGGATGAAAGTCCATATAAAGAACACCCAGGTGAGAACCGTCAGAATCTTTTACATCATAACCCTGTGCATCGGGATGAGGTTTTGGAATATCAACTATAGGAGTCAGAGTTATTCCGAATAGTTTATTGGCAACAGTAAAGAGACCTTCACGTACATTTTCCAGTTTGAAATAGGGTCTTAACTCACTGTCATTCAAATCATACTTTTGTTTTCTTAGTTTTTCGGCATAATACCACCAGTCGTAAGGTTCAAGTTTGAATTTGCCACCTTCCTTATCTATTATCTTCTGCATCTCAACAACTTCATTCCTGGCAACAGGAATGGATTTACTCCAAAGGTTGTCAAGCAGACTAAATACATTAGCAGGATTTTTTGCCATGCGAGGTTCGAGAACAAAATCAGCATGTGTTTTGTAACCAAGTAGTTTAGCCCTCTGAGCCCTAAACTTTATTATGTCGGCAAGAATCTTGTTATTATCATATTCATTGCCATTATTTCCACGGTTAATATAGGCATCAAAGATTTTTTTACGAAGTTGCCTGTTTTCCGAATACTGAAGGAAAGGAAATATACTGGGTCTTTGAGTTGTAAATGCCCACTTGCCATCCTGTCCGGCTGCTTTGGCCGTAGCAGCAGCAGAGGCTATTACAGATTCCGGAAGTCCTTTGAGATCATCTTTTGTTACAAACATTAAATAATTATTTGTTTCGGCAAGCACATTCTGACTGAATTTTACCGTAAGCACCGACAGCTTCTGATTAAGGACTTTGAGAGTATCCTGATCCTGTTTACTGAGATTCGCACCATTTCTTACAAAACCCTTGTATAGATTGTCAAGAAGGAATTTCTGTTCCGGATCCAGATTATATTTTTCCTGATTATCATAAACGGCTTTAACCTTTTTAAAAAGGCCTTCGTTGAGAAGTATTTCATCCTGATAGGCTGATAGCAAAGGTGAAACATCAACCTCTATCTTTTGAAGCGAATCGTTGGTATTTGCAGAAGATTGTGAAAAGAATACTTCAGAGACATTTCTTAAAAGCTTACCTGCCTTGTCATATTCTTCAATAGTATTCGTAAATGTCGGTTCACTTTTATTATTAACAATTTTTTCTATATCAACTCTTCCTTCATCCATACCTTTCTCAAAAGCCGGCATATAATGTCTAGCCCTAATCTTTTCAAAAGGAGGGACATTATACGGAGTATTATACTCAGTAAAGAACGGATTGTTTCTGTCAACAGCAGGCTGGTTTTTGCAACCTGAAATTGTTATCATTAACAGTCCGCTGATTAATAATAATTTGAAGATCTTTCTCATAACTATTTATTTTTCTTTTTTATTAATTGGCCAGTTAATTACAAATTAAGTCTATTCAAATCTTTAATCAAAAAAAACTTTTCTAATTTTAAATAATGTGGTCACTATTTTAATTTTAAAGTCACCAGAAAAAGTTGCGCAGGCAATTAGTAGATAAATATTTATTATTTTTGTCAGCCTTTGAATAATAAGTTAAAAAGGTGGCCCTCCTTCGATAAATCTTCGGAGGGTAGACGCCGTGGTGAATACGGCTTATATATTGGAGAGATGGCAGAGTGGTCGAATGCGGCGGTCTCGAAAACCGTTGTCCGCCTATCGGCGGACCGGGGGTTCGAACCCCCCTCTCTCCGCAAAGGTTCTTCCCCGGGGATAACAGCCGAGAGAAACGAGGCTGTAATCCCAGGAAGCTTATGAACTCATCCCCGGCCCTTACAACAGAATTCCTGCAAGAGAGGCAGATATATAAGAAGCCATGGTTCCGATCAGCATTGCTTTAAACCCAAGCTTTGCCAGATCGGCCTTCCTTTCCGGAACAAGCACTCCTATTCCTCCAAGCTGAATAGCAATAGAACTGAAATTGGCAAATCCACAAAGTGCAAAGCTGGCGATGACAACAGATTTTGCACTGAGAAAACCCTGCTGAATCATTGGAGCAAGGTCAGAATAAGCAACGAATTCATTAATAACCATTTTTGTACCCATTAACGAGCCTACATGAAGTGATTCAGATGGTGGAACTCCCATCACAATTGCAAACAGGCTGAAGAATGACCCTACTAGATCCTTCAGACGAAGGCTTTCCACATTAAGTCCAATAAAATTTAAAGAGACTCCAAGCCATGACAGAAAATGACCAAAATAGCCCAGAAGAGCATCTACAAGAGCTATCAGAGCTATAACCCCGATAAGCATGGCCGTAACATTAATGGCAATCTTCATTCCATCAGTAGCCCCGTGCGAGATAGCATCCATTATATTTGCATGTTCCTTTTTAACCTCAAGCGTTACTTTCCCGTTAGTTTCTGATTCTTCAGTCTCCGGATAGACTATCTTTGAAATTACCAGAGCTCCCGGAGCTGCCATCAGGCTTGCTGCAAGCAGATATGAAGCAGGTACTCCCATCGAAATATATACAGCCATTACGCCACCTGCAATAGTGGCCATACTGCCTGCCATTGAGGCAAGTAGTTCTGACATAGTCATTCCTGAAAGATACGGACGAATCATTATCTGTGCTTCTACCTGTCCGACAAAAGCACTTGCGACATTTGAAAGAGCTTCACTGCCACTAACCCTCATTGCCCAATGCACAAAACGCGCAATTACAGCAACAATCCTCTGCATTATTCCTACATGGTAAGCCATGGCAACCAAAACACAAACAAAGATAATTGTTGGAAGCAGTATGAAAAGGAAGATGCCACTCTTCACCATCCCTTCCGGAAGGATCTCAGTCACTTTGGTGAGATCTCCAAAGACAAAGAATCCTCCCTCTCTGGAAAAATCAAGAAGTTTATTTATTGCTTTCCCCAACCAGAAGAAGATCTCCTGACCTATTGGTACCTTAAGAATAAAAATTGCCAGAGATATTTGTAAAAGCAACCCGGTAATAACAAGCCGGTAATTAATTTTTTTGCGGTTATTTGACCATAAAAATGCCAAACCAAGTATAACTACTATACCAATAACGCCGGTAAATCTTCCCATTAATTAATAAGTGTTTTCTTCAAATGTGCCTTCTTCAAACCTACATTTTTTTTTAATAATTCACTAAGGTTTGATTGAAAAAAACCGGTTACCTCAAAAGGTAATTTTACCTGTTGTTGAGGGTAAAAACTAATAATCTGGATAATAGGAACTTATGTTCAGAACTATTTCTCCGGGATTGCGAAAGACTCGGACCATTTCTTTATCACATCAACCTGATCGCTGGTTGGGATAAGTTCAGGCTTGCTTTCTCTGGCTTTTTTTGGTGGCATTTTACTCTCGGAAAGCTCCGAGTACATTTTTTTTGCCTTCTCAGCCTGTTTATCAGAAGAATAGCTTGTCCATTCTGAGAAGTTTAGTTTTGTCCGCGACATAAGTCCACCTTTGTTACTATGGCAAGGCATGCATGATCTGGTTATTATCTGGCTTATATTTTCAGGAAGAGAAGGAGATACATTTAAGGTGTCCTGACCAGACAGAGGTAACTCCATACCAAAAAAGCCCAAAGCAATCATTAACGGAACTGCGAAGTGAAAAACAGGCATTTTTTTCATGGATGCAAATATTAGATATTTAATAAATAAGATAAACAAGAAATGATGTTACTCTGACCAATTTAACGGAGGAAATCATTATGCAGAATGATTTCTATATATAAACAGCAATCTGCCCGTTTTTAGGTATTGCCCTGTAAATAATTTTTGCATCGTCGCGAGGGAGTCTCAGCTTAATAAAAGGATGGTATTCCGGCACTTTTAACAGGATTATACTTTTAAGTTCTCTCCATGTATCGCGTAACCGTTCTTTAATATCAAACAGTAATTGATTCATCATATCGCCTGCTTTTGTATGCTCTTCCTGATAAACATATATCCTTATTCCATCCGTTAAATTCAGGATATAATTAACCGGCTCCGTAATTGAGGTATCAGGTATGATATCAGGCTTATACTCTGAAGTGTCTTTAGGTGCCATTTTTATCATCACCGGTTCCTTTTTTAAAGTAGCAAATGAGGAGGCAATAGTCAACGGTGTGGATAGCATTGTAAAGACAGCATTTTTATTACCTTTCTTAATTATCTTGCTGGCGGAGATACGGCTTATTTTTGATTTATGAACAACCACTCCGCTGATCTCAATATTTGCCGTGCTATCTTCAAGATTTATGGTAAGATAGATAGAATCTGTTTCAGCCATTAATGTTTTTGACTGAAGCCATGCTTTCTCCTTTAGAAGAGCAAGATATGCAGAATCGGAATAAATACCCTCGTCGATTGCCGTCTTCTGATCTTGTTTCACGTCAAATTCTTCATTTATTTTAGTAAGTTTCCTCGCCGGTCCCATAATATTCATAATGGAATAATACAGTATGAATACAAAGATGACTATGCCCAGAACCATAAATGTTCTTTTTCTGCCAGGAGCGTTATTGTTTTGTTCAGTTTCCATGCTAATTAGAAGATCAGAATATATATACTTTTGAGCCAACACTTAGAGTATTGAAGATCACTTTCAGATCTTCATCATTCAGACGGACACAACCATGAGTTACAGGCATACCCAGAAAACGCTTGTAAATAGTACCATGGATCAGGTATCCATCACCTATTGCCATAGCATAATCGCCCAGTACACCATATTCATATCGCGAGAAATCATCTTTGGGAGGTATAGGCAACCCTTCTTCAACAAATGACCAATCAGGTCTTTTCCATAC
>CAYUQR010000017.1:0-16061 GCA_964446825.1 uncultured Rikenellaceae bacterium
AAATAAAAAATTTGTAATTATGAGCTCTTTCTTAAACTGTTTTTAAAAAATTATTATTTTTGTCCCCTCCAAATCATGATATATAATAAATAAGTATAACATATAATATCCAGAAAAATATGAAAACATACCAGGCGGACCAGATTAAAAACATTGCCATTCTAGGGAACTCCGGTTCAGGTAAAACAACTCTTTCGGAGGCAATGCTTTTTAATGGCAGCATAATCGAAAGAAGAGGTACCATAGAAGGGAAGAATACAGTTTCCGATTACAGGCCGATTGAGCACGAGAATGGAAACTCAATTTTATCAACAGTTCTATATACCGAATTCCAGAACTGTAAAATAAATATTCTGGATACACCCGGACTCGATGATTTCAGTGGTGGTGTTATTTCGTCCTTGTATGCTTCAGATGCAGCCATCCTTACAATTAACGTACAGAATGGCGTGGAAGTTGGAACTGAGATTCATTTCCGCCATGCTGAAAAAAACCATAAACCGGTAATAATTGTTGTTAACGGACTGGATCACGAAAAAGCCAATTTCGAGAAAACAATTGAAATGCTTAAAGAAAGATTAAGCAATGATATTATCCTTATCCAGTACCCGGTAAATGAAGGAGTTGGCTTTAACTCAGTCATTGACGTCCTAAAAATGAAGATGCTGCGTTATGCAAAAGACGGAGGGAAAGCTGAAATAGTTGATATTCCTGCCGATCAGGCTGCAAAAGCCGCCGAACTGCACAGTGCTCTCGTTGAAAAAGCAGCAGAAAGTGATGAAGCTCTGATGGAATTATTTTTCTCAAACGATACTCTTACAGAAGATGAGATCAGAAAAGGGATTGCCGAAGGAATAGCCACAAGGGGAATGTTTCCTGTATTATGTGCCTCGGCAAAAAACAATATAGGTGTCGATCGTATTTTGGAATTCATTATAAATGAAGCTCCGTCTCTTTCTGATATGCCGGCCACGAAAAATGACAAAGGTGTAGAAATAAAACCTAACCCGGCCGGCCCTGTTTCTGTATATGTATTTAAATCATCTATCGAAGAACATATTGGCGAGATCAATTATTTCAGGGTCTATTCCGGTAAAGTGACTGAGAACCTAGATGTTGTAAATACCAGTAACGGTACAAAAGAACGGCTCTCACAACTCTATATATGCGCAGGTAAAAACAGGACAAGAGTGCCGGAACTTCACACTGGAGATATCGGAGCTTTTGTTAAGCTGAAAAACACTAAAACCGGTCACACACTTAATGTACCGGGAAATGACTGGAAATATGCAGGAGTTAAGTTCCCTGAACCAAAATACCGTACAGCTATTAAAGCTCAAAGTGAAAGCGATGATGAGAAGCTTGGCGAAGCCCTTAATAAGATCCACCTTGAGGATCCTACAATAATTATAGAATATTCAAAAGAACTTAAACAGATAATTGTACACGGACAGGGTGAATACCATCTTAACATAATGAAATGGCACCTTGATAATATATATAAGATACCAACAAACTTTAACCCTCCGAAAATACCTTACCGCGAAACAATTACAAAATCAGCCCAGGCTGATTACAGGCATAAAAAACAGTCAGGTGGCGCAGGACAGTTCGGAGAAGTACATATGATAATAGAACCATATGAAGAAGGTTCAAAAGAAGCCACAATGCAAAAGATTGCCGGTAAGGAAATTAAAATATCAGTGCGCGATAAAGAAGAGATTGACCTTCCATGGGGAGGAAAACTTGTATATGTTAACAGTATTGTCGGGGGATCGATTGATGCTCGCTTCATGCCTGCTATTCTGAAAGGTATAATGGAGAAGATGGAAGTCGGGCCATTAACGGGGTCATACGCCCGTGATATCAGGGTTTATGTGTATGACGGAAAAATGCATCCCGTCGACTCAAACGAAATTTCTTTCCGTCTTGCCGGCAGAAATGCTTTCAGCCAGGCCTTTAAAAATGCCGGTCCGAAAATTCTTGAACCTGTTTATGATGTTGAAATAATGGTTCCTTCTGACCGCATGGGTGACGTTATCAGCGACCTGCAGGGCAGACGCGGTATGGTGCTTGGTATGGCGAGCGAAAAACGTTTTGAGGTTATAAAGGCAAAAGTTCCGCTGGCCGAAATGAACAAGTATTCCACAGCGCTGAGTTCAATTACCGGCGGACGTGCAATGTATTCAATGAAATTTGCGGAATATGCCCAGGTCCCGGGTGATGTTCAGGATGCTGTTATTAAGGCATATTCCGAAGAAGAAGAAGAAGAATAGATAACAATATTTCAATAGAAATTTCGGTAGGGGCAGGTTGCGACCTGCCCCTTTTTCTATGATCATAAACCTATCATAATTATTATGGTTTTTTGCATTTAAATTAACTAAAATGTTCAAAAACCACCATGACCTATATATTATAGGCAGATTCGCCATGTTCATATACATCAAGACCCTCTTCCTCCACACGCTTTTCAACCCTCAGTCCATTCAACTTGCGTAATATTATAAACAAAACTGTTGAAGAAGCCAGTGCCCATGCCGCTATTGAAAATACACCTATCAGCTGGCTTTTTAAAAGTGCTCCTCCATTACCAAAGAGAAGACCCTGACTTGATGAGAAGAAGCCGACCATGAGTGTGCCAAATGCACCGCATATCCCATGGACAGATATCGCACCAACAGGGTCATCAATCTTTAGTATCTTATCAAAAAACTCTACTGACCCGAATACCAGCAGACCAGCCAGGATACCTATTATAAGAGCACTCCCAGGTGAAACAGCATCACAACCGGCAGTGATAGCCACCAGTCCGGCCAGGGCACCGTTAAGCGTCATGCTCAGAGTTGGTTTTTTATAAATAAGCCATATCAGTATCATGGTAGCCAGGGCACCTCCGGCCGCTGCTATGTTGGTGGTGACAAAAATAAGCGAGATGGCTTTGGCATTATCAACACCTGCTGCGGCCAGCTGAGAACCGGGATTGAAACCGAACCAGCCAATCCATAAAATAAACACTCCAAGTGTTGCCAGAGTCATACTGTGACCCGGAATTGCCTTTGCTTTGCCGTTCTTGTCGTATTTGCCAATCCTCGGTCCCAACACTGTTGCTCCTACCAGGGCGGCCATTCCTCCAACCATATGTACGACCGAGGAGCCTGCGAAATCATGGAACGGAACAGCTAACTGACTTAACCAGCCGCCTCCCCATGCCCAGTGGCCTGAAACAGGATAAATTAAAAGGGAAATTACTGCACTGTACATCAGGTATGCATTGAATTTTGTCCGCTCAGCCATTGCCCCCGATACAATTGTTGCGGCAGTGGCAGCAAAAACAGTTTGGAAGATCAGAAAGGCAAAGTCAGGTATGTCAGTGCGGTAGAGATGGTGATCAAAAAGATCAATGCCACCCCAGAAACCGTTTTTTGTACCAAACATTATTCCGAAACCAATTGCCCAGAATACAATTGTACCAATAACAAAATCCATAAGATTTTTAAAAAGGATATTTGTGGTATTCTTCGATCGTGTAAAGCCTGCTTCAACAAGTGCGAACCCGGCCTGCATAAAGAATACAAGGGCTGCTGTAATTAATACCCATACAGTGTTTATCGAATATGCATATTCGGCAAGAGTTGACTCAATTGCATTTATATCATCCGGCATTATTAAAATATATGTCATGGTTAATAGTCTTTTTAATGTTATTACTCCTCTCCCTCCAGGTACATAGCTCTGTCTCCCCTTTCTCCGGTTCTGATCCTATAGGCATCAGATATTTCAGAAATGAATATCTTTCCATCTCCCACCTCTCCGGTTTTCGCAGATTGCAGGATTGCCTTTATTGCCGGATCCATATATTTTTCGCGACAAACGAATGTGATAAGAATTCTTTCAATAGTGCTGGTATCATATGCGATACCCCTGTAGACCCTTCCCTGGGTTGTCTTGCCCGTACCTCTCACGTCCCAAAAGGTAATAAACTCAACACCAACATTGTACAAGGCCTCTTTAACCTCGTCAAACTTGGATTTTCTAATAACTACTTCGATCTTTTTCATATTATTATCATTTTTAAATTCATTTTAATATTCTGCATTTTTAAAAAGAGAATCCAATTACTATATATAATTGTTCTCTGTTGGGATTCAGGATCACCTGACCAATTACCGGTATCGAAAATGTATCGGATAATTTAATCTCTTTACCGGTTCCCACACCAACGTTGCATACAGCAAATTTCCCGTCTGTTGTATGCCAGCCATCTCCTGCCCCAACAAACAGATTAAAATTTGTAAATGAATAACCTGCCTGGAAATACTTATCGCCACCCGCTGAACCTGCTCCGCCTGCCTCATTTAAAATATAATTAGCGCTTAGGGACAATCCTCCCTTCGTAAATCCTGCGTTTATTTCAAATGCGTGACTACCGGCTGTATCAGAAGTTTCAAAAAACTGTGATCCCGGATAGTAATAATCAGTTATTCCAAAACTTAATCCCACCGGTAATGCAAAAGAGAAGTAAGGATCTGCTTCTGCATAACCACTGCCATCGAACGATCCCCAAACGCCCAGGGTAAATACACCGGTGGCAAATTTTACACTGGGCTGGATCGAAGGACCTCTTCCATATTTGGTCCCGCGCCAGATGTAGTTGGAATAAATATCAGCATTAACACTAAAGTCAGAATTTGTTTTTTGCTGCTGTGCCTGCACCTGGTTTGACGTAATTATTATCAGAACAATTAATCCCGCATAAAAAAATTCTGGCTTTTTCATAATTAAAAATTTTATGTTAATAATAATTTTGCGACACAAATATATTTATATTTTTATATATACCCCCTTATTTTAGGGGGTAATTGGTCTTATTTTATACTTTTTATACATTATACCCCTATTTTTATGGGGGTTATATTTGCTATTTATATTGTTTTTAAATTATTACCCCCCATTTTTTAGGGTTTGGTATAAAAAAAATGTTGGGACAGGTCTAAGACCTGCCCCAACACACTTAAATGAATTAAATATATTATATATTATGACGGTGATTACATCGTTTTGAGGATATCCCAGACAAAAGCCCGGATTCCGACTTCCTCATTTAAAGCATCAATCTTCTTAACCTTGTCAAGGACATTGTCGACAATGTCATCATCAACAATGGTCAGCACACTTTTATTAATTTCAGGCCAGGTATGGGTACCCTGGTGAGGTACTCCGGTATTGGTACCTCTTCCCTGGACATTTTCCCAAAGGGAGAAGCCCTTTATTCCGAGTTTATCAAGCATATATTCAACTTTTTCGGTATGGGCCTGATTATATATGATCATTATTGCTTTCATAGTCAATTGTATATCCGGATTAAATTACTTGGTAACAACATTAGTGTCATTCATGAAATCAAATTCTGAATAGACTGACAGGTTTTTATTTCTCTCTCCATGCTTTGAGAATATTGCATAAACAACCGGGACAAGAACAAGGGTCACGAGTGTTGAGAAAATAAGTCCGCCGATAACTGCAACACCCATCGGGCTCCATAGCTCTGAACCCGCGCCGGTACTTATGGCAAGAGGTAACATTCCGAGTATGGTAGTTGCTGAAGTCATAATTACGGGTCGCAGACGTGACCGACCGGATACCGCTATCGCATCGTAGAGATTATATCCCCGGTCACGCATAAGATTGATGAAATCAACCAGCACAATAGCATTCTTAACCACTATACCTATCAGCATTACCGCTCCAATACCCGATATAACGCTTAAGGCAGTATTTGAAATGAACAGAGCAATTGCAACACCTGAAAATGCAAATGGTATTGAAAACATAATTATGAAAGGCATCTTCAGTGATTCGAATTGGGATGCCATTATAAGGTATACAAGGATCAGGCTTATCATCAACAGCGTTGCAATATCCTTGAAAGAATCCATCTGGTCCTTTATGGCACCTGAGATCTGAACCATTACTCCGGCAGGCATTACAGTCTCATCAATAGCCTTCTGAACATCAACCTGCAGATCGGTAAGCGATCTCTTGTAAGGTGTAAATGAAACCCTTACAATACGTTCTTTGCGTTTATGGTCAATACTTGGAGGTGACCAGTACTCTTTAATTTTGGCTATCTCGCCAAGTCTGATTATCTGTCCTGCCGGATTCGTAATGCCAATGTTTTCTATTTCGGTAAGTGAACTCCTGGCGCTTTTCATAAACCTTACAACAACATCATACTCATCACCGAACTGACGCAGCCTTGTTGCTGTCAGACCGTCCACCCTGTTTTTTACGGCAGTCGATACCATAGCTGTGTTCAGGCCATTGGCCATCATTTTATTCTGATCGAAAATGATCTGAAGTTCAGGTTTCGATTTTGCCCGGCTTATATTGACATCCTTTGTTCCGGGGATATTCTTGATTTTGCTTTTAAGTTCTTCTGCCACAAGGTTAGTCTCGGAAATATCATATCCGTAGATCTCAACATCAACAGCGCTCCCGCCAAAGCTTCCCATATTATCTGAAGTACTCAGGGTAAAATTTATTATTTCAGACATTTTGGATAAATCAGCCCGCATCTCTTCAACAATATCAAATACCGATTTTGACCGATCCTTGATTGGCACCAGACTAAGGCTATAAGTTATTTTGTGCGTTCCTCCTGCACTGAATATTGAAGCAAATCCTCCCTGATCATCCGATCCTGTGGATGTTGAAATTATTCTGACCTCAGGATACTTGGCCTTGATCAGGCTGTCTATCCTGTTAGCTGTTAGAATTGTCTGATCAACCCGTGTCCCTGTCTGAAGTTCGATGGTTGCTGAAATTCTTGACTGATCAGCTTGTGGAAAAAATTCAGTTTTAATTATTCCAAAGAGGCTCATTGATCCCACAAAGACAACCAGAGCAACAATAGTAATAAAAGTCTTATGATGGAGTGCCCAGCGAAGTGTTTTCTCATAATAGTGATCAAACCAGTCAAGGCCTTTCCTTATGCTTCCGTCGTATGTCCAGAAAGAAGCATCTTTTTTAATGGGATACCACCTGAGTATTAATGAACTAAGTGTTGGAGTAAGTGTTATTGCCGCAAATACGGAGGTAATAATGGTAATAGTCACTATCATGCCAAGCTGCCTGAAAAGAACACCGGTCAGTCCTTTAATAAATGTAAGGGGAAAGAATACCGCAACAACCGTCAATGTTGTAACTATAACTGCCAGCCAGACCTCGTTAGTGGCATAGATGGCTGCTTCCCTTGGCCTGCTCCCTCTTTCAATGTGCTTTGTTATATTCTCGAGGACAACTATGGCATCATCAACTACCATCCCTATCGCTATTGATAGTGAAGTAAGTGAGATGATATTTATGGATGCGCCGGTTATAAACAGATAGATAAAAGCAACTATAAGTGAAATCGGTATTGTAAGTATTATTATAAATGTCGCCCTCCATCTGCCCAGGAAAAACAGAACAACCAGTATTACAAAGATCGCAGCATACATTAATGTATCTGTAAGGTTGCTTATTGAGTCTTTTATGAATGAGGCACTGTCGAAGAGCTTCTCAATTTTGACATCCTGAGGAAGATCCTTTTTCAGTATCTCAAGTGATTTTTCGACATCTTTGGTTACTTTTACTGTGTTTCCTCCTGACTGTTTCTGAACATACATGCTCATTCCCTTGACACCATTTATTTTTGTATCAAGCTTTGACTCACGGATTGTATCATTTACCTGGGCAACATCTCTCAGATATACGTTTTGACCATTATAACTACTGATAACCAGGTTCTTGAGAACATAGCTCTCAGGAAATTCACCCTGTATACGCAGTGGATAATCAGTTTTGCCCATTTCGATATAACCAGCAGGCAGGTTCATATTTTCGGCCCTCAGCACATTTCCAATCTGTTCGATTGTGAGATTATAGGCCTCCATTTTTCTCGGATCAACATCAACATATACCTTCCTGCCAGGAACTCCTGCCAGTGCAACTGATCCCACTCCCTCAATCCTGTTAAGCGGGTTTACGATCTTTTCATCAAGTATTTTTTCGAGGCCAGCATAACTCTCTTTTGCCGTAATAGCATAGAAAATAATCGGCATCATACTGGTGCTGAACTTAATAATAGTCGGTTTCTCGCAATCCTCTGGCAATACTCTTTCAGTAAAACTCAGGGCGCTCCTGATATCATTTGATGCCTCGTCAAGATTGGTCCCATATTCAAAGTTCATGAAGACAACAGAAACAGCATCGCTCGATGTTGATGTTATCTCCTTAAGGTTACTTATTGAATTAAGGGCATTTTCAAGTGGCTTGGTAACATTTGATTCTATATCGGAGGCACTGGCCCCTGGATATGTAGTATAAACAACAACATAAGGCAATTCCATTTCGGGGTACAGGTCCACGGGCAATTGCGTTAGCGAATAGATCCCCATAACCATAAGCCCGACAAATATCAGGATTGTGGTAACGGGTCTTTTTACTGAAGCACTATATATACTCATTTTTCTAAAGTTGAAATTCTGAAAACTACTTTACTATTTCAATTTTATCACCATTGATGAGCTTAGCCTGTCCTTCGGTTACAAGCATGTCTCCTTCTTTTATTCCTGATGAGATAATTTCAAGCTGGTCATCGAAGCGTTTTCCTATTGATACTTCCACTCGTTCGGCAATGTTGTCTTTTTCAATAAAAACAAACCTTGTATTGGTGCCTTCCTGAACCAGTACGGTATATGCCGGAACAACAAATGTCTCCACCTGACCCAGATCCATTGATACTCTTACAAACATTCCGGGTTTAAGAAGATCATTCCGATTTGGAAGTTCTAGTTCAACATTAAATGATCTTGTCCCGGAATTTACAGTTGGTGCAATCAGGTAAACAGTGCCTGTGAATTTCGCATTTTTATAAACGTCGGCAGTAACCTCCGCTTTCATCCCTTTTTTTATTAAAGGAAAATATTGCTCTGAGATATTCAAACTCACTTTCAGAGGATCGATCTGCATCACAGTTACAACAGCGGCTCTTCCCGTCTGTGTGGTTGGCGCTCCTGAATACATCTCGCCGTCTTCAAAATACTTGCCGGTTACTACCCCGGTGAAAGGTGCTTTCAGCAATGTATTCTCTTCCATGAAGTCAACATTTGTTTTTGCAACATCATACTGCGTTTTCATCTGGTCGTACTGTTGCTGTTTGGCACTTCCCGTCTGAAGAAGAGTATCAATCCTGTTTAAGTCTTTCTCAAGATTGCTTAATTGCAGTTTAAGCTGATATACCTGTGTGCGGTCCATCAGAAAGAGTTTATCACCCTTATTTACTCTGGTTCCAACCTTAACATATATTTTATCAATTCTTCCGGGTGTTGAGGGAACCACATTTACTTCCTGAAAAGGCAGAACTGTTGCGGTATAATCGATGGTCCTTGCTATTTTACTTCGCGATAACATTGAAACTTTCACAGGTATAGCTGCCTTTTCAGTTACTGTTGCCGGATTGCTGGCATCAGATGATGATTTATTATCTTTCGATGAGCAAGCTGAAAATATCAAACTGCTTATCAATATTGCAGGAATTAATCTTAGGTATTTCATGGGTAATTTATTTATTTACATGTTATTAAGAAGCTTATCTAATGCCGTTTTAGTCTGCAGCAGACTCATCAATGCTGATATATAGTTGTTTTCAGCCTGCAGATAGAGTGAATTGGCCTGCGTCAGGTCAAGGCTTGACGCCATTCCCTGCTTATATTTATTCTCCATGCTCGCATATACTCTTTTAGCAACTTCAACGTTGTCTTTCTGACTTTTATACTGCTGATTGGCATTTGCCAGATTATACCTCAGCTGCTTTTCCTGAAGGAAAAGCTGGTCTTTTACCATGCCTTTTGTTGTCCTTGTTTTTTCAAGATTTACCTGAGCTTTTCTTATCTTACTGTATATCTGACCGCTGCCAAATATCGGAATTGATAACTGCAACCCTGCCATTGAGTTCTGAAACCATCTCTGTTCTCCGATTTTATCACCCATCCCGTTTGTCCCATAGCTGTAAAAACCGGCTAATGTGGGTAAAACAGATGCTTTCTGAGTTTTAAGGTTTAGTGCCGACATTTTTTCCTGTGAAGCTATTAGCTGATAATCGACATTTTGTGTATGGTCGAACTGTTGCAGAAGAAGGGCTTCAACATTTATTTCTGAAGTCAGGCTTTCAAGAGTTTCTGTCAGAGTGATACCTGTATTATATGGAACACCAAGCTGAAACCTCAACAGGTTGTAGTTAAACTCTATCGTTCTCTGCATCGAGCTGCGGGTGTTTTCCACCATGGTTACATTCGATACCATCTGATCTACATCTGTAGCTTCAGCCATACCGGCAGCATACATAACCTTTGTAGACTTAAGTGTTTCATTCAGGTCGGAAATGTTCTCATCGAGAATCTGAAGGGATTTTTCAGAAACCAGAATAAGATAATATGCCGAATTTATTGCTTCTTTGGTGTCCTGTTCAGATTTCTCAAGACTCTGTTCTGATAATTTCCGGGCTAGTTTTGTAGTTTCAATACCTATGTAAAAAGGCGCATTAAAAAGCAGCAAACTTGCCTGAACGGTTGCTCCTGAATTAAATTGTGAGCCAAATGTGACCGGGACTTTTTCTCCCGGTCTTCCGAAAAAGTCACCGGGCAGAAGAGTCGTCATCAACTTCAGGTTATCGGTGAAAGTTCCTGCCAGGCTTACCTGCGGAAGACCATTTGAAATAGTCTCCCATAAGGCAATTTTTGATGCTTCAACGTCCATTCTTGAGGAAATTACCATCTTATTATGCTTGATTGCATAATCCTGCGCTTCTCTTAAAGAAAGCTTTAATTCGGCGCTGTCAGCCTGGGCAAGAATAATACCTCCTGCCAGGAAGAAAAGCATTAAAGCAGCTAAAAATTCTTTGTTTTTCATACCAGTAAAATATTATCTGAGAATTTTATATTTGATATCCGGAATAATTAAAAATTTGGTTCAAGCCTGGCAATTAAATCAAGTCCTTCACGGGTTGAAATACCCTTAAGGTAATTGATGAATGTATTTCTTACCACATCGCGCCTTGAGAAATCCTCATAAGGATACAGGTCATGATCCATAATAGATTTCCCAAGAAAATAAAGACAACGGTTAACCAGGTCTGGATTAATATCCTGCCTGAAGAGTTTTTCATTAATGCCCTTTTCAATCACCCTTTGATTATTCCTGTAGTCCGGCATCTCGCACTTATCTGCTTTTTTCATCAGAACTTCGTGATGGAATTTTTTAAGATCAGCCTGAAATACAGGGCTCATATCCTGAAAATAATCCCTGTTGATTTCCAGTAACCTGAAAATTGCAACTATAGAATTTTCTGATTCATCAAGTATCTTACTGACTAACTCTTTTTGCTTTTCAGCCATCCATTTCAGAACACTTATCAACATTTCATCCTTGTCAGAAAAAACCTCATAAATGGTTCTCTTTGACATCCCCAGGTGAGTTGCAATTGAATCCATTGTGACCGATTTGATACCGTACTTTCTGAAAAGCTCTGCCGCTCCTTCTGTTATCTTTTCTCTTATTTCCATCATTAATTGAAATAATTTTGCAAAAATGTGAAAACTTTTTTAGTTTACATAGTTTTTTATGTTAAGTTTCGGATAAATTCTGCTAAACGGGTGTTTTTACCGGTGAATGACTGAAAAAGTCACCTTACAATGACCTGGAAGTCCAATGATAGAAATGTTTTAAGTGTCAGAAAATAGTACTATTTTTGCTATAGGGCCATTTTGCCTTTGTGCCTTTGTGCCTTTGTGCCTTTGTGCCTTTGCGCCATTGAGCCTTTTATTATTAATTAATTGATCTTTTAATTCGCTGTTTATGACAATACATAATACTATTTACCAGGTTGATGCTTTCACATCAGAACCTTTCAAAGGCAATCCTGCCGGGGTTTGTATTCTTGATGCGGAATTATCGGTCAGCAGGATGCAGAATATTGCCATGGAAATGAATCTTGCTGAAACCGCTTTTGTTCTACCAGTCAAAAATGGTTATAAGATAAGATTCTTTACACCTTTGGCAGAAGTTTCCCTGTGCGGGCATGCAAGCCTGGCAGCCTCACATATATTATATGAAACAGGCATGGTAAACATTCATGAAAAGATCAGGTTTTCATGCAAAGCCGGAGAATTAATTATTAAGAAGCATGGCAACTGGATAATAATGAATTTCCCGGTATATCAACTTGAAAAGATTGGCATCAGTTCGGAATTTAAACGCGTTACGGGCATTCATCCTGTTGAATTGTACAGAACAGATTCGGGATGGATCCTCGCCCTTTTTAATAATGAAGAGGAGATTGAAAACCTGAAGCCTGATTTTTCACTGATGAAAAACTCAAAATTCGGAGATCTGATTGTAACTGCGGAATCTGATGACCAGAAGTTTGATTTCTGTGTCCGCTGTTTTGCGCCTGCCCTCGGAATAGATGAAGATCCTGTAACTGGATCCGCTCAATGTGCACTTGCACCTTTCTGGAAAATGAAAACCGGAAGGAATGATTTTGTAGTGCATCAGATCTCAAAAAGAAGCGGCATTTTAAAAGTGTCGATGAAAGACGAAAGAGTAGAGATATCAGGCCATGCAAAAACGATTTTCAAAGCTGAAATGTATGTGTAACAGGCGGCAGGCGGCAGGCAGAAGGCGGCAGGGATTGTTCTTTGTGCCTGATGCCGGTAGCCTGTAGCCTGAAGCCTGTTAATGATTGATTTTAATGTTTAAACATATAATATTATGAAACAAGATCCTGATTCAAAAATTATTGAGCTTGGCCTGATACTTCCACCAGCACCAAAACCGGTAGGTGTTTACAAACCTGTTCTTGTAGTCGACAAATTCCTTTATGTTTCAGGACAGGGACCTGTTAATACTGACGGATCTCTGATGAAAGGAAAGCTTGGTGCAGACCTTGACACTGAAGAGGGGAAGCTTGCTGCACGTCAGGTCGGACTGACAATGTTATCTACTATTAAGACACATTTTGGAGATTTAAAAAAGATAAGGCGCCTCGTGAAAGTTATCGGTATGGTAAATTGTGCTCCCAATTTTGAACAGCAACCTGCAGTAATTAACGGATTCAGCGAACTGATGGCTGAAGTTTTCGGGAATGAGAACGGAGTCGGCGTCAGAAGCGCAGTTGGGATGACCCTGCCTTCAAATATACCTGTTGAAGTTGAAGCTATGTTTGAACTTAATCAATAACAACAATGGACAAGCCTGGTCTTCAAACCGACAGCTGGTACATGTTAGAAAATGCAGATAATGTTTGTTCTCCTTCGCTTTTGGTATACCCTGATCGTATTGAGAGCAATATTAAAAAAATGATTGAAATTGCCGGGGGAGTAGATTTGTTGAGGCCTCATATTAAAACTCACAAAATGTCTGAAGTCATCCGGCTGCAAATGAAACACGGCATTAAAAAGTTCAAAAGTGCCACTATTTCTGAAACAGAAATGGCAGCAAAGTGTGGTGCATCAGATATACTTCTGGCAATGCAGCCTGTCGGACCCAACCTTAAAAGGTTCTTCGAACTGAAACAAAAATTTGATACCGTTAACATATCATGTATTGCCGACTCTGAAGAGGTGATTATACAATTATCAGATATGGCCAGGAAAACAGGACTTGAAACTCATGTATGGCTCGATATTAACAATGGCATGAACCGTACAGGTGTTGCCCCGGGAGAGAAGGCCATCAGGCTTTATGAGAGAATTTTTGACTCACCGATGCTAATTGCTGAAGGGTTGCATGTTTATGACGGCCATATTCATGATAAGGATCCTGATATTAGGCGAAAAAAATGCAATGAATCATTTTCCCAGGTGGAATCTCTTATTGAGGATCTGCAGGGAGAGGGCATCGGTCCTGTAAAAGTTGTGGCTGGAGGAACACCTACATTTCCGATACATGCTGTGAGAAAAGGAGTTGAGTTAAGTCCGGGAACAACATTATTATGGGACTGGGGATACGGTATATCTTTTACCGATTTGCCCTTCCTGCATGCTGCTGTGCTGCTTATGCGCATTGTAAGTATACCTGCAAAAGAAATGCTATGTCTTGACCTCGGACACAAAGCAGTTGCATCGGAAATGCCGCAGCCAAGAGTAAAAATACTTGGACTGAAGAATTATTCTATTTCCAATCATAACGAAGAACACATGGTAATCAGAACGAAGGAAGCTGACAACCATAAAACAGGTGAACACCTTTATGGTATTCCATGGCATATATGTCCGACTGTTGACCGCCATGACGCAGTTACGGTTGTAAATGATCATAAAGCTGAAGGTCAGTGGAATATCGAAGCCAGAAAAAGAAAAATCACTATTTAATCGAAGAAAATTGTGACTGAGAACACATTTTTGATCATTGATGGTCATCTTGACCTTTCAATGAATGCCCTGGAATGGAACAGGGATCTGAGATGGACCGTTGAAGATATCCGTAAGAGTGAAGAAGGCATGTCTGATAAGCCCGACAGGGCAAATGGAACAGTGAGCCTGCCAGCAATGAGGGAAGGAAAGGTTGGACTATGTGTGGCGACCCAGATAGGAAGATATGTGAAACGCGGAAACAATCTGCCCGGCTGGAGATCACCTGAACAGGCATGGTCTCATACACAGGGCCAACTGGCATGGTATAAAACAATGGAAGAGGCCGGGGAAATGATTAATATTCAGACTGTTAGCGATTTGGAGAAACATCTCACCCTGTGGAATAATCCGCCTGAAAATGCACCTGTCGGCTATATTTTAAGTCTTGAAGGCGCAGATTCCATAATCTCGATGAGTCATCTTGAAAGAGCATATAATTACGGATTACGTGCAATAGGGCCGGCTCATTACGGGCCTGGCACCTATGCCCAGGGGACTGATTCAAGTGGGGGAATAGGGAAAAAAGGAAGGGTGCTCCTGAAAGAAATTGAAAGGCTGGGCATTATTCTTGATGTGACTCATTTATGCGACGAAAGTTTTCGTGAAACCATGGATTGTTTCAATGGGCCGGTCTGGGCCAGTCATAATAATTGCCGGGTATTCGTGCCTGATAAAAGGCAATTGTCAGATGAACAGATTACCGAACTTATTAACAGGGAAGCAGTGATCGGTGTCGCCCTGGATGCCTGGATGATGGTACCGGGATGGATCAGGGGAAAATCTGATCCAGGAACCATGGGAGTATCCTTAAAACAGGTTGTGAAGAATATTGACCATATCTGTCAGCTTGCCGGAGACTCCCTTCATGCAGCCATAGGATCGGACCTCGATGGAGCTTTCGGCAAGGAGCAATGTCCATATGATCTCGATACAATAGCAGACCTCCGGAAACTCCCGCAAATGCTTAAGGATAAGGGGTTATCATTATCTGATATACAAAATATCATGTCGGGAAACTGGATCCGTTTCCTTAAGAAAAATCTTCCGATAAATAATTAGGGACCGATCGCGATCGGTCCCTGCATACATGAAAAATTATCTGAATTCTGGCAAACAATCATCAAAATAATTTGTTTAAAGAAAAAAACTAATCTATGGATATGGAAAATGCCTTTCACAATTTAAACTGGCTGGCTATAATTGTGGCCGCAGTCAGTGCTTTTATGTTAGGAGGACTGTGGTATTCTCCACTAATGTTCGTAAAGAGATGGATGAAAGAAACCGGAATAACGCAAGAGTCAACAAAAAATGCTAATATGTTAAAACTCTTTGGCTTCTCGTTTATTCTTTCATGTATAGCATCATTTTTTCTTGCCATGTTTATAGGAGCCGGTGCAGGAGGTGCATTCGGTGCACTGGCAGGTTTTATGGCCGGTTTTGGATGGGTTTTAACATTTTTGGGCATCATTTATCTATTTGAATCAAGATCGCTTGCCCTCTTCCTGATAAATGCAGGTTACAGTGTTGTCAGTCTGACGATTATGGGATTTATCATTGGGATCTGGCAGTAATTAGGTCCTGCAGGTCTTGCAGGTCTTGCGGTCT
>CAYUQR010000017.1:16161-51366 GCA_964446825.1 uncultured Rikenellaceae bacterium
GACTTGCAAGACTTGCACGACTTGCATGACAATTACCGGTAGAGATATACGAATCCCCTGTACTGCTTGCCTTTATAATCAATGTCATCCCACCCGTATGCACGGATTATATAATAGTAGATCCCCGGAGCAGCTTTTATCGATGAATTATTGACATTACCGTCCCAGCCTGTCCATTCCCGGAGCCTCTCTCCGTCACCATAAAAACTGTAAACCTTCAGACCGCTGCGGCTGTAAACTTCCATGTTTAATAACTTGAGCGACTTAGATTCAACCATAAAATTATCATTAATACCATCGCCATCTGGTGTGAATACATTAGGTACGCTTAGCTCCGACGGGTCCACAACAATTTTTTCGGATCTCAATGAATCTATACAATGCAAATTACTTTCAATGGTAAGTTTTACGGAGTATTCTCCGGGCTTGAAATAAAAATGAGGTGGCGGTTCGCTGAGTGTAGAAATGCTGTCTTTCCCGTCACCAAATTCCCATCTGTAGGTTGAAGCTCTGATCGATTTATCTGTGAAAGTAACCTCCAGAGGAGCCTCCCCATTATCAGGATCAATAGTAAAATCTGCCTTTACGCGAATTGACTCGTAAGGGAAAGATGACACACTGCTACATCCAAAACTATCAGTCACCTGGAGGTTATATGTTACATCCACCAGAGGAGGATCGAATGTCTGTGGGTTTAAGTAAACATCAGGATAAGGGATTGAGGATGGAGGATCGGAAGACCATAAAAACGTCACGCCATCAGGCAGTTTTACAGAGCTCCCGTTAACCGGGTCCCTGTAATACAATGAGTCAACAGCTGCCATCCCTTTCAAGGCCACATAATCGCATGTCCGGTTAAGAAGCTGCGCACTGGAATATGGCTTATCGATCAATATCCAGCCCACCACGGATGCATCGAATCCACCACTGATAACAACCTTATAACCTCCCTCGCCAAGATTCTCTGCAGAAGAAACATTTACACCGGTTTCTGTCTTTAATGTAATACTGAAACTCTTTGTAGCGTCACTCCACTTTAGCCATGTGAAATTAAATGGTCCGGTTCCCCCGGGACTGTTTGCAACCAGCGATCCGTTTTCATTGCAGAAAATAAATACAGGATCCTTAACCGCAGGAGCTGAAGGATATGAGGTGTACCTCAATGCATTCATCCCCGGAGCTGAGAGCTGAGCTTCAGAAATTGCCGGCAATAATAAAGCTATAATGAGAAAAAAATAACGCACAGGCTATCAATTCTTATAAAAAAACGTAATCCTTCTGTCTTTGGTATTTTCTTCTGCAAGTATACTAAAAATAAAGCCATTTTGAAGGATCAGTCCACATGAAAAACCTCCTCCATATTTGCCCACCATTCTCCATCCTTACGTTTATCCAGGGGAGACTGCATCGGTTCCATTATATCCCACCATTCCCTGGTCTTTTGATCAGCAGCCATCTTAGCCATGTCGGCTGCAAAATCCTTGCCGGTATATTCAAAATATGCATACAACATCCCGTCTTTATGAAAAATTGAATAATTATGCATATTGCATTTTTTTATCATGTCAAGTACTTCCGGCCATACAGCTGAATGATATTTTTTATAACGTTCAAAATGCTCCGGCTTAACTCCTATTATCTGACCAAACCTTTTCATATTTTATATTATGATTAAATATTTTATACAATAATAATAAATAATATGGATTTTGTTGTTGTTGTAGAGGCGTGCAAATTGCGCGCCTCTACAACAACAAATGTTGATAAATAATATGAATATAATCTCCTCTATCCTGTTTCATTGCCTCTGATATTATTAAATTTGCCGGACCCGGTACGCTGTAATTCAATTAAACATATGACAATCAACTATCTGAACGATCTGAATGAATCTCAGAAACAAGCAGTAATAAATTGCGAAGGACCATCCCTGGTAATTGCCGGAGCAGGTGCCGGAAAAACAAGGGTTCTTACCTATCGCATTGTTCATCTTCTTCAGAATGGTGTTCAGCCCCGGAAAATTCTTGCCCTGACATTCACTAACAAAGCGGCAAGGGAGATGAAGGAGAGGGTTTCCCGTATTGTCAGTCCTGAAATATCAAGATACCTTTGGATGGGTACCTTCCACTCAATCTTTGCAAAGATCCTCAGGATGGAAGGAGAAAGATTAGGATATAAGCCGAATTATACAATTTACGACTCAGCAGATTCAAAGAGCCTCATCCGGTCAATAATCAGGGAACTCAGCCTCGATGACAATATTTATAAACCAGGTGTAATCGCTGCAAGAATATCCACGGCAAAAAACAATCTGGTAACAGCCAGCATATATTCAGCCGACCCATCGTTACAGGATTATGATAAATCAAGCCGGATTCCTTTGCTTTCAGATGTTTACAAAATATATGCTGCCCGTTGCTTTAAAGCAAATGCAATGGATTTTGATGATCTTCTTCTAAACACCAATATTCTTTTCAGAGATTTTCCAGATGTACTGGCAGCATACCAGGAGAGATTCGGTTATGTTCTTGTTGATGAATACCAGGATACCAATTATTCTCAATACCTGATAATCAAGAAGCTGGTTTCCACTCATCATAATATCTGTGTGGTGGGCGACGATGCCCAGAGTATCTATTCATTTCGAGGAGCGCGAATTGAAAACATACTGAATTTCAAGAATGATTACAATGACTATCAGCTGTTTAAGCTCGAACAAAACTACCGATCCACTCAGACTATAGTAAATGCTGCCAATACAATAATTGCAAACAATGAGGGTCAGATCCGAAAAAAGGTCTATTCGATGAATGAGGTCGGGGAGAAAATAGAGGTGATGCAGGCAATGACCGATTCTGAAGAGGGTTTTATTGTGTCCTCAAATATATTTGATAAGAAGTTCTCCAATCAGCTCAACTGGTCCGACTTTGCTATTCTCTACAGAACAAATGCACAATCGAGGATATTCGAAGAGACATTGCGAAGAAAAAATATTCCTTACAAGATCTATGGAGGTCTGTCATTCTATGAACGCAAAGAGATAAAAGACATACTGGCTTACTTCAGAATGGTCATTAATCCTGAAGACGAGGAGGCTCTTAAGAGATCAATTAATTATCCCAGGCGGGGCATTGGAGATACTACCATACATAAGATATTTGAACTGGCTTCTTCTTTTAATGTTACACCATGGAGTATACTGGCGGAAGCCGGAAAACATACTGAGCATTTCAATTCAGGCACCGTAAAAAAGCTGACTTTATACGTTGATGTTATAAACAGGCTCGGCACAAATTCAGATACCCTTGATGCTTTCGTAAAAGCAAGGGAGATAGCTCTCGGTTCAGGAATAATGAGAGAACTGAAGGAAGGAAAATCACCCGAGGAAGTAAGCCGCTATGAAAACCTGGAAGAGTTGCTTAATGCCATAAAGGTATTCACCGAGGCAGCTGAGACAAACGGGGACCCGGTAACACTCGAAGCTTATATGGCTAATGTTGCGCTTTTAACCGACCAGGACACTGAAAATGAAGAAGACCGTAATAAGGTTACCCTAATGACTATGCACTCAGCCAAAGGGCTGGAATTCAAACATGTATATATAGTTGGAATGGAAGACACCCTGTTTCCGTCACCCATGTCCTCAGGAAGCGCAAAAGAGCTGGAGGAAGAGAGACGCCTGTTCTATGTTGCGATAACCAGGGCAGAAAAACAGGCAACACTAAGTTATGCCCTTAACAGATATAAATGGGGAAATCTCGAGAGATGCAGTCCTAGCAGATTTCTCCGGGAGATAGATCAGAAATTCCTGCATTATCCCCAGACCGGGGGAAAACCATTTCAGAATAACAATCATTCACCAGTTAAACTTCCATCACTCAGAGAAGAATCCCATTCATATTTAAAGGAAGACAGGTTTAAGAAGATCAGAAAATCAGATATAACATCGGATGTTCCATTTACAGGCAGTGATTCCTCCCTGTTTTCTGAAGGCGATACCGTAGAGCATGAAAGATTTGGCAAAGGCATAATAATAGCCATTGAGGGAAAACCGCCGAATACGACTGCTACCGTCAATTTCGAAAATGGTGGAAGTAAAAAACTTCTTCTGAGATTTGCAAAACTCCGGAAACTTTAAAATTCCTACTTTTTCCCTGACTGAAAAAAGTTAATTTTCATAAAGGTGTAGCCAACTGTAGAGATTGAATGATCATAATGCTCATTAATCTCTTTTGTCTCCATTTTCATTGTCGGGTTATTTTTCTTATCGAATGTTTCCATGGCCAGCATAGTAGCTCCCTCAAATCCCGGATAATTATAAAAAGTGGGTACCCCTGCCCTGCCCCAGTACTTTTTGTCAGCCTTGAGGTTCAGGTCTTTTGTCATCCATACGTTGGAATAGCCATCATTGTCGGCTTCAACAATCTTATACTCATCGCATTTATATCCGGCAATAACCCTTGAGTTACCAGTTTTTGTAATAGTAGCTTTTTCCGGCGATGTCCCTTTCTGCTTATTAGCCATTGCAGCCATTGCAGAGTCTAATGGCAGTGCTGAAATCATACCGGTTTTTGAATCAGGATTTTCAAGCAGCATCATGAAACATTTGTTGTTATTGTCAAAGAGGAATACAGTCGGTATTGGTTTTTCTCCCTCTTTAGGACTATCAAGAACAACTTCAATGCCGGCACTAAGTGTATTAGCATTGAAATAGGTATAATAATCCGACTTCATAACATCTTTCTTGTCATATGTCTCCATCTGCATATATATCCTCCCTGTGAAAACATAATTATCATCGTATTTTATGTCAATTTTCCCTCCAAACAGTCCGCGACCTGTTGCTTTGGTGCTATTATCCTTTCCAGAGGTGTTGTCAGACTTATTTTTATCTGACTGATCTTGTACGCTTTTATCAACTGCCGAGTCAATCTTATGTTCGAGCTGTCTGTTAATTGCCCTTCTTAACAGACCTCCCTGAGCATTTGATGTTGCCGGCAAAATGACCATAATGGCTAATAACAAGAAAATTGCTTTTGTTTTCATGATTGAAAAAGATTAGAGCTAAAGAAAGACAAAGTTAAATATTTTTCCAGTTAACTGATTACTCTTTTCAACGAAAAACAAAAGCAATTTTCCGTGACGATCATTCCCTATTCTATGATACTATTGCTTCAGCCGGTTTTTCCTTATCTTTCAGTACCGACTCATAAAGTGTTGCGAACGAACTTGATACCCACATAATTGCAGGGAAGATACCAACAATCAGCATAAGGAATCCAAATATTACTATGAATATGGAAACAAAACCAAGCAAAAAGACCGTCCATCCATGTCCCTTTGTAAGTTTCCAGCTCAGCTCGACAGCTTCGATAGGGTCAAGCTTTTTATCCATTATAATATATGATACGAATGCCAGGCGGCAGGCAATTATTATTCCAGGAATGATAAGTGCAAACAGCCCCAGTACCACCAGAGCAAATACAAGAAGGTTTGCAAGAACGATATGAAGATAGTTCTCCATAAATCCTTTTATAAGGTATTCAAAGTCGGGTTTTGTTTTTCTCACTGCCTGTAAAAATATCATGTTGCCTCCATATTCGAATACAGGTGCAATAAGAAAAGCATAAAGCATTCTGAGCAAAACGAAAAAAGCAGCAAAGATCCCTATTGAACCAATAGCCACGATGTCCCTCATTCGATGTCCCATTCCGTCTCCAAAAAACCATGGGAACCTGTGAATATCTGAAAGGTTAAAATTAAAATGAAAAATCTTTAACGGAGCAGAAACTATAGCCAGGATAATTATTACAAGAAATAATCTCAGGAAATTATCAAACATTACCCTCCAGCCCGTTCCCAGGCAGTAACCAAAATCAGGGACTAATTTGTATTCATTATTTGTTTCCATAATTTAAAATATTTCAGTTAATAAGTAAAAGAACATTTACATAACAAATTTAATCCGTGACTTTCTGACTGACTTCATACTATAGTAGTGAATTAAATATTTCCTACTAAAGTATGAAGGCTAATACTTTGGTAGTGGTTAATATTAAACTCACGTTATTGATGATTTTTTTATCTTTATATGATGTTACAATATCTCGGATATATCATCTTTATTCTGTCGGTGGCAATGGCCGCTGGCGGAATAGTACTTTGCACCCGGCTCAGGAGCCGGTACCAGCACGACATTTTTTCCATACTCCTCTATTTCCAGGTTTTTATTTATACATTCGGATTCTATGGCATTTGGGGACAGGCGGTGATAAAAGCTATTCTGACTGATTACATATCTCCGGAACAGTTTGCTCATATATCTGATATTGCAATGCTTCTTGGCCTGCCATTCCTTGTGTTCGCATGGTTAATGCTTCTCCGTTTTTCTTCAGGTCTTTCAGGAAGGAATACCAACAGCTGGTTTGTACCTGTTTTCCTCCTACTTAATTTTTCCGTTGTGGTTATTGTCGGATTTTTTCTATCCAGGGCAAATGAGATGCAACCTGTTTCATTGATAAAAAGCTATTATCTTGCCATGAACTTCCTTTATTCTGCTATATCATCGATAACGATCTTGTTTGGCGGGAAGAAAAGGTCTGTTATTCATTCTTACGACAGAAAAATAATTGCAACAGCAATCTTATTGATAATGATTCTTCAAAGTATCCCGCTTTTATTCTACAAAACTGAAACATGGATAGCAATGATCTTTATCATAACCTTCTTTGCCGGAAATACATTTCTTCCTGTTTACCTTAGTTATGGAACTATGATGCTGGCCCTGACAAACGAATCTCCGAAAGATATCTCATTTGAGGATTTCTGCAAGAGATTCGAGGTTAGCCCCCGGGAAACTGATATCATCCATGAAATTTGCAATGGTTTAAGCAACAAAGAAATAGCAGAGAAACTATTTATAAGTCTCCAGACTGTAAAAGATCATACTCACCGGATCTATATTAAAACCAATGTCAGAAGTCGTGTCCAGCTTATAAACCTGGTGCAGGAGATGAAAATATTATAGGGCCCCATCGGGAAATTTCAGGTAAACAATCACCCTTCCATTGTCAAAATTAAGGGTAAAGCGGTGACCAACAGCTTCGTTCAGCGTAGCAACCCACCAGTTATTGATTTTTACACGATTCAGAGGGTAATGCAATCCTACTGAAGTGATTTCCGTTTCGGGATCAATTGAAAAAACAGATACCTGCTGGCCGGGGAAAGAAGAAATCTCGGAGCTTTTCAAAAAAGGTAAAAAGAGTCCGGTGTCAGTGACCATTATAACATTTACTTTCTTAATATATTCAGCCAGAAGCGATATGTTTCCTATAGTATGGTCTTCGCGCTTACCCGTGGCTCCAACAATCACAAGGTCATTGTAACCTCTTTCAATACACCAGTTAACTGCTTTTGTAAGATCGTTGGTATCCTGATCGGTGTATTCGTAAAGCCGGCCTTCGAACCTTATTGCCAGCTTATAGCTCAGAGTGTCCATATCACCAACAATGGCTTCCGGAATGAAACCTGCTTTCACCAGGTTCCTGACACTGCCGTCGCAACAGATTATTCGTTCTGCATTCTTAATGTATCCAAAAGGAATTTCATGTTGTGGAAAAACTCCATCGGCAACAATTACCGTTCGTGCAATATGATGATCTTTCATATTCAGCTTACTTATAAATCATTTCTAATGGTCTTTTTCCAGGCAGCCAAACCGGCAAATGACATTATCTCATAAATAACATAAAGGATAACCGTCGGATATAACCCCTTTATAATAAACAGAAATGATGACACAAAATTAACAATAATCCACAAATACCAGTGTTCAAATATTTTACGGGCAAGCATCCATGTTGCCACAATTGACAGGGAGGTTATAAATGAATCCCACGCAGGCACCGGGGAATCTGTGAAATTTGTGAGTATCAGAAAGAGCATACCATATAAGAGCACAAAGACGAACGCCAGTATAAAAGCTGTTCTGAGCTTTATCCTTGTAACATGAAGTTTTTCTTTCTCCCCCTCTCTCCTCTTCACCTCTTCATTGATTTGCCCTGTGCCCTCTGCCCTCTGCCCTGTGCCTTTTGCCCACCAATACCACCCCAGGACACTTATCACCAGGTAATAAATCTGAAGGCTCATATCAGCATAGAACTTGCTGGAGAAAAAAACCCAGATATATACTGCCGAGGTAATAATGCCTATTGGCCAAAGCCATATAGTCTGCCTGATCTCCAGGAATACATATAATATGCCGGTGACTGCACCAAAAACCTCAATGTAATGATCTGATAACCAGTACATCATTATATCCATTGTTCAGTATTATCAAAATTTTACATCCAGCCTGCACATGAAATTTGTACCTGCCTGCGGGAAAAAGTACGACCAGGTCTTTTCAACACCATCCTCATACCAATTGCCTCCGTAAGCATTATTCTCATACATTGTGTTAAAGATATTATTTACCAGAAACTGTATTTCCATCCCTCTAATATTTCTGAATCGGGGAGAAAGGTCAATCCTTAAATTATTTACAAAGTAAGGATCGATAGTCCTTTCGGGGTTCATTGTGTTATCAAAGTACTGTTTCCCGACATATTTGCTTATAAGGTGGAGATCGATTCCCCTGTGAATATTAAATGCAAGATCGCTTGCCAATATTACGGAAGGTGAATATGCAATATCGACCATACCCAGACTTTTACCCAGATACTGAGAAGACCAGTCTATAGTATTATAGTCAGTATAATACTCAACAAAATTTATAATCTTATTTCTGCTGAGTGTCAGGTTAACATTCCAGATGAAATGATCTGATATACTGATAGCCGCTGATGTCTCTATACCAAGCCTGTAACTTTTATCAACATTAGTCATAATTGAATAGCCGACATTGCTCAGTTCACCTGTCGGAACGAGCTGATCCTTGTATATCATCCCATACAGGTTAATCCCAATAGAATTTTTGCCGTATTGTAGCTTATAACCAGCCTCTGTATCGTACAGTGTTTCAGGTTTTGGAGTAGCCTCAGGGTCCCCCGTTGCTTCCTTGTAGTCTTCACGGGTAGGCTCACGGTTACCAACAGAGAATGACAGGTATGCATCCTGTTTTGGTGTAATCGAGTAAAAAATACCTGCTTTGGGATTAAAAAATCCAAACCGGTGTACCTGACCCAGATCAGTCAGATCATCATCAATACCTGACATCTTATACATTACATGCCTGTACTGAAGATCACCAAAAATATTCATCTTATCTGATAATGAATAATTTATCTTGCCATAGATACTTACTTCACCTTTCCTTGCCTTATTGTAATACCACTGGTGGTCTTTTTCACTGTTTCCTGCATCCCTCATCCATATAATTCTCCCAAAATGATCACCCAGGTAAAGATTCATTCCTCCACCCACAACAGCTTCAAGTCTGTTTTTCTGATACCTTATTGAATAGACAAATCCGTAAAAATCGTTCGACATCCATTTTTGTCTTATCAGGTCGGTGGATGAAATAACCGAATCGCCCATAAGAAATGAAGAAAGTCCATAATCGGCCAACAGCTGATCCTCAGCGTATTCCTCATAATAACCTTTCCCTTTGGTATAATGAATAGCAGCATTAAGGGAAAGAGAGTTATTAATTTTCAGACTGTAAATAAGCTGGACATGATTCTGAATATAATTATCGCTCTCATTGTCATAGTAGTGTATTATTCCCGATTCATCAGTATATTCTCCTGAAGGGTTATATCTCCGGTTTGTTGCAAGTGAATCTTTGGGAACTCCCCACCAGCCTATTCCGGTATACTCTTTCCCGAGTATTAAATTTACTTTCAGTCTCGACTTCTCTGTTCTGTAAATACCAGTTAAAAATGCTGACCTGTGATTTGATCCTGTCCTTTCTACATACCCATCGCTTTTCAGATCGGAAAGCCGCATTTGAAGAGAAAATCTTCCACCAAGCAAGCCTGTTCCGGCAGCGACCATGTTTTTTAAGGTATTAAATGAACCAACCGATGAGCTAACCTCTGCAAACGGCTCATTTTCAGGGCTTGTTGTCTGTATGCTTATAGTGGCCCCAAATGCACCGGATCCATTTGAAGAGGTCCCTGCTCCTCTCTGAACCTGTATATTCTCGACTGATGAAGCCAGATCGGGCAGGTCGACCCAGAATACCTGCTGTGATTCAGGATCGTTGAGCGGTATTCCGTCTATTGTGACATTAATCCTGTTTGCGTCAGTCCCCCTGATTCTTAAGTTAGTATATCCAACGCCGTTCCCAGCCTCTGAAGTCGCAACCAGCGATGGGGTAAGACTAAGCAAATAAGGCATATCCTGTCCGGTATTTTGTTTTTTCAATGCTTCTTTACTTATAGCAGAATAAGCCAAAGGTGAATGCTCTCCTGCCCTGGTGGCATTCACCATTACTTCATCCATTTCAAAGGGTTTTACACTAAGTGCCACATTAAGGATCATTGCTCCCTTCAGATCAACTTCTCTAACTTCTGTTTCATAACCGACAAAGGAAAATCTCAGAGTATATGAACCATCTTTCAGCCCGGAAATAGTGTAACTGCCATCAGCTTTGGTATGAATCCCGTAGTGTGTATTATCGATTGTCACTGTTGCACCTGTTAATGCACTGCCGGAAGCATCAGTTACTTTACCTTTTATAACAGACCCCTGGTCCTGATAGGCATTTCCATTAGTTGTCGCGATAAATATGGTAAAAAGGACAAAACAAATTATTTTTCTCATTGTAATGATTAATAAATTAATCTTTTAATCAGTTAAATGAGGCTGTTATAAGATGCTGATAAATATGATACTCTTTTTTCCTCCGCCGGCATTACCCAGATCAGGTCTAAGGGTATGATCTCAGCCCGTAATTATAAGGCACCCCATTTTTGATATGACAAATGTAAGGATTTTTGCCGGATAATTAATCAGAATTTAGCTTATTTTAGGGGCCTTATTTATCCGGCATGTTTAAGTATAAGTGAGATCAATGTTTATATATGGAATATGCACCAGTTTGAATTTTTTCTTAAATTAGCATTTAAATCATCATGATTGTATGAAGGATCTGTTAGTTAAACTTAACTATAAGGGGCAGAACAGGATCGCATTAATAAATGCTGAGGAGGATTTTAAAACTTCACTTTCAAATGAACTTAAAGGCGTTATCATTGATAATGATATTGACCCACGGTTCCCATATGGCTTCATAATGTTGTTCGTCAGAAATTCTTCAGAAGTTGAGCTTTACTGCCCAATGGTCCTTCATAACCTCCTTGCAGACGGAATTCTGTGGTTCTGTTATCCAAAAAAAAGTTCAAAAAAATATAAATCAGATATCGATCGCGATCATGGCTGGAATTCTATAAACAACTCCGGCCTTCAGGGCGTAAGAATGATCTCGATAGATGCTGACTGGTCAGCGCTGAGGTTCAGAAACGTAAGATATATTAAGTCATCATCGGGAAGGTTTTCTAAATAACAGCGGGGGCGAAGGGGAGATGACGTGAAGGGGAGAATAAATGATTGGAAACACCGGTGAAAGAGAGCCATTTTAAGAACTATGATAAAGATCACCAGATTAGATACACCTCTCGGGGAGATGGTCGCAGGGGCTACCGATGATGGCATTTGCCTGCTGGAATTTATTGACAGGAAAATGTTGCCCACTGAATATAAAGATATTGCCAGGCTCTTCAAAACAACTATTGAAGAAGGGGGTAACACTCACCTGCAGAACTTAGGTAACCAGTTGAAAGAATATTTCGAAGGAAGCAGGAAGGAATTTATGCTGCCTTTACTAACACCCGGGTCAGATTTTCAAAAGGCAGTATGGAAGGAGCTGTTGAATATTCCTTATGGGTGTACCAGATCATACCAGGAGCAGGCTGAAGCTCTCCTGAAGCCCGAATCGGTTCGGGCTGTTGCAAATGCCAATGGAATGAACAGGATATCAATTATTATTCCGTGTCACAGAGTAATTGGTTCTGATGGACACCTTACTGGTTACGGAGGAGGGCTTAAGCGAAAAAAATGGCTTCTTGAACATGAAAAAAAATACTCAGGAAAGGCTTTTGATCAATCACTGTTCTGATTTACAACAAATCACGATTTATTAATCAAATCTTCATAAAATGAAAACACCCTTTTTAAAAAATAACTTCTGGATATTGATCAGTGTTTTTGCAATTCTGGCACTGACAGGATGTGCTCAGAATGAATCTGTTGAACAATGTCTGACCGGGCATACATACGGATTCTTCGGAGGTTTGTGGCATGGCTTTATTGCTCCTTTCGATTTTATCGGCATGCTGTTTAACAAGGATATTACCATGTATGCCCAGAACAACAACGGGGGCTTATATGCTTTCGGTTTCTTACTAGGCAGTGGAGGATGGGGATTTTTTGGAAGCAAAGGCGCCAGCAGGGTAAGGACAGGCAGGGTTCATTTTCAATCTCAGAAATTTGATAATGCCGAGATAGTGGAGTAAAGCCATCCGGATCTGGCAAAACCTTAAATCTGACTAAAGTAAATGGCTATTCGAAAATATCATCAGGGTAAGTTCTTTGGTCCCTCATCAAGTTATTCCGGGTATATATTCATAGCTGTTGGTATCTTTACATCCTATTATTCCCTGTTATCGCTCACGTTGTTAATACCAGGCTTCTTTCTGGCCTTCACTTCTAACGGCACCTTAATTGACTTCGAAAATAAAAGAGTTAAATCCTATACTTTACTGTTTGGTTTTATCATGACAGGTAAATGGACAGAAGTAAGTCAGTTCACCAGATTCAGTATTGAGAAGGTAACCGGAAGATTTTCTACATATAGCCGTGCAAACGTAAGATTTGATATGGGAGTTACAGATATCAGGCTTTTACTTGTAAATCATAATAAATCAAAAAAAATAACCATTAATAAATATGCTAATTTTGAAGAAGCACAGAAGGATATGAAAGAACTGAGTGAATTGTTCTGGCCGGCCTGATAAAAACAACCTGTATGGAAGAAATCCCCAAAACGATTGATATTGAGAAGGCTATCAGGGACAGTAAGTCAAAATTTGTCAGATCGCTGCCAAAATTTGTTGTCCGGCTGATAATTAAATCCGTTCATCAGGATGAGATGAACGCAACAATACACAGGAATCGCGATAAATCAGGTGTTCCTTTTATAAACGGGATTCTTAATGATTGGAATGTGAAGGTTGTTGTCACAGGAGCAGAGAATATCCCAGTTTCAGGAAAATTTGTATTTGTTGCAAATCATCCTGTAGGGGGGATGGATGCTCTCTCACTTCTGAGCACAATCTACAGGTATTTTCCAAAGGTTGTGTCCCCATCTAATGAACTTTTTGAAGATATCCCTCAGCTTAAACCTGTTGTGCTCGGGATAAATGTATTCGGGAAAAATACAAAAGAGACTGCCGAAAAATTAAATCAACTTTTCGAATCTGATGCACAGATTATGATTTTCCCCGCCGGTGAAGTTTCGCGAAGAAATAAGGGAATTATTTCTGACATCCCCTGGCAAAAATCATTTATAACAAAATCCGTTCAGCACAAAAGGGATATTATACCTGTACATATCAATGGACGAAACTCCAATTTGTTTTATAATATTGCAAATCTCAGAAAGATGCTCGGAATAAAGCTGTATATCGAAACTGCATTACTCCCACACGAAATGATGAGACAACGAAATTCAACAGTTGCTCTTACAATAGGAAAGCCAATACCCTGGCAGACATTTACCAGGGAAAAACCACAAACTGACTGGGCCCAGAGTGTTAAAAAACTTCTTTATAGTCTTGGCTGATTTCCGGTGCTTATGAATATGCAAGTTTATAAACCTGAGGTCTTCCAGGGAAACCTGAAAAAGAAAAACTATTTCGAAGGATGGTATTATAAACATGTGTCAAAGGATTTAAGCAATGTCTGGTCATTTATACCAGGTGTCTCATTAACCAGGAAAGATCCACATTCATTTATACAGGTTATCGATGGCATTTCCGGCCAGTCTGAATACTTAAATTATCCTTTGGCTGATTTCAAATGGAATAAAAAAAAACTATACCTGAAAATAGGCGATTCTGAATTTACTGAAAAATGGATCAACCTTAAAATTGAAAATGAAAATATAAAAGTCGCTGGCCGCATTGATTTTCATAACATTACAAAATATCCTAAAAACCTGTTCTCACCCGGAATTATGGGCTGGTATTCCTTTATACCTTTCATGGAATGCAAGCATGGCGTTGTTTCTGTTATTCATGATCTCTCCGGCACTATTTCGCTGAAAAACGATATGATCGATTTTAATGGGGGAAAAGGTTACATTGAGAAAGACTGGGGTACTTCATTCCCTGAAGCATGGTTATGGATTCAGGCCAATAACTTCAATGATAATTCCACTTCATTTAATTTTTCTGTTGCAAAAATACCGTGGCTTGGCAAATTCTTTATCGGGTTCATCTGTTTTCTCTATCTTAATAAAGAGTTTCATCTGTTCAGCACATATAATAAGTCCTTAATTACCAATATGAAGCATGACAGCGAATCTGTGGACCTAACTATGAAGAATCGTGAAATGCTACTAAAGGTCAGAGTTCTGAAAAGTCCGGGTGGAGAGCTTAGAGCTCCGGTATCGGGAGATATGTCGCGCAGGATAAAGGAAAGTATTGACTCTGAGGTCACGTTGAGCCTGTTTGACAGGGACCTTAACCTTATTTATTATGATTCGAGCAAAAGAGCCGGACTTGAAGTGATAGATAAGATATTTGATTATATAAAATATTGAATTGTCATGGCAAAGTATATTAAATCGCCCTCAATCATAAAAGCTGCAGGGACAAAGGAAAAAATAATCAGGGAAATTTTTGGCCTGGTCAACAGTAAAACATCAGAAGTAAGTATCGCTCATATGGTAAGTCCGGAAGGCTGGATTGAGCCCGGTCAGTGCCCGGAATTCAATGAATATACAATTGTGCTGAAAGGCAAACTCAAAATTGAAACCTTAACTGAAGAATTCATTGTATCAGAAGGACAGGGTATAATGACAGAAAAGGATGAATGGGTTAGGTACAGCACTCCGTTTGAAGGCGGGGCAGAGTATATAGCAGTCTGTCTGCCGGCATTCTCGCCTGATATAGTGAAAAGAGACAAGGAAGATGGTTAATCACTAATTTTTTCAGGATTTTTTCCCGTTTTGCCTTGCCTTAATTATGAGGTAAACAACAAATATCACTCCTATTCCAAGCAGAATATGTCCTATATATGGAAATATCTGCTCTCTCATTTCATAGAGATAATAGCCTATGATAGCAAGAATGATATTCCATATTCCGGCTCCGGCAACAGTAAAGAGCACAAAATCGCGAAGGTTCATCTTTGCAAGACCTGCCGGAATAGATATCAGATGACGGACACCAGGAACAAGCCGTCCTATAAAAGTAGAGGACTTTCCGTTCCTGAGGAAGAAACTCTCAGCATGCTCAACCTTCTCTTTTGAAAGCAGAAACAGTTTTCCTATTTTAGATTCGGCAAAACGATATACAATCGGACGTCCCAGGTAGTAAGAAAGCGTGTAGTTTATGAGGGAGCCGGTAAGCGCTCCCGCTGTTCCGAAAATAACTACCAGGAAAACATTTAAATCGCCCTGCCCGGCCTTATATGCAGCAAACGGGATCACCACCTCTGAAGGCAGCGGGAGGAAGGTGCTTTCAATTGTCATCAAAAGTGCAATAGTAAAATAATTAAGATTGGCCATGTACCAATCGAAGAGAGAGTGAAAAAACTCCATAACCTGTTTCTAAAAATCATTAAGAATCCTGTTCACGGTTATCCGATCTGGTGCAATGTTAACATTTTTACCTGTTATTGCCAACTGTTTGGCCCGCTTGAATAAGTTCTTCTTATTATTGAATTGAAGTATTACGATTATCTCAGACTGGCCGCTTGCATTTCAAAATATCTGTACTCCGAAAGCAGTCCGACTTTCAAGAAGCGTCTGGATATGACAGGATTGGATCTCCCATTAGCCAGAAATTCAGCCGTAAGCAAATAGCCTCCCGGTTTTGAAGGCAATGATAAAATGGTTTGAAAAGATGAACGGTCATAAGCTGAAATGGTAATCTGCATACTCTTTTTCCGGACCGTTCTCCCTGTAACATCAATAATTTTTAGCGTCAGCTTACCATTAATTTCAGTATTTAAATCATTAATTTTTACTAGTCCAAGAAGAAGTTTCTCACCGGGTTTATGAAACGTTGACTGCTTAACATATCTTTCGTCTGTTAAATTAATAAATACAGCCGTTGGGCTAAAAGCATGGACAAACCATTCAAGTGTGGGTGAGGGTACAAGGTCTTTTATATTATTAATAAACCAGTCACCAGTATACCCATAATTATTTGTAAGATAGCAAAATGCCAGTACGCCTGCAAGGTTTTTTTCACTTCGCAGCCATTCGGTTTCGAGCTGCAGGTCATATGCCTGAAACGTCCTGTTTTGTGCAGGTGATGATTTAGGTCCGAGGTAATAATTATAGACATCAACAGTAAGTTTACTGGGCATTCCGTTTCGCCATAGCCATATCCATCCATATTCATTTGCAAGCTGAGGTACGGATGATTCCTGAATCATTTTGAGTGCATAGGGTTTATAATCCAGATTACCAAGTGGATAAGAAGTTTTTTCCGATCCTTTCTCATTGGCGATAATGCGACCTTCATAAGGATGAGGTTCATCCATTTCATCTGTTTTCATAAGTCCCTCCCTCATGTATCCTGCATCCCATATACGGGTAGGGTCCAGCTTCTTAAGGTCAGGAATCAGTGTATTCCCGATAAACATATCAGTATTTTCGTTTATAGCATCCCAGATTACAATGCTCGGATGATTTCCGTCGGACCAGACCCAGTCGGTATACTCTTTTCTGATCTCATCATCCCATCCATGGTTCTGCCAGTAGAGCCATTCATTCTGCAATAATAATCCATTTTCATCAGCAATATCATACCAGAAATCAGGTACGATACCAACGCATATTCTCATTGCATTCCAGTTAAGTTGTTTTGGATAACTGACCAGAAGTTTTTTGACCCATTCTTTATCCCAAACCAGGTTCCCGCAGTCGGGATCTTCAAAAAACCTCTGAAGTGTAATGTTTGTGCCTCGCAGTAAATATTTTTCACCATTAAGGAAGAAGAACTTCCCTTCAGCGGTAAAATCTCGCATACCAAACTGCCGGCTAACTTTATCAGTAACACCTTCACTTGTTTTGAGTTGTGCCGTTGCAGTATAAAGATATGGCACCTCAGGTGTCCATACCCTGAAATCTGAAAAAGGTAACTCAAGTTCCGCTTCAGTAAGATTATCTCTCTTTGCCTGGAAATGACCTCTGGCAGACGTGACTTTCTTGCCTGTTAATCTATCTGCAATAACTATATCAAGATCAACAGAATCTTCCATCGGGTCTCCATAGAAAATCTGTGCAGGTATTAAGCTCCTTAACTGTATTTTTACACTTATTCTTTTCTTTGCGACTGAAGGAAGGATCAGCAGCCTGTTAATCCTTATATTACCTGTGAATGAAAGTAATACATCATCCCATATCCCGGGCAGGTAGTGTTCTTTTTCCTTATCCGTGCCTCCTGCTGCCTCTGCCGGTAACCATATCCTCTCGCCTACCCTTATAAGTATTTCATTATCAGCACCAAATTTAACTGCCTTATTAACAGGAAATTCAATCGGAGTATAACAAGTCATTGAGGTCCCCAGATCGATACCATTTAAATAAACCTGTGTTACATACTGACTTTTCTTTATTGTGATCATTCCTTCTTTGCTTTCAAGCTCTTTTGGAATGAAAACAGTTTTTCTGTACCAGCTGTAGCGGGGGGTATAATCAAGATTATAAAGATTGTATTGTTCTTTTGACTCAGGTTTATCAGGTCGTTTAAAGAACTTATCATATTCAATTATTTTTGGTTCTGCAAGGTGAACCAAACCTGGTACAGGAATTGTCCCTGTAAATTTCTCAGGAGGAAAAGCAGTTGTTGTCTGATCAAATTCCCAGGTTCCGTTAAGGTTAATAACAGTTCTCTGCGCCTGGGAAGGCTGAACACCAAGGACTAATACAATTAAAAATATTATTGAGTATCTCATAAGTTCTGATATATTAAATATTATCTACTAAGTTATTTATTTAATATTTAATTTAGTTATTCCAAATGTGCCTATAAGATCACTTTCACAAATGAGAATATGGAATTCTTAATGTTTTTGGAAGATTATTTGGAATTTTCATTTGAAGAGTTAGATATCAGGTGTGTTAATGTTTATCCCTGTAAAGACATTTTTCAAGTTTTCTCGAATTGATTTCCACATTTCTTACAACTGAACTATACCATATTTTTTTAAGATTAATATTTTTCTTAGATAAAAGTCTACTCCACATAAAAACATCATCTTTTGTCGTGGCATAAATTGACGCAAATAATTGTGAGCCGCTTTGCACATCAAATTTACAAGGAATGAGAACGTACTTTGATCCGAGAAGATCTTTCCTGTTCAAATATGAAGAATCTGCAATATAGTATACCTTTTCAATGGTGATCCTGTGTAGTTTAAAGCATTTATTCTTTTTCCCAAAATTTATCCTAATCCGTTTTTCTGAATAAAGTGAGTCCATCTTTAGATCAACTATGAAAACATCTGTGTTATACATAGCCTGACTAGTCGGAGAACTGTTATTGGTTATTTGTCCAAAGGATTCTTTTGAAAAAAACAACAATACTAAAACCACTATCCCTAATCGTGTTAACATATTTTATTTATTTTTTAGGTGGATAAGGAGCGTAATGAAAAATATGGACTGATGTACTTCCATTAAAAGTTCTCTCAGTATATCCATTTGTAAGAAATCTTCTACCCTCATATGGGTCAAGGAATTTTATTAAACCAATTTGTGTTCTGGTTTTAATGCCAGCATGATTTATATATGAAAAAGAACCGCCAGGAGCATGTGTTGCAAATTCTTTTGCCTCATATTCATAATCAACTCCCTGGAGATACATATCGAATCCTTTTCTCTCCTTATTGATAGCTATTAACTTTTTTTCAATTTGATATGCATGCCAAGTTTCTTCGAACAATAAATTAGATTTACTCCCATAACTTTCGTCTGGGGTTCCAAATTCAACAAATACCTTTTCTCCATCTGTTGATATTTGCCCTTGTTCTGCTCCATTTGTTCCAGTAAATGTATCACTAAATTCATAAACGGTATTTGAATCATCGAGTTTTTGGATAATTTCAGCGAATCTCTCATTATAATTCTTATTCTCAACTACTTTCCCATTTTTCTTAGTAATTGTTTTTAATGCAAAAGATGCGATATATTTTGCAGTGCTTTCATTTTTAAATACAATGCTACCTCCATTAATATCAATAAACCTAATTGGGTTATTAGCAGCATATTGAGATACTTCTGAAGGAGACATCATCATCAGTGACATTATCATTGCAGGAAATATTGCTTTTTTCGTGATTTGCATATTTACAATACCTGTTTAAGTGATAATACTTTTACTGATATATATTAAAAAGTGTAAAATATTATCTACTAAGTTATTTATTTAATATTTAATTTGGCTATTCCAAATGGCCCTAAATATCTTTCAAAGACCTAAATAATATGAGGGTTATAAATGTAACTGACAGGGAAACACTAAAGCAGTTTCAGTATTTCATTCGGCTCTCTTGATTCTTTTTTCTATGGGTTGATCAATTGTGATGGGTACCTTCTCTTCAATAGTATTTGCAGAATCAAGTTGCAATGCCCGCACGTCTGAAATACAAAGAAGTCGGGAAAGACCATGAAGGGACAGAGTGAAATTTTCCATACTGGAAAGCTTATAGTCGCGAGGCATTACCCTGTCAATAAGAATATATTTAAAATCAGCAGGAAGTGAATGTTTCCGCAGCGAGGTAAAACTGCTTTCAAGTTTAATCTCACCTGATTTTGTCATGTCTTCCAGTACCTCTTTGAAGTAGAGATTAATTTTAGGTTCAACCTTGAAACCTATGCGAAAATCTACTCTGATAAGAATGCCCGGGATAATCTGGGTCACCTGGTAATCAAATCTGTCAGGTTCGTCAATCCTGTCGACATGTAAAAACCAGTATGTGTCGGCCCTTTTGGGTTGTTTCTGAAATATTGAGTAAATAACTTTCGATTCGACCTGGTCAGGCCAGTTTGCTTTAATAATATAAACCAGGTTTGTCGCAGCTTTGGGAACAGATGTATCCTTGGAAAGATCCTTGAACAACTCTATATATTTGTCAAGGTTGGTAAAAGTAACATACCTGTTTTTTAATTTCCTGCCAAAATACCAACCATACATTATAAGAAAGAAAACAGAGGCCAGCATTATGGTAAACCATCCGCCATGACTGAATTTGTGGAGATTAGATATAAGGAAGCCACCTTCAATGGTCAGATAAACGATGAGCAGAAGCATAACCAACTTGTGGTACACGCCCTTCTGAAAAAGGTAATATGATAAAAGCAAGGTGGTCATTATCATTGTTATGGTTATTGAAAGACCATAAGCGGCTTCCATATTTGCTGATTCCCTGAAAAAGATAACCACGAAACTACAGGCTATCCATAAAAACCAGTTTACTGATGATACATATACCTGTCCTTTTAAAAAAGTGGGATGAGAGATGTTTATTTTAGGCCAGAAATTAAGCGATATAGCTTCGCTTATCAGAGTGTACGATCCGCTGATAAGTGCCTGGCTTGCAATTATTGCTGCTGCAGTAGCAATAATAATTCCCGGCAGGAGAAACCACGATGGCATCATTCCATAAAAAGGATTAACTCCATCCTTAAGACCTCCGTTAATGATAAGGTATGCACATTGCCCGAAATAGTTAAGTAAAAGAGCTGTTTTTACAAATATCCATGACACCCTTATATTTTTGAACCCGCAATGACCAAGATCGGAATACAAAGCCTCAGCACCTGTCGTAGCAAGGAATACCGAGCCCAGCAGAATAAATCCTCCGGGATACTCATGCAGGAACCTGTAAGCATATTCCGGATTTAAGGCTTTCAGAACACCAGGGTGATGATAAAGCTGGGAAAAGCCTAATACTCCCAGCATCGAAAACCATATAACCATAATAGGGCCAAACGAACCTCCCACAATGTTGGTACCAAACCGCTGCATGAAGAATAACACAGCAAAAATTAGAAGTACAATGGTTATTACAGGGATCTGCGCATTAAACAACCTTAGTCCTTCTATTGAAGAAGTCACCGTTATAGCAGGAGTTATAACTCCATCGGCGAGCAGGGCACTGGCCCCTATCATGGTAAGAATAGCCGCCCAGGAAGACTTTCTTTTTATAAGGGCAAAGAGAGCATAAATACCCCCCTCTCCTTTATTGTTTACCCTCAGGGTTATAAGTACATACTTAATGGTTGTCTGCAATGTCAGTGTCCAGAAAATACACGACATTGATCCGTAAATAAGAAGTTCATTGAACTCTTTGCCTCCGCTGACTATTGCTTTCATAACATACAGTGGGCTGGTACCCAGGTCGCCGAAAACAATTCCAAGAGTAACTATTACTCCGGCCAGTGAGAGTTTCTTTATATCAAGATGCTTATCCGTCCCGTTCATGATTCTCCTTTAAAGTCGTTTTTCCCTTTCAGCTAATTGAACAAAAAAACGGCCAAAGTTAATAATTATTAATATTTTAAGACCAGGCTGCCGGGAAATATTTCAAGATATTCAGTGCCTGCCTTCTTTATGACGAGGGTTATAATACCAGTCAATCACCAGTTCCACAACCTGATTGTAATTCATTACACCTTTTGATATATGGTTGGATTTTAAGAAAATATTATATATAAAAGTCTGAGCTTTTTCAAATGCCCTGTTACGTAATCCAAGATAATATCGCTGCCGGAACTTCAGATCCTTTATAACACGTTTATCAATTTTTTTTTCATAATCGGGATAATCCTTAAAAGAAGAGGCATCGGATAAAAAATATTGCAATAAAGTCCTGTATGCCGAATATCTAAGACGTTGATCCTCCGAACTCGTACAAACCACAAACGCAGCCAGATTAGCCTCAGCCTCGCTGGCAATACCAAACTGATGCGCCTTCTCGTGCGACAGGGTAAACGGATAATCCGAAGGAAGCAGATAATAATTCAAATGAACCTCATTGAAAAAAGGTCCAAAATATCCGCTTATCCCAAATTTTAATAGTAAAGAGCTCAGAAGCATTGTTTTTGTACGCCTGTAACCGTTTGGATAATTGATCCCTAGCCCTGCACTGTTTCTCCGGTATGAATCTTCAACAAGGTTGTTAATCGACGCATAATCGCAAATACTTATTTCTGAATAGCTCCGGTTTGTTTGTACAATTAATGAATCAAGAACAGTCCGGAACATATTTTCATTGACATTTATCTTCTCCCATCCAATACGGGTTCCGATACCCGGCCTGAAATAGTTAAAGCCCCATGAAATATAAAAAAATGAGTATAATAAAGCTGTTACCTGAAAAACATGTAATATATACCAACCCGGTTTTATGGTTTTTAAAATAACAAGTAACAATCCGCTGATAACCAGCAAAATAATTAACAGCCAGCTTACATCCCAAAGAGAGATGCCAATAAGCCTGCTAAATGAAGAAAATAGTTTTGATATTATCGGATAAAATCCATTCGAATAATATGTTTCCACTAAATGGCTGTTTCTGACAGCTAGTTTAATACAAAAGAAAATTATCAATGCCAGAATAAATGGCCAAAGAACCTTAATGGCCTTCCTCATGGAAATTTCAGTTTTATCTTTCTCCGGTTTATTCATTCATTGCTTCTTTTACATTGCCCCGGCCATGTTAAAAAGTACTTCCATCATTTGTGATTAACCATATTTCAAATAATAATAAATGTATCTTTGAAAAAATTGAAGGTGTAAATTTAGCCTAATCCTGATAATATAAAAGGATGAAAACAATATATTTAAAACTAAGGCTGACAGTAATTTTATTATTTCTGTTACCGGCTTCAATTATATTAAAGAGCCAGGTTATACCGACTCCGGATAACGAAATATCGCTGCTGTTTATAGGTGATATAATGGGGCATGATGAACAAATCTGGTCAGCAGAGAACAGGGAAACACACACATATAATTATGATGATGTCTTCAGGTATATAAAACCAGTTATATCAGAGGCGGATATTGCAATAGCCAACTTTGAGGTCACTCTGGCAGGGCCACCATATAAAGGTTATCCCCAGTTCAGTTCACCTGCCGATCTGGCTGTTGCCTGCCGTAATGCAGGTATTGATTTCCTGGTAACGGCAAACAATCACGCTGCCGACAGGGGCAAAAATGGCATAATCAGTACTATTAACAAACTCGACAGCCTGGGAATCCCACATACAGGTACCTTCCTTAACCAGGCCTGCAGGGATAGTTTGTCTCCTTTAATGATCAACAGCAAAGGCACTTCCATCGCTCTTCTTAATTATACTTTCAGTACAAACGGGATCAGGGTCCCTGAACCGGTAATCGTCAATATGCTTGATAAAGAGCTAATTACTAAAGATATAATTAAAGCCACGACTAAACAGGCTGATCTTATCATCCTGTTTCTTCACTGGGGAACAGAATATGACACAATACCATCCGGAAACCAGACAAGACTGGCAGAGTATTTCCTGTCGATGGGAGTTGACCTGGTAATAGGGTCTCATCCTCATGTACTGCAAAAAATGGTTTGGACAAAAAATCCTGTTACAGGTAAAGATGGAATAATTGTATACTCTCTTGGTAATTTCATAACTAACCAGAGAAAACCAAAAACCGACGGGGGCTCTATGGTAAGAGTTGTGATTAAAAAGGAGGATAATACTGTTAAAATATTAAATGCAGGCTATTACCTTACCTGGGTCTATACTCCAATCGAAAAATACAGGAAGAAATTCTTTATATTGGCATGTTCAGAATTTGAAAACAGACCCGGTTTTTTCAGTAACGCTTCAGATTATTTTCAGATGATGACCTTTATTGAGCGCTCAAGAGATTTTCTGAATAAAGAGAATAAAGATGTACCGGAAATAGTATCTAAAATGCAGTTCACTGAAGCTAAATGATTAAGTAAAACGTTATTTAAATTTTATCATGCATATTCCTGATGGTTATCTCAGTCCACAGACATATATTCCGCTATATGGAGTGTTTGTTTCAGTTGTGGCTGTTGCAGTAAAAAAGGTGAAGCAGGAGGTGTCTGCGCGTGATATTCCATACCTTGGGATGGCAGCAGCTTTTTCATTTATCATCATGATGTTCAATTTACCGGTTCCCGGAGGGACAACGGGTCATGCGGTCGGCTCTGCAGTTATTGCTATTATATTTGGTCCCTGGGCAGCGGTAGTTGCAGTATCGGTAACGTTAATAATTCAGGCTCTTATCTTTGGAGACGGCGGGATCACAGCTATCGGGGCAAATTGTTTTAATATGGCAATATTTATGCCATTTGCAGCCTATTACATCTTTAAGCTCTTAAGCAATAATCCTGCCAAGCGAGGAAGAGTTGTAATTGCTGCATTTATTTCGGGATACCTGAGCCTGGTTATGGCAGCTGTAGTCACAGCAACAGAATTCGGAATACAACCCCTTATAGCTTCCGATGCAGAGGGTAAGGCCTTGTATTGCCCTTATAACCTGAGTATTTCAATTCCTGCAATGGCAATTGAACATATGCTTATTTTTGGAATTATCGAGGGCGTAATCACAGCCTTGATAGTTAATTATTTTGTCAGAAATGAACCCTCATTTATATATGCTTTCAGGAAAGGAGGCAAAAATGAATAAACTCCAAAAAAAGATACTGGTAATACTGGTTTTACTTTGTCTCATCACTCCTGCTGGAATTTTCCTTCCGGCGTTTTTTAATGCCGGTGATGCATGGGGTGAATGGTCAGCCCAAACGGTTAAGGAGCTGGTAGGGTACGTTCCCAAAGGATTGGCAAAATATTCTGATAAATGGAAAGCCCCACTTGCAGATTATACGGCAGATAGCAAGGATAAGTCAATCGTTCACCAGTCAGGCTACTATATCGTTTCCGGTTTAACTGGAGCTGCTATAACATTTGTTGTGGTGCTTCTTATTTCCAGGTTAATTGTCAGAAATGGAAAATAAGATACCTTCATATCTGCTTGAACCTGTTGATGATGGGCCCAACACGGCAGGTTCTGAAAAAGCCAGACTGACTTTTCTCGATAAGACTGTCATGAATTCGGCAAGAGCCGCGAAATCTATATATATTCAGTCAGAAAATGCAAAGGGAATAAGCCTGATCCATAATATACATCCATTTATAAAGCTACTTTCCCTTATATATATTGTGGTTATTATCAGCCTGGTGAATAGTCTCCTTTCGCAATTTATCTGTACCTTATTTATATTGATGTTATTCATCATCGCCAGGTTAAATATTGCCACCGTATTCAGGAAGATATTCTTTCTTGCTTTTATATTTGGCTTTCTGGTTATTTTACCGGCATCTCTTAATATTATCACTCCCGGGAAGATCATTTTCCACCTTTTTTCATTGAACCGTCCTGTTCATTTCTGGATTTATAATATCCCTCAGAATATCGGTTTTACTGAAAACGGAATTCAGGTTGTTGCGCTGGTTTTTCTCAGAGTGCTTAATTCTGTTTCGTTTGCAATGCTTATTGTATTTACCACTTCTTTCCCGGCCTTTGTCAAATCTTTCAGGATACTGGGAGTGCCTGATACATTCCAGATGATTATCACCCTGGCTTATAAATATATTTTCATTCTCTCGCGTACCATTGAAGATACATATCTTGCTTTGAAATCAAGGCTTTCAGGCAACATAAAGAATAGTAACATACGAAACCTTATCGGTGGCCGGATATTTTTCATCTTTAAAAGATCTGTGAGAATTTATGAAAATACGTATTTTGCGATGATCTCGAGAGGCTACAAAGGAAAGGTAATCCTGCACTCACAGAAAAAACTGACTCTTTTTGACTTCGCTGCTTTATTGATTATTCTTACTGTTGGGATTTGTTTCCTGTTTATATAAAAATTCATGGAAGATATTATTTCATTAAAAAATATTAATTATTCATATTTCGGGAAGATCCCGGCGCTAAAAAATATAAACCTTTCAGTGAAAAAAGGTGAAATGTTTGCAATTATCGGGCTTAACGGAAGCGGCAAATCTACACTGCTGCATATAATGAATGCTCTTATTTTCCCCGATTCCGGAGAAGTCTCATTCAAAGGAAAACCTGTAAATGAAAAATCAATGAATAAAGAATCTACAGGAATTGATTTGCGCCAGAGCATGGGATACGTTTTTCAGAATCCTGATATACAACTATTTTGTCCCACAGTTTTTGATGAACTTTTGTTCGGTCCCCTGCAACTCAACCTCCCTCTCGAAACAGCCAGGGAAAGAGCAGAACAGACTTTGACTTTTCTTGATATAAAGTATCTGAGAGACCGTGCCGTTTACATGCTTTCAGGTGGTGAAAAAAAGAAGGTTGCAATTGCATCCGTCCTGACAATGAATCCCGATATCCTCCTTATTGATGAACCTCTATCCAGTCTTGATCCAAAAACCCAGACATTTTTTATCGACCTTCTTCTCGAGCTGAACCATTCCGGAAAAACCATAATTTTCACTACACATCAGCTTGATCTGATTGATCATCTGCAACCAATGGTAGCTGTGCTTTCAGAAGACCATACAATTCAAAAAACGGGTACTGCCACTGAGATACTAAATGATGAAGAATTTCTTGTAAGTGTGAACCTGATACACGAACATCTGCATAAACACGATAATATTGAGCACAGGCACTTTCATTCCCATTATACTTTTCATAAACATGAGCATGATTCTCATAAAAGCCATTAAATGATATTTCTTTCAGGAATTTTGATACAGAACATCATCCGGAACCATATTTCGAAACATTATTTACTTCAAATCGCCTAATCAGTAACTGTCCGGAAAAGAAGATTGATGTTTGGGTCAGGTATCATATCAGTTACCGCTTCAAAATCCACAGATATTTTTGTAATTCTCTCTGATACAGGCACTTTAACAAGAACAGATTCTCCTGAGTTCTTAATTAACAATTCAATATCGAAATTAAAGAGGAGGTCCTGTTTCTGCTCAATAAATATGTCAGTTTTTCCTTTTTCCCTGGAAGGTTTGCTTGAAAACTTAAGGTCAGGTTGTCCGGCGACATACAACCACTGGTTAAAAAAATTGTGAAGATTCTTTCTGCTCACCTCTTCCATAACTTTTTGAAAATCAATGGTGAGAGCGTTTTTATTTCTGTAACGTTCATAATAAAGCTGCATTCCTTTCCAGAAATCTTCATCGCCCAGTTCCCGCCTCAGCATATGAAGCACCCATGCTCCTTTCTGGTACGAATTTGGATTTAGCAGGGCCATAAGATTGGTAATTGTTGTATCTATTACCGGTTGCGGTGATCTCAGATAAAACCCTATTACCCTGTTTCGGGCAGATTTCATTGTCTGATCGAGCTGCTCTTTCCCATAAGTTTTCTCAAGGAAGACTGCCGTCATATAAGTTGCAAATCCTTCGCTCAGCCATATATGATGCCAGTCATTCTCGGTGACAGAATTCCCAAACCACTGATGTGCAATTTCATGAGCCATAAGACCTTCTGCCCGGCCCTTACCGGTAACTGAATTCTCTGCATAGAATATGCAACCTGCATTTTCAAGTCCTCCGAAAATAGTTCTGGATTGTACATTAGCCAGCTTTTCGTATGAATATGGTCCGATTAGTGAACAGTACAGAGCCAATGGCCTGGTTCCGACGGAATAGTCAGAGAATCCTTCTTCCCTGTTTTCTGCAAATACCCATGTCCATACAGGAATATTATCAACAATACCAGCTAACTGAGTTGCAAATGATGCAACCCCTATTGCCATAACTTTGGTGGCAAGGGGAACATCTTCTTTCCAGTGAGTAAGCTTCGTCGCTCCCGGCATGAAACTCTCTTCAACAAGATGTCCGCTGCCTACAACTTTATAGTGCTCCGGACAAGTTATAATAAAGTCCACTGTAGCCTTATCATATGGGTGATCAACACAGGGGATCCAGTTTCTCGCCCTGTCGGGCCAGTTGTCTGCAAAGAAAGTTCGTCTTTTAAACTTATTGTTTGAAATGATCAGTCCGTCGGCCGGTATTCCTGAATAATCTATAGTGAAAACTACTTCCGACCCCGAAACTGATGATTTTCCCATTGGGATTAAGATCCTGTCGGATTTATGAAACCAGGTTACCTGAGCGTTATTGAGAACCACATCCTGAACCTTCATTCCTTTCTCGTCGGACCCGCAGTTTTTAAGATCAAAAAACATTGTGTCGACTGGTCCGGTAAATTTTACATTTATTACGGCATGCCCGTATATGACATTGCTGGTATCGCTTAAAGAGATCGAAAATTCATAATGAATAACGTCAGCAAATAAATTACGCTTATAATTATCCTTCCCTGAAACTGTCAGGGAGGCTATGAATAATATCAGCGAGATGAATTTTTTCATAACTCAGAATTGTTTCCATTACCATCCAAAGGTAACAAGTGAAAGATAAAAAAGACATTCCGATTGATCAAAATAGCAGATTATTATTAATATACTGTTTCACCTGTCTCCATAAATTATGGTGAATTTGCCATAAATTATTAGCTTTGCATAAAATAAAGTCCAAATGATGAATTACGATTACAATACCCAGAGGAAAAGAATGGCCTTACCGGAATACGGAAGGAATGTTCAGAAAATGGTAGACCATATTAAAACCATTGAGGACAGAGACGAAAGAAACCGGGCAGCAAAGACAATAATTTCGATAATGGGTAATCTTAATCCTCATCTCAGGGATGTTGGCGATTTTAAGCATAAACTATGGGATCATCTTGCATTGATTGCAGATTTTGGGCTTGATATAGATTCTCCATATCCTGTTCCTGAGCCTTCCAAATTTTTTGAGAAACCCAAACAGGTACCATATAAACAAAAGGATATCAGATTCCTTCATTACGGCCGAATTATTGAACTGATGATAGACTCTGCCTCTGAACTGGAGGAAGGAGAGGAGAAGGAATACCTGACCACACTTATCGTGAATCAGATGAAAAAATCCTATGTCACCTGGAACAGAGGCCAGGTGGCAGATGAAGTTATTATCGGTGACATGAAATTATTATCCGGAGGGAAACTCAAAATGACAGACGGTGTCAGAATTCTTGAGGTGAAAGATCTGATTCCGCCTGTTAAAAGAAAACCTCATGGCAAACTGCAGAATAAGCAATACAACAAGAAAAAAGGTCATAGCAGACGTTAATGGGTACATTTATTATCCATGGCGGAAAATCCCTGAGAGGAGAAATAACACCGCAGGGCGCCAAGAATGAAGCTTTGCAGGTAATCTGTGCTGTTCTGCTGACATCCCGCAAAGTCACTATAAAAAATATTCCCAAAATAAGCGACGTTGACAGGTTAATAGAACTGATTGGTCGTATGGGGGTTAAAGTAACCCGGGTATCAGATTCTATAGCCAGTTTTGAGGCTGAAGAGGTCAATCTTGATTATCTTCAGACTAGTGAATTCCGTTCACTAAGTTCCAGTTTAAGAGGATCAATAATGATTGTAGGCCCTCTTCTTGCTAGGTTCGGAAAAGCTTTTATCCCAAAACCCGGAGGCGATAAGATTGGCCGGCGCAGGGTTGACACCCATTTTATTGGATTTCAACGACTTGGCGCCAAGTTTGAATTTGAATCTGAAGATCCTTTCTTTAAAGTTGAAGCACCCTCTCTAAAAGGAGCATATATGCATCTCGATGAAGCTTCGGTAACCGGGACGGCCAACATTATAATGGCAGCAGTTCTGGCCGAAGGAAGAACAACTATCTATAATGCTGCCTGTGAACCTTATATACAGCAACTCTGCAGGATGCTTGTCTCGATGGGAGCAAAAATTGAAGGGATTGGCTCAAATCTGCTTTATATTGACGGAGTTGCTGAATTGACCGGTTGTACACATACCATACTGCCTGACATGATAGAAATAGGTTCTTTTATTGGCATGGCTGCGATGACAGAATCAGAGATCACAATCAGAAACACAGGATATGATCATCTTGGGATTATTCCGGACTCTTTCCGACGACTGGGGATCAATCTAGAAAGAAGAGGCGATGATATATTCATTCCGCAACAGGATCACTATGAGATTGAGACATTTATCGATGGCTCCATAATGACTATTGCAGATGCCATATGGCCCGGTCTGACACCGGATCTGCTGAGTGTATTTCTGGTTACCGCAACCCAGGCTAAGGGCGCTGTGCTGATACATCAGAAAATGTTTGAAAGCCGTCTATTTTTTGTTGATAAGCTTATTGACATGGGTGCCCAGATAATTCTCTGCGATCCTCACAGGGCAACAGTAATAGGTCAGGATAAACAGATAAAATTAAAAGGAACAGTTATGTCTTCACCTGATATAAGGGCTGGTGTGGCTCTTCTTATTGCGGCTCTTTCAGCCGATGGGAAAAGTGTTATTCATAATATTGAACAGATCGACAGGGGCTACCAGAACATTGATGTCAGGCTTAATGCACTTGGGGCTGACATTCAACGAGTTGAATAATCTAAAAAAAATGGCGCATTGGCACAACGGCTCATCGGCTCAACGGCTAAAAATATCAATCTTCCTTTAAACCTTTGTGCCATTGAGCCATTGAGCCTTTGAGCCCCTGTGCCAATTCTTTTCTGCCAATTTGTCAAATATGAGTGGTTGGCAGGCAATTTGTTATAGCTGAATAATAAAACTGAAACTGAGTGAGTGATGATGAAAAAAAAGACATACGAACGTGAGGACAACAAGCAGAAAAACAATAACAATCAATTTGATAATAAAGAAAATACAACAAAGCCGGAAGCAGATGAAATAAAAATTACCGGCGATCAGAATGCCTATGAATCTACAGGGCCTGCTACTGATAAAATGGAAGGTTATGCTGAAGCTGCTGACAAAGTTATACCTGAAGTAAGGGCTGTAGAAGAAAAACTGGCAGAGATGCAGGATAAGTATATTCGTCTTTCTGCTGAATTTGATAACTACAGAAAAAGAACACTGCGTGAGAAAATGGAAATATCCAGGTATGCAGGTGAGGATATGCTTCTCAAGATCATACCAATAATGGATGATTTTGACAGAGCATTGATACACATGGAAAATTCTGCCGATGAATCTGCAATAAAGGCTGGTATTGATCTCATTTACAGTAAATTCAGCGATTTTCTCAAGCAGAATGGGATTAAAGAAATTCCGTCGCTGAACAGTGAATTTAATGTTGATCTTCACGAAGCGGTGGCCAAAGTGCCGGTTGATGATGATTCATTAAAAGGAAAGGTTGTTGATGTTGTTTTGAAGGGTTATTATCTTCAGGACAAAGTGTTAAGGTTTTCAAAAGTTGTTGTAGGTGAATAAAGGAATTGACTTTCACGCAATATTAAAATAGTGGCTTACAAAATATAAAAAAATGATGGAAAAAAGAGATTATTATGAGGTACTTGGAGTATCTAAGCAAGCCACGAAAGATGAAATTAAAAAGTCATACAGGAAACAAGCATTAAAATATCATCCCGATAAGAATCCCGGCGACAAAAAAGCTGAAGAGAATTTCAAGGAAGCTGCCGAAGCATATGAGGTCCTCAGCAGCGATGAGAAAAGAGCCCGCTACGACCGGTATGGACACGCCGGAATGGGAGCTGGCGCATCAGGTTTCGGTGGTACACATATGACCATGGATGATATCTTCTCCTCCTTTGGAGATATTTTCGGTGATGCTTTTGGCGGTTTTGGTGCATTCGGTGGCAGCAGCAGACGCGGCCGCAGGGTAAATAAAGGCAGCAATCTGCGTGTTAAAGTCAAACTAACTCTGCACGAAATAGCTTCAGGGGCTGAGAAAAAAATAAAAGTCAATAAATACGATGCCTGTGATTCATGTGGTGGTACAGGAGCAGCTGATGCATCAAGCCTGTCGACCTGTTCCACCTGCCATGGTTCCGGTCATGTTACCAGGCTGACCAATACCCTGCTTGGACAGATGCAGACAACATCCGTTTGTCCGTCATGTGGTGGGGAAGGAAAAACAATAACCAAAAAATGCCCTGCCTGTTATGGCGAAGGTATCGTTCAGAAAGAAGAGATAATAAAGATCAATATCCCTGCAGGGGTCGGCAAAGGGATGCAGATGACTGTCGGCGGTAAGGGCAATGCTCCAAGAAGAGGCGGGGTAAACGGGGACCTTCTGGTTGTGATCGATGAAGAAGAACACCCGGAATTGATAAGAGAAGGTAACGACCTTATTTACAATCTTTTTATCAGCATCCCGGATGCTGTTCTCGGAACACATGTTGAAGTACCAACAGTCGACAATAATGTTAAAATTAAAATCGAACCGGGTACCCAGCCCGGCAAAATATTGCGTTTAAGAGGAAAAGGACTTCCTGAAGTAAATGGTTATGGCAAAGGGGATCTGCTGGTTAATGTAAATGTATGGATCCCAAGAAGCATAAGCAAAGACGAAATGAAGATCGTCGAGAAATTTAAAGACTCCGAATCGTTCGTACCAAAACCAGATAAAAACGATAAAAGCTTGTTCGAGAGAATGAGAGGGTATTTTGAATAAGAGTTACACAGAGTTTTTCTATATTTACATTTCTTACTAAATAATTATAAATTATTCGCTTATGGCACTTTTTGAAGCAAAGAATGTCACTAAACAATTTAGAAACCAGCTAGCGCTTGATGACGTAAGTATCTCAGTGCCTGAACAATGCATCTATGGACTTCTTGGACCTAATGGTGCAGGAAAAACTACGCTTATAAGGATCATCAACCAGATTACAGGGCCCGATACCGGGGAATTGTTTCTTAACGGAAGAAAACTGAAGCCTGATGATGTGCAGTTAATTGGCTACCTTCCTGAGGAAAGAGGATTATATAAGAAAATGAAGGTTGGAGAACAAGCCGTATATCTTGCCCAGCTGAAAGGCCTGTCAAAAGCTGAAGCAATGAAAAGGCTGAAGTACTGGTTCAAAAAACTTGATATTATCGACTGGTGGGATAAAAAAGTTGAAGAACTGTCGAAGGGAATGCAACAGAAAATACAGTTTGTAACAACTGTGCTTCATGAACCAAAGCTTATAATATTTGATGAACCTTTTACAGGATTTGATCCTGTCAACACAAATACAATCAAAAAGGAGATCCTGTTCCTCAGGGAACGAGGCGCTACAATTATTTTTTCAACTCATAATATGGAATCTGTTGAGGAACTCTGCGATAATATTACTCTGATCAATAAAGCAAAAACAATACTTGAGGGCAGTGTTGATGAGATTCGCAGTCGATGGGCTGCAAATGAATATGATATTGTGTTTGACGGTGATGTTAAGATCGAGGGTAACGGTCACTATAATATTCTCAACCAGGAAAAAGATAATAATAAGAGTATTATTCGCCTTAAGACAACCGGAGATACCAGTAACAATGAAATTCTTCAGACTGTGATGAAATCGGGGAATCTTATTTCCTTTAATCCGGCACTGCCCTCAATGAACGAGATATTTATAAGAGTAGTCGAAGCCCGCAATTAAATTTTATAATAACATCGAAACTATCACACCATGAACAAGATATCTGTTATAATAAAAAGAGAGTATATCACAAGAGTAAGGAAAAAGTCATTCATTATTATGACCATTCTTGCGCCGCTTCTGATGGCATCTATAATTATCGTCCCAACTCTGCTGATGATGAATCAGTCAGGCGAATTTAAAAAGATCGCTGTGATCGAGGATAAGTCTGATCTTTTCAAAGGTGTTATAAAAAACACTAAAGATGCGGAATTTGTATACTTAGAAAATACAAAACTTGAGGACCTTAAAAAGTCTTTTGAAACAGCAGGGTATTACGGGATACTGTATATATCACCTGAGATTATCAATACCCCGAATGCCGTTCAGCTTATCTCAAAACAACAACCTCCAATTGGGTTACTGCAGTATATCGAGAATTCTCTTAAGAATGAGATCGAGAGGCAAAAATTGCTTGCATATAAAATTGAAAATCTCAATGAGATAATGAAAAATATCGAGACAAATGTTTCGATTCAGACAATTAAAATTGACTCAACAGGTGCGGTTAAAACAACAAGCACCGGGATTGCAATGGGCCTGGCCTATATACTCGGATTCCTGATGTATATGCTTGTTTTCATTTTCGGAGCCCAGGTAATGCGCGGGGTTATTGAAGAAAAAACCAGCCGGGTTGTTGAAGTCATTATTTCTTCGGTGAAACCTGTTCAGCTGATGATGGGAAAAATTATCGGAATTGCACTGGTCGGACTTACTCAGTTTATGATCTGGATTTTTCTTACCCTTGCAATTGTAACAGTTCTGAAGTCCACTATTCTGCAAAAAACCAATATTACCGAGATAGCTCAGGTTGCACCCCAGAATATGATGACAACAAATAATGTATCGGCTGCCAGTACAGCACAAACAGCTGAAGTTTCGCCACAGCTTGCAGAATTTTCAAAAATGTTCGATAGTGCAATGAACCAGCCATGGGGACTGATAATCATTGCATTTATTTTCTATTTTGCTACTGGCTATCTTCTGTATGCATCTGTCTTTGCAGCTATAGGATCAGCTGTCGATAACGAAACTGAAACACAACAATTTATGCTTCCTGTGACCATACCAATAATACTCGCATTGATGGTGGCTATGGGTACTATGCAAAACCCTGAAAGCTCACTTTCATTCTGGTGCTCCATGATACCACTCACTTCACCCATAGTAATGATGGCGCGTATACCATTTGGTGTACCTTACTGGCAAATAGCTGTTTCAATGGTAGTGATGCTGATAACATTTGCCTTTTTTGTCTGGATGGCAGCCAAGGTTTACCGTACCGGCATCCTGATGTATGGCAAAAAAACCTCATGGAAAGAGATGTGGAAATGGCTGA
>CAYUQR010000017.1:51466-58378 GCA_964446825.1 uncultured Rikenellaceae bacterium
GTCATAGATGATGAAAGAGCCATCAGGAATACTCTGAAGGAGGTTCTCGAGTATGAAAAATATGAAGTTGACCTTGCTGAGGACGGACCAACAGGGCTTGAGATGTTCTCTGCCAATTCATACGACATTGTCCTCTGCGATATCAAGATGGCAAAGATGGATGGCATTGAGGTTCTGGGCAAAATAGAAGAGGCTTCATCGGCTACCCCTGTTGTTATGATTTCAGGTCATGGTAATATCGATACCGCTGTTGAAGCAATTAAAAAAGGGGCATTTGATTTTCTTGAGAAACCTCTCGATCTGAACAGGCTGCTTATAACCATACGTAATGCTATGGACAAGTCGACTCTTATAACACAGACCCAGGTTCTCAAAAACAAGGTCAGCAAGATGTATGAGATCATCGGCCAGTCGGAGGCAATAGAACAGGTAAAGAATATGATCGACAGGGTGGCTCCCACCGAAGCCAGGGTGCTTATTACCGGCGCCAACGGAACAGGAAAGGAACTGGTTGCCCACCAGATACATGAAAAGAGCTCCAGGGCTAAAGGTCCCTTTGTGGAAGTCAATTGTGCGGCTATCCCGTCAGAACTAATTGAAAGTGAACTTTTCGGACATGAAAAAGGTTCCTTTACCTCGGCCATAAAACAGCGTATAGGAAAGTTCGAACAGGCCAATGGCGGTACTCTTTTTCTTGATGAAATTGGCGACATGAGCCTGTCTGCCCAGGCAAAAGTATTAAGAGCTCTCCAGGAAAACAAGATTACCAGGGTAGGCTCTGATAAAGATATACATGTAAATGTGAGGGTAATAACAGCCACAAACAAAAATATCAAGAAAGAGATTGAGAATAACGGGTTCCGCGAAGACCTGTACCATCGTCTGAGTGTTATATTAATTCACGTTCCCACGCTAAACGAAAGACAGGATGATATTCCTTTGCTCGCTGAACATTTTAATACTACCATATGTAATGAGTACGGAATGAGCAAGAAGGTTATCGCAGAGGATGCTATGAAAGAATTCCAGAAAATACAATGGACAGGAAACATAAGGGAGTTCAGAAATGTCCTGGAAAGACTGATAATCCTCTGTCCCAGTGAGATAACAGGTAAGGATGTCGTGGCTTATGCCAGACCCGTATCAGAAAATAACATATAACTCAGTGTACCGGATTGAAAAAGACGCACTAGGAGAAAAAGAGCTTCCTGCAGATGCCCTGTACGGGATACATGCAATGAGGGCTAAAGAGAATTTTCCGGGGGATACACCATTCCCTGCTGAATGGTATCAGGCAGTGGGTATTACCAAACTGGCATGCTATAATACATACAGAAATTTCAGGAATGCAGCTACGGAAAAATTCGGGACTACCATTTCTATAAAAGTAATTAACGACGATATTCTTGATGCACTTTGCATTGCTGCCATGAAAGTTTCTGAGGGAGATCATTTCGATCAGTTTATTGTACCGGCTGTCCAGGGGGGTGCAGGAACAAGCATCAATATGAATATCAACGAAATAATAACCAATACAGCACTTCTGAAGACGGGAAATAAGTGTGGTGAATACACTTATATTGACCCGCTTGAACATGCCAATATCTACCAGTCAACCAACGATGTAATTCCCACAGCTCTTACTGTTGCCGTAATGAAGCTGCTCCAGGAACTCGAGGGAAAGATTAATATGCTTCGTCAGAAAATTGAGGAGTTTGAGAAGGGTAGCAGGGAGAAGCTTCGCATCGGGTACACTCAGATGCAGGAGGCTGTACCATCCTCATTCGGAATGTTATTCAGCACATATAACGAAGCTCTTTCGCGCGACTGGTGGAGAGTATCGAAATGTTCCGAAAGAATAAAACAGGTTAATCTTGGCGGAGGTGCCACAGGAACCGGATTATCTCTGCCAAGGTTTTTTATAATGGAGGTTATTCCTGAATTGCGTAATCTTACTGGTCTTCCGTTAGCACATAGTGAAAACCTTTCAGATGCAACTTCCAACCTCGATAAATGGGTAGAGATACATGCCACATTAAAGGCTCATGCTGTTAATCTTGAAAAAATGTCTTCCGACTTTCGTCTTCTGGCTTCCGACCTCACTGGTGTGAAGATTCTTTCGCTTCCTTACAGACAGGTTGGAAGTTCAATAATGCCTGGAAAAGTCAACCCTGTTATACCCGAATTTGTAATTTCTGCATCTCACAAAATATATTCCAACGATGTACTGGTAAGTTCACTTAGCGGACAGGGAACTCTTGAACTGAATGCATATATCCCCGTTATCGGATGTGCAATAATTGAAAGTCTTAAACTTTTGATATCCTGCAATATCACACTAATGAGTAACCTGTTCACAGGACTCTCGATAAATGAAACCGCCAGCTATAAAGCTCTTACTCACAGTCCTTCTGTTACTACGGCATTAACACCCCATATCGGGTATCACAAAGCAGCCTCGATTGCCTTATTGATGAAAGAAAAGGGTATTGATATATTCGAAGCCAATTCCATTATGAAGGCAATGGATGATGACAGACTCAAAACCATTCTTCAACCCGGCAACCTTCTGAAGCTGGGATTCTCACTTGATGATATTTAAAAATTACTAAATTTGCAGCTTATTTCTTCATTTATGAGCAAAGGCAGGGAATCTAAACCTCATATTGGTATTTATGGCCGTCGCAATAACGGAAAAAGCAGTCTTATTAACTGCCTTGCCGGACAGGACATTGCAATTGTATCGGATCATGCCGGCACCACAACTGATCCTGTAAGGAAATCCTTTGAGATCACGGGCTTTGGTCCGGTGATACTTGTCGATACAGCAGGAATAGACGATTCAGGAGAACTTGGAGGTAAAAGAATTGAACGTACGCTGAGAACATTAAATGAGATTGACCTTGGAATTCTCGTGGTTACACTTAATTCGTGGGGAGAATTTGAGGATGACCTGGTTAAAAAGTTTCATGAACAGAATATCCCTTTTCTCATAATACACAATAAATCAGATTTTCAGAAACTCTCTTCAGAATTCAGAGATAAAATAATGCAAATTACCGGTATTTTCCCATTTGAATTCTCTGCTGTGGACAGGCGAAATTATGAAGAGCTTATCAGGCTGATCAGAAGCACAATTCCTGAACATTCCTGGAAAACACCCGCCCTTCTCGGTGATCTGATCAAATACGGAGATATTGTCCTGCTGATAACACCTATTGATGTCGAAGCTCCTGCTGGCCGGTTAATACTGCCACAGGTTCAGGCTATAAGGGATATTCTTGACAATGAGGCTGTGGCTATTATCCTGAAAGAGAGGGAAGTTGATGCTTTCCTGAAAAAAACAAAAATCAGGCCTGCTCTGGCTGTCACCGATTCACAGGTATTTGTAAAAGCCGATGCCTCAGTCCCTGAAGATATTCCCCTGACAAGCTTCAGCATAATGCTGGCACGATTTAAAGGTGACTTTGAAAACTACCTTAAAGGGACGCCGAAAATTTCCTCATTGAAGGACGGCGACAGAGTTCTGCTCCTTGAATCATGCACACATCACGTATCGTGCGACGATATCGGGAGAACGAAAATACCACGCTGGATAACCAGTTTCACTGGTAAGAAGATTGAATATGATGTTGTAGCCGGCCTGGATGTTTTACCTCGCCCGGTTACAGATTATTCACTTGTGATACAGTGCGGAGGCTGCATGATAACAAGGAAACAGCTTCATAACAGGTTACTACCGGCTATTAAAGCAGGTGTCCCGGTAACAAACTATGGTATGGCCATTGCTTATGTTCAGGGTATTTACGAAAGAGCTATTGCCCCATTTGTAAAAGGTGAGAAGAACCTGAGAACGTATCTGTAGTACTTAAAACCTGAAATAAATAAATGGCATCACATCGACTGTCCTCATCTGGTATAAAAGGACTGCTACCAGCATCAGGATTACCATCTGTAATAATAAAGGCATTCTTATAAAAAGTCCCCTGTAGGATTCTTTTATGCTTTCGGGAAGCAAATGGATGGCATAACCAGCTATTATTAGCAGGAAGACACTGCTATAGGCAGGAATAACAGTCATGTATGATCCCGGAGAAAAATTCTCAGTTATCTGTCTGAACATAATTTTAACGTTATTCATGTCGTGAGATCTGAAAAAGATCCAGGAGAAATTTACAAACTGGAAAGTGATGAATACCGAAATGGCATGACGGATAATATTCGGCTTAAAATTATCTCCAAATAAATAACTCCAGATCTTATTGATCACCAAACCGATCCCATGAAGCAGTCCCCAAATTATAAATCTAAGGTCAGCACCATGCCATAAACCGCCCAGCAGCATGGTGATCAACAGGTTAATATTTGTTCTGATCTTCCCTTTTCTGTTTCCTCCCAGCGGAATATAGAGATAATCCTTTAACCACCTCGAGAGGGAAATATGCCAGCGTTTCCAGAATTCGGCCACGCTGGCAGCCTTATATGGTGAGTTAAAATTTACCGGAAGCCGGAATCCCATTATCAGGCCCAATCCGATTGCTATATCGGTATAACCCGAAAAATCACAATATATCTGCAGCCCGTATCCATATATTGCCATAAGGTTCTCAAATCCTGAATAGATGGAAGGAGCATCAAAAACCCTGTCGATGAAGTTAATGGCAATAAAATCTGAAATAATTATCTTTTTTATAAGTCCTTTTGAGATCAGGAAAATGGCATGACTGAATTCCCTTTTTGAAAGGTGATATTCATTGTATAACTGGGGAATGAATTCTGATGCACGGACAATTGGTCCGGCAACAAGCTGGGGGAAAAATGAGACATAGAACCCGAAATCGATAATATTCCTAACAGGCTCTATCTTTCTTCTGTATACATCAAAAGTATAGCTAAGCGATTGAAATGTGAAAAAGGAGATTCCCACGGGAAGCAATATATTACTGACATTGAATGTAGTGCCAAGATGAGAATTTGAAAATGCTGCCAGAAAATCATAAACCCTGAAGTTAGTTCCCAAAAGGTCATTAACTGTATTAATAAAGAATCCGGTGTATTTAAAATAAGCAAGTATTCCGAGGTTAGAAATAATACTCACAAGAATAAAGGCCTTTCTGAAAATAAATTTTCTCGAGTGATACATCAGCAATCCGCAGGTGAAATCAATCAGTGTGACAAAGATCAGCAGGAACAAGAACAATCCTCCGGATTTATAATAAAAGAAGAGGCTGACAAGAAAAAGGTACACATTTCTTATAAACAACTTTTTATAGATTATGCTGTACCCGGCAAGGACCAACAGGAAAAAAAGCCAGAATGCTGGAGTTGAAAAGATCATAGGCTTTGCCGGGTCATATTTAAGAATAACTGCCATCATGGAACTGATCCAACCCTTTTTCCTGCCAGTGTGTGCCTCTCCAATAATTATCTTTTTTGAGTCTGAAACAGTATCTGGCTGAATCTCAGTAGGTTTATGACTGCTTGAATCTTTTTGCATAAAGGAGAAAAGTTCCCTGGTCATTATCATTGAAAGAGTATCCGCACCGGGATAAGTAAAATGGACATAGTCCTTTTGTGCAAGAGGTGGGACTTTTTCCGACCATTTAATAATTGAAGATCTCCCTCCCATGGCATTATAAGCATCCCAGAATGTTTCCCCTGCGGCCAGGGTCGCCCGTCTCTGGGCATCAATTATTAAAGGGATGTTACTGTATGATGTTATGCTGTCTCCTTCTTTTTCCGCCATATCAGTAAGACCTATTACAAGGATATGAGCAGAAGGTGCTATTTCGTTCAGAAGCGCCAGTTGTCGTCCCAGACCTTTTGCATAATACGAATAACTGTTCCTGACATTTCTTACAATGTTCAGCCCGTACTGCAAAATAAACAGATCCGGAGACAGCTTTCTGAAAGCTTCCTTAAGGTTTTTTTTGTCAACCATTGTAAATTCCAGTCCGGCACTTCCCCTCTGTGAGATATTATCAAGCACCAGACCTGTTTTGCTTTCAATGCTTATACCATAAATATCAGGACTGACCTTGCCTGTAAATTCTATTAAAATATCCTTTTTCCTGTTCAGATTACAGGAAAGTTCATTGAAGCCTTTCCCTCTTTTAAGAGTATCTGTCATTACAACATCTCCGTCTGCCCTCACGACAACTTCCACCTTACCCATTGCATTTCCGTAAAAAATCCTTAAAACGTCATAAACTGATGATGCACTGTCTGCAAAAGCTGACGGACTGATATTTACAAAGGCCTTTTCAGGTATAATTGTTTTTCTGCCTTCAGGCAGATAGCGGCAAATTGCCATGAAGGGCCCAAGTTCAGCATGGCTTAATTCACCTTCCTTATAGGAAAGATAGTTATACCTTTCCCAGTTAGATGATGCTTTTAAATAAAAAGTCTTGGCATACATTACCGGCATTAGTGGCAGAAAAAGCCCGGGACCTGTTCCGGGATTATTTTCCCTTAAAATATGTCGGAGGTATGAGCTTATACGATCCCCTTCAATCTGGGAATCACCATAATACATTACCCTTACCTGCCTTTTGGAGTATCTTACCGAATCAAGAAACTGCTTTATCGGAAGCGGGGGACGAGAAAGAGTAACCAGACGTAATGAGTCATCTTTTTGTTCCTGGCTTTCAGTCAGTTTCTTCAGGCTGTCTGCCATATTGCCTGAATTGAAATCCAGAGCATTCTTTTCATTCTGAATTAAATCATTTTCAGATACTTTTGGTATAAATTCATGTACAGAAGGGAAAAGTTGATTTGCCGGTATAATATAATGCAGACCGGTAAAACAGGCAAGAAAGATCAGTAAAAATAAAAATGACCTTAAAGGGCGCATATTTTAGAAAAAAATCAGCTCTTCCTCTTGATCTTCAGCTTCTGCCCAACCTGTATCTT
>CAYUQR010000018.1:0-30388 GCA_964446825.1 uncultured Rikenellaceae bacterium
CACCATAAAAATCTCAAATAAAAAAGCCGTCTCATTTATGATATGAGACGGCCTCATTATTTCAATACTTTTTAAAAGTCTCTTTGATCTTTTTCCTGTTTGCCAGCAATATGAGTACCAGCAGGGTAAAACCAAAAAACAAAGGAATAATCTTTTTAGCATAGTAATTAGTTCCATTCAACCTGGTCCCAGGCAAAGAAAAATCATTTACTACTGTTAGAATCCCACTGTACAGATTCAATTCTGTTTCAATCGTTTGTTTTTTTGCAAAAAGAGTATAAATATCTGTGTATACCAGCTGGGTTTTCTGTTCCTGGAGGAAGATCATTTGTCCGCCGTTGGAAGGCCTGATGTTCCTTGTCTCTTCAAAATATTTAACCTTCTGCAGACTGTCAAGTTGAAGGATGTCATTATTGAGTCGTGTTAGCAATGCCCGGTTCTGTCTTAAACGTAACCTGTTTCTTTGCTGAAATAAAGAATCATCTTGGATAAATTTCTTAATTCCGTTTCTGACAAGATTCAGGTCCTGTGAAGCATTTATCTGCACTCTCACATCAAACCTGTCCTGCATTCTTATATTTGTAGTATCAGATGCACTATGAGCATTTTTATAATCAACATAGTCAGGGATACCGTCTTTGCCATTATCAATAATCCAGTAGGCATTTATGTCAAATATGTTTTCTACTGAATCGGGTTTTGATGCAAAAGCATGTGCCAACGCTATTGAATTCTTATTGCTGCAAAGAATTTGAAGCTTGTTAATTTTGGAGATTATTTCAGCAGTGGTACCAGATTTGTCCCTCAATTTGAAGGATTCCATCAAAGCCAGATTATTTCTGAATACCATATCAGAAGTGTAAATTGCTTCAGAAGTATTCTTTAAAATGAATGTTACTCCAATGCCTGCAGCGATACTTAAGCCCAGAGGCAGCCACCTTTTGAAAAGGAAAACAACTGATATAAGGAATGCCCTTCCAATAGCCCTTGCCCATCTGGTGAGCGTTTTTCCCATACTTCTGAACAGGTCCAGAAGATCAATTTCGTCATTGCTGACATTCTTATTATTATCGCTATTTTCAGACATACTCTTATATTGACTGGTTCATCTGCAAATATATTCAAAATTGAAGTATTTACAAGAACAATTTAATGGGTCAGATTTGCCTGAATACCTTAAGCGCCAGATCGCTCATAAGTGGCTTGTAATCCTGAACAAACTCTCCTGTTACACGGTTGCCAATGACGAGGCAAATAGTAAGGGCTTTATGCCCGAGTAAAGCCGACAAACCGTAAATTGCCGAACTCTCCATCTCATAGTTGCTTATCGTTCTGCCCATGTAAGTGAATTCAGCCAGTTTACTGTTTATTTCATTATCAAATGTTTCTAACCGTAGCCTTCTTCCCTGGGGAGCATAAAATCCCGGTGCCGAAATAGTAATCCCTTTAGTGAAATTCTCCTTGCTGAATAGCTCAACAAGTTCCTTATCGGCATTAACTGCATAAGGGTAGGAGAGAGTGTCGGGCCATTCGAGGTAGTCGGCAAGATAATCAGCCAAACCTGTGTCGAGTATCCAGTCATAGCCTTCATAAAAATGCAGAAGGCCGTCAAAGCCTATTGCAGTCTCGGCCAGAACACACGACCCTGCAGGGATATCAGACCTCAAACCTCCTGATGTACCAAGCCTTATTAATGTGAGTGAAACCGGATCTTCTCTGCTTATGCCGGTATTCAGGTCAATATTTACAAGCGCATCAAGTTCATTAACAAGAATGTCAATATTATCAGTACCGATTCCTGAGGAAATGACTGTTATTTCCGTGTTTTCAAATGTGCCTGTGACGGTACGGAATTCCCTGTTCTCTTTTCTTACACGTACCTCCTCCATCAATGAACCAAGCATCTCAACTCTTCCCGGATCGCCTACTATAATAATCTTGTTTGAGATATCTCCCGGAAGCAGGTTAAGGTGAAAAATACTACCGTCATTATTTGTTATTAGCTCTGTTTTCTTTTCCATGTCAAAAAAAATGAGGCTCAAATTTACAATAATCTGAAGATTTACTCTAATTGAATAATGGAAATTTTATAAACTCTTATTAGCTAAACGTGAAACTAGTAATCAGTAATCAGTAATCAGTAATCAGTACGCTGAGCCCTGAGCTCTGTGCTCTGAGCTCTGAGCTCTGCGCCCTGATCCCTGATCCCTGATCCCTGATCCCTACTGATAGTAATCCATAATCTTCCCCGATATCAATTGCAGTGAGATCTCTGCCAGCTTGGCCTGGTACTGTATTGACAACAGGCTTTCCTTTGCATCGAGAAGGCTTTTTTGCACCTCGTGAAGGTCTATTCCCGACAGACTGCCAAGCTTATATCTTTCAAGAGCTATATCAAGGTTTTCAGAAGCCGTACTAAGGTTCTGTTCTTCAAGGGTAATAAGCCTCAGGTTATTATTGTAGGCATTGTACAGTGTTATTAAATCAGCTTTGATCGACTGTTCGAGCTGAAGATATAATAACTCTTTATTCTTTATATCAATTGAAGCATTGTGTATATTTCTTCGCTGATTTAAACCGTCAAATATATTTATTCCAAGGGTCAGACCATAGTTCATTCCATTAGTGTTCAGACTCTTTGTTGCACCTGTTGAATAGTTAAAAAGGTTGTAACTATATCCTGTTGCCATGGTCAGATACGGATACGACCTGGCAGAGATTATCTTATAATCGTATTCTGAAAGGGTTTTGTTTTTCGAAGCTATCATGAGACTGGTGTTTTCAGCGAGAGTTTCATCCAGTAACTTTTCATACAAAAGGTTAGGATTTACATGTATGGAGGTGTCTTTGGAAATAAACTTGTTACCAAGATCATCTGCGGCCATAAGCTCATTTAACTTTACCTGGGCAGCCCTGACGATTTCGAATTGACGCGATAGCCTTGAACTGTCAGCATTCAGATATACCCGCGATTGCAACACTTCCAGTTTTGAACCTGAACCCAGCAGATACCTGTCCTCGTCGATCCTCAGGCGTTCCTTGGATAGAGATACAGCATACTTCATGTTATTCAGAAGCTGTATCTGTTGTATGTAATAATAATATCCCGAAATAATATCTGATACAAGATTTTCAACAGCCAGTTGTGTGTTCAATGAGCCAAGCTGCTTTAATTCATTCAGTTTCTTATATGTAGTCTGAACGCTGAATCCGTTGAAGATTGTCCAGCCCAGCGATACTGAGTTATTGGAACCAGTATTATAAGCTCCATTTGATGAAGTCTGACTGCCGTCTGACAGCTTTTGTGTGCTATTTGTCAATGTGCCATTATAAGTACTTGTCAGATCAAGAGAGGGGAGGTATCCGGCATTACCTAAAGTGTAATTATTCTTTGCAATAGTTTCGCTGTTCCTTGCCACAAGTATTGAAAAGTTCCTTTCAAGCCCGATGCCTATGCAGTCTTTAAGACCATATGTTGTCTGAGCATCAGTACCAACGCACCAGGCTCCAACAAGCAAACTAAGGTACAAGTACTTTATTTTCATTTTCAGTATTTTTAGTTTCGCTTGAAATGAATGTATAGATAGCAGGAACTACAAAGAGTGTGAGGAAGGTGGAAAAGAACATACCTCCCACAACAGCGATACCCATCGACACACGGCTCTGGGCACCTTCTCCGAAGCCAAGAGCCAATGGCATGATACCAAGTATTGTAGCAAGACTTGTCATCAGAATTGGCCTGAACCGGGCTGCAGCAGCAAATTTTATTGCCTCAAATTTAGACATACCTGCATTCTTTCTCTGGTTGGCAAATTCTACTATCAAAATGCCGTTTTTAGTCACCAGACCGATAAGCATAATAATACCAATCTGGCTGAAGATATTCATTGTAATATTAAAATACCACATAAACAAAAGTGCACCGGTAAGAGCAAGTGGTACAGTCATCATAACAATGAACGGATCTTTAAAACTTTCGAACTGGGCTGATAATACGAGAAAAATGAGGACAAGCGCCAGAACAAAAGCAAACATAAGGCTTGATGAGCTCTCTTTAAAATCTTTTGAATCGCCGGCAAGGGCTGTTCGGAATGTGTCATCGAGTGTCTCTTTTGCTATCTTATCCATTTCATCAAGGCCCTGGCTGATCGACGTCCCTTCGGCAAGACCAGCTGATATCGTTGCTGCAACAAACCTGTTATACCTGTAAAGCTGGGGAGGGGCAGTTTCCTCTGAAAGCGTAACAAGATTATCAAACTGAATCATATTACCTGCGTTATTCCTCACATACAATGATTTAAGATCGAGCGGTTTGTTTCGGTCATATCTTGCAAGGTCACCAAGTATCTGGTATTGTTTCCCATTCATGAAAAAATACCCGAACCGCTGACCACTTAAGGCAAGTTGTAAGGTCTGCCCGATATTCTGAGTCGTTACACCCAGTGCGCTTGCTTTTTCTCTGTCGATATGAATCCTTAGTTCAGGCTTTGTGAATTTAAGATTTACGTCAGCCATCTCGAAGGCAGGATTTGCCATTACTTTCGACATAAAGGCAGGCAGGATCTCTCTTAATTTATCAATTGTAGTGGCCTGCAATACATATTGAATAGGCATTCCTGCTCGTCTTCCACCGAAGGTCGACTGTTGCATTACCATAGCTCTGGCTTTGGTTTTTGTTCTTAATACTGCACTCAGCTGATCAGCAATTTCCTGCTGTGTGCGATTTCTCTTATCAGGCTTTACAAGCGAAATCCTTACGAAGCCTCCGCCGCCTCTTACCATCGAAATAACTCCATCACGTTCAGGAACCAATTCATCTACAGTCTGGGCAATATCATCAATATATCCAAGGATAAACTCGTATGTGGCTCCTTCCTGTGCAACAGTATTAATACTGATCTGTGACCTGTCCTCAAGAGGAGCCATCTCTGCAGGTATCGACTTCCAGAGTAAGAAGATAAGACCAAAAGATGCGATAAGTATAAGAAAGGTAATATTCCTGTGCCTGAGGAATGTTTCAAGGAAGCGCCGGTAACCTTCATTCAGGTTATTGAAGAATTTTTCTGTCTTCCTGAAAAACCAACTGGGTCTAGCTTCATGTCTCAATAATTTTGTCGAGACCATTGGTGTCAGCGACAGGGCAAGAAATGCAGAAATACCTATTGTTCCTGCCATTACTACTGCAAACTCCCTGAAAAGTCTTCCTGTTATTCCCTGCAGGAATACTATAGGGAAGAAAACTGAAATAAGCGTGATAGTAGTAGAAATAATAGCAAAATAAATCTCCTTGGAACCTTCAAGTCCTGCTTTGAAAGGCGGCATTCCTTTCTCAATCTTGACATAAATATTCTCCATAACTACAATTGCATCATCTACAACAATTCCTATAGCCAGTACAATAGCAAGGAGAGTTAATACATTTATGGAATAATTGGCAAGATACATGATGAAGAAAGCCCCTATAAGCGAGACGGGGATAACCATTATCGGTATTAATGTCGCGCGCCAGCTTCTTAAAAAGAAATAAATAATTATAACTACAAGAAAAAAAGCAAGATAGATTGTATCCTTGACCTCTTTTATTGATGATCGAATATATTCAGTATTATCAAATCCCACTTTTATTACAACATCATCCGGCAGGTCTTTTTTAATATATTCGAGACGACGATATACCTCATCTACTATATCAATCTGGTTTGATCCTGGCTGGGGAACCAAAGCAGTGCCTACCATGGGAACACCATCTCGTTTTAGAATTCCCCTGATATCTTCAGGGCCAAGTTCTGCTCTTCCAATATCCTGGAACCTAACAACTTGATCGCCTGACTGTTTAATTATCAGATCATTAAACTCTTTTGGGGTTGTCATAAGTCCCAAAGTCCTTATTGTCAATTCAGTATTGTCACCCTCAATAGAACCGGAAGGCAATTCAACATTTTCACGCGAAATAGCATTCCTGACATCCATTGGTGTAAGCTTATAGCCTGCCAGTTTAACCGGATCGAGCCATAAACGCATGGCGTACCTTTTTTGACCCCAGATCATGACAGCACTTACACCTGAAATTGTCTGTAACTGTTCTTTAATAGTAAGTTCTGCTATCTCTGAAATTTCAAGCAATGATCTTTTTTTACTTTCAACAGTAAGAAACATTATTGGACTTGCATCAGCATCAGCTTTTGCCACTACCGGAGGATCGCAGTCGCGAGGAAGCATTCTCATTGCCTGCGATACCTTATCCCTTGTGTCATTGGCTGCTGTCTCCATGTCGACAGACAGTTCAAATTCCACAGTTATACGACTTCCACCCTGACGGCTCACACTGGTGAGGGAACGAATGCCCGGAATCCCGTTAATCGATTGTTCAAGTGGCTCAGTTATCTGTGTTTCAATGACATCTGAATTAGCTCCAGGGTAGTCTGTACTAACTGATATTATCGGTGGGTCAACACTTGGAAATTCCCTGATGCCAAGATAAGTTAGTCCGACCGCGCCAAAAAGAAGTATTAAAATAGCAAACACTGTTGCTAAAACCGGCCTGTTAATGCTTACTGATGATAAACTCATATTTATACCCCGGTTAGTTGTTTATAATCACGCTGTCCAATACAATAGGCATATTCTGTCGTAATTGCATTATACCTGAAGTTATCAGTGTATCTCCAAATTTAAGTCCTTCGGTTATCTGTACTTTTGACTCGGTTCTGAGGCCTATGCTTACCTTAACTGATTGAGCCTTTCCGTTATTATAAATGAAGACTTTCTCACCGTCCATTTCAGGTATAATAGCCTCAGACGGAATTGAAATGGCATCATCGACCTGCGACATCTGCAAGGTGATTCCTGCATAGCGCCCGGTTTTAAGTTCCTCATTTATATTTGGATATAATGCGCGCAAAACAATTGTTCTTGTTTCTATGTCAATCTTTGGATCTACTGCGTAAACATTGGCTTTAAATACCTTGTCGCTTCCATCAATAACAAATGTAACCGGATAACCGATCTTAATCTCCTGAGCATATTTTTCTGGAATTGAGAATTCAATTTTTATGGGACTTGTTTTTATCAGCCTGGCAATTTTAGTCGCTGGAGTTGTGAAACTTCCTTCACTCAGATAACGCAGCCCGATAATTCCATCGAAAGGAGCCCTTAATTCTGTTTCTGATATACGGGCCTTAATAAGGTCTATATCTGCATTAATGCTTTGTACATCAGTAACAATCTGGTCATAACTTTCCTGACTTATTGCATCTTTGTCAAGCAAGCTACGCTGTCTGAACTCCTTTGCCTGGGCCATTTTTAACTGTGCTTCCAACTTTTCAAGCTGAGCCTGAAGTGGCCGGTCATTTATTTTTGCGAGGAGATCTCCTTTTTTTACATGAGTCCCTTCTGTAAAGTTTATGCCTACAATTTTTCCTGAAGTCTCAAATGCCAGATCAACTTCTTCGTCAGGCTTTAGTGTACCGGTTGAATTAACCAGTTCACTCATGAATGTGGGTGCGATAATATATCCTATTGCATTTAGCTTTTGCTGACTTTGCCTAATGAACGATTGAGTATTGTTTTGTCCCTTGATTTTTTTGGCCAGCAGGGGTTTATATTTTGGATAAAATATAACTCCGGCTACGAATATTATTATAATTAGTGTTACTGTTGTCCTTAATCTTTTATTCATTTTTCACGATGATGAGTTTATTAATAATAAAATAAAATATTATTTGGAAAACCATATGATTGGAAGCCTGATATTTTACATCAATATATCAGGAAAATTATCAGACCGTAAAAGTAAATAAATTATAACTCCGGCATTAGGTACAGTCTCTAAATAAATGTTAAATAATCATAAAATTTATATATATATATCGATTAAGCCAGTTTTATAATACATTTATTGATACTAAATTTGAACTTTAAAAACTTTTAATTTATGATCCAGCGTATTCAATCCATCTATCTTTCATTGACATTTCTTCTGTCATTATTATTCCTTAAGGTAAGTTTTTTAACCTTTTTGGAGAGTTCTGGTTCTGTGTTAAAAATAACATTCAGTGGCCTGATCAGAGACATAAGCATGCAAAATCATGAATTGATCGAGAAGATAATACCTCTTTCTGCAGTCATAATCCTTATTTCTGCAATTTCACTGGTAACAATATTCCTTTTCAAAAAAAGAGAGATTCAGCTTAGGCTTGCTAAGTTACTAATAGCCATTGTCTGTGGTTTTATTCTTTTATGTGGCTACTATTCGTACAACGTAATTGAAAAATTTGATGCAGAACTTGTATTTGGATATAAGATGCTTCTGCCAATTCTTATCCTTGTCCTTTCTGTTTTAGGTCACCGGGGCATCAATAAAGACAACCAACTTGTAAAATCATATGACAGGCTGAGATAAGTTGCGAAATTTATTCTGAATTAGCCCCCCTTTAGGGGCGGAGGGGGGGGAACTGCAAATGGAACAGAGGTTTTTAGATTATCTGCAGGTTCTCCTGGTTGGTTATTTTTTCACAATAATGGCATTTCAGTGAGACATTTTTCTTTGAAACGACCCGAAACCTGGTTGTAACAGATTCAAAATTTGTTATGCATTTGGGGTTCATGCATTTTGCTATTCCGACAATAGTATCTGGAACAACAACAACTTTCTTCTCAACAACTTCATAATCTCTGATAATATTGAGCTTTGCATCAGGAGCTACAAGCGCTATCCTGTTTATATCCTCATCTTCAAAGAATACCTCTGAGATCTTAATAATTGCCTTTCTTCCCAGCTTTTTACTTTCGAGATTTGTACCGAATGTGATCTGATTATCTATACGGTCCAGGCCAAGGATCTGGATTACCTTAAAAAGGTTATAGGCAGGTATATGGTCGATTACTGTACCATTCTGAATGGCGCTTACGCTCAGTTGTTTAGGCTCCTTCATTGTATCATCTTCTGTTATTTAATACCAAGTAATAAACATAGTATAGCCTCACGGGTATAGACACCATTAAGTGCCTGTTCAAAATAGTAGGCTTTTGGATTATTGTCCACATCCTGATGTATCTCATTCACCCTCGGAAGAGGATGAAGTATCCGCATGTTAGGTTTGGTGTTTTTGAGCATTGAATTCCTCAGGACATAAACATTTTTTACCTTTTCATATTCAATAGGGTCTGAGAATCTCTCTTTCTGAACCCTGGTCATATAAATTATATCAGCTTTGGAAATAATATCGGTGAAATCGTTATGTTCATAATACTTGAGTCCAAGGTTGTCAAGGTATAGCTTAAATTCATCGGGCATCTTAAGTTCTTCGGGTGCAATAAAATTGAAAGTTGCATTCCATCTCGACATGGCCATCATTAGAGAATGTACTGTTCTTCCGTATTTCAGATCTCCTACCATGAAAATGTTCAGGTTATCGAGTTTCTGCTGTGTTTTTCTTATTGAATAGAGATCAAGAAGTGTCTGGGACGGATGCTGGTTGGCTCCATCACCGGCATTAATAACAGGAACACTGGCAATCTCGCTGGCAAATCTTGCACTTCCTTCACTGGGATGCCGCATTACGATCAGATCACAATAATTACTTACAGTCCTGATGGTATCATTCAGTGTCTCCCCTTTAGTAACACTTGAACTTGACGCATCTGAAAACCCGACAATTTTCCCTCCTAATCTGTTTATTGCGCTTTCAAAACTTAATCTTGTCCGTGTTGATGGTTCAAAAAATAATGTGGCAATAACTTTACCTTCAAGCAATTTTCTTGTTGGTTCTTTTTCAAATTCTGCAGTAAGATCAAGAATTTTCAGTATTTCTTCCGTGGAAAAATCATCAATTGATACTAAGCTTTTGTTTTTCATTATTTTGGCACATTTTCAGCACACTGTTGAACTTGTATCAAAGTTAATTAAGAATTGTCTCAACAGAGGTGACTGTTGATAATTTCCTTAAAACTTTAATGAGTATTGAGATGCTCGTATTTCAAACCTTCAACTCTGGCTAGCCTCTCTATGACCTTTTCCCTTAAAGAAGCTCTGAAACTGATTTTAATTCGGCATTCAAGATCAAACAAATGATCTGTCTGACCAATTGCTTCATCTTTAAGTATCTTCATCACATCATTCATCGAGTCATAGGGGAAAATGATCTCATAATAATCATTAATCGTACATTCAATTATATCTGCATTCTCAATTGCAGATCTGGCAGCAGTCCTGTAAGCATTAATTAATCCGCTTACACCTAATAATGTCCCTCCAAAATACCTGCTTACAACTATAAGAACATTAGTCAGATCAAATGAGTTTATCTGTCCCAGTATTGGTCTTCCGGCAGTGCCCGAAGGTTCTCCGTCATCGTTTGTCCTCCAAATATCCCTATCATTGCCAAGCATATATGCGAAGCAGTGGTGCCTGGCATCGTGGTATTCTTTCCGTATATTATCGATTATTAACCTGATTTCCTCCTGGTCAGATACAGGCCAGGCAGAAGCAATAAAACGGCTTCCCCTTTCTTTATACAGTCCCTGAGACCGATTTTTTATCGTTGTATAAGTATCGGATGACATATTGATCTGACTTCTGTTCTGATTCCTCTCTTTAAAATTAAACTTATTTATTTCATTGCAATATTAATTATTTCCGGGGGCTCATAACCGAATAAAGTAAAAATTGATACATTTGTTTCTAATAGAAGGATATTATGACTGTGTTATTAGATGAGAAAGATTTACAGAAACTGATTGTCATTGGCGACAGAATATTAATTAAACCAAAAGTTCCTCAGTCGAAGACTAAAAGCGGACTGTTGCTTCCTCCGGGGGTTAACGAGAATGAAAAAGTGCAGATCGGTTTTGTTGTAAAGGTAGGCCCGGGTTATCCAATTCCTTCAGTGAATGATGGTGATGAACCATGGAAAAACAGCTCTGATGAACCGAAATATGTTCCGCTTCAGCCCAAAGAAGGCGACCAGGCTGTATATTTGCAGAATAGCGCTATCGAAATTGAATTTAATAAGGAAAAGTATGTAGTTGTTCCACACTCGGCAATTCTGATACTTCTAAGGGATGACGGACTTTTCGAATGATAAATGATATATGGAAAATGAAACTCTGAAAGGAAAGAAAATACTTATCGTTGAAGATGACTTTTCAAGCCAGTTATACCTGAACAAAATACTTGAGAAGACAGGAGCTGTATTGTTAAATGCCGGTGACGGACAGGAAGCAGTAGATATTGCCCGGAATAATCCTGATATTGATATCATCCTGATGGATATCCAGCTTCCGGTAATGGATGGTTACGAGTCAGCTGAAAAGATAAGGGAGTTCAGGGACAAAATAATCATTATTGCGCAGACTGCTTATGGTCTCCTGGGCGATACTGAGCAAATAATGAATTCAGGCTTTAATGATTATATTATTAAGCCTATCCTTTCTCAAAATCTTATAGATAAGATGGTTTCGTGTATAAAGAAAGCCTAGTTGTTTAAGAAATTATATCGCGGTTAATCAGGATATGCTGAGATTTTCTTAAATTCTTTCCTGAACTGCTCAATTTCTGAACCCCATCTCTCTTTTTCTGATTCTATATTTTCCCTGTTCAGAAGCGTTTTTCTCATGCCTGAATCACCTGAAAGAATATCAAACGGAATGAGCTTATATTCATATTCATAAGGTGGCATTTTAAATTGAAAAGCATTGGCAGGGGAGGTTTCAATAACAGCATCAAAAATTTCAAGTGCAGTCGCTACCGGTTTGAAAAGATTTGGATCAGTAACATGTATCTGGATGCCATTGCAATTCTCTCCCGAGAACTTATGAAATGTGGGAATAAAATTATGTATCCTGAAAGCACAACCTATTATTCCACGCGAATCCAGATTTTTTTTTAACAATTCCGGATTAATAAAAGGGGCTCCAAAAAGCTCAAAGGGAATTGTCGTCCCCCTGCCTTCTGAAAGGTTAAGTGCCTCAATAAGCACAGTTCCGGGGTATACAATTGCTGTCTGTTCAGTGGGCATATTCGGCGAAGGCAAAACCCAGGGCAGTCCGGTCTGACTGTATAATGAGTTACGTCTCCAGTTTTTCATCCAGACTATGTTAAGATTGCAGTGAGGATAATATTTTTCTTTTATCCACAATGCCATTTCTCCCATTGTCATCCTGTGGCATAATGGGATAGATGCACCTCCAACGAAGGTGAAGAATTCTTCTTTTAAAACAGGTCCGTCAAATCCCACTGCTCCAATCGGATTTGGCCTGTCAAGAAGCCATACCGGAATGCCGGCTTCTGAACAGGCTTCAATACATAGCTTTACTGTCCAGACATATGTATAAAGCCTCGCTCCGACATCCTGGAGGTCAATTAACAACACGTCAATATTTTCAAGCATCTCCCTGGTAGGTTTTCGGTTCTCGCCATATAGGCTGAAAAGAGGAATATTAAATACCGGATGCTTCAGGCTTTTCCATTCAATCATGTTATCCTGGGTCTGTCCGTGAATTCCATGCTGGGGGCCAAAAATCGCAGATAACCTGCAATCGCTGCGTTGATAAAACAGGTCGGTTATATGAATGAAATTTCTTGAAATACTTGGAGCATGACATAAAATGCCAATTCTTTTGCTTTTCAGAGAAGGAGGAAAATGGTCAAGTATTGCTTCGAGACCGGTAATTACCATAGATAAAAATTTATAACAAATATATAATTAACAAATTTTAAATGATCTATAACATAAATTTTATTCTGTTAAAATGATTAATCTTTCATAAGTTTGAAAATTATAAATATTTTGTTCTGATATGAAAAAAATAGTTTTTTGTCTCTTTACGTTTGTGTTGTTGCCTGTTTATATCTCAGCACAAAAACCATCGCTCAGTGATAAAATATATGACAGCTGGAAAAGCCTGAGCTCACCAAAAATATCAGATGATGGCAAATGGGTTACGTATGTCATTAATCCTCAACAGGGAGATGGCTGGCTATATATTTATGATGTAGCCAATATCATGAAAGATTCAGTTGCAAGGGGAGGGAAGGCAGTTTTTGCGCCGGATAGTAAATACATGGCTTACCAGGTAATTCCGGCATATTCTGAGACCCGGCTCGCAAAAAAGAAAAAGCTGAAGGAAGACAAGATGCCCAAAAATGACCTTGAAATAAGGTTATTGTCGAACAGCCAGGTAAATAAAATCTCAAGAGTTAAATCATTTGCATTACCAGAGAAAGACTCCTTCTGGATGGCTTATCTTCTTGAAAAGAAACCTGAAAATGATAAAAACAATAAACCGTCAGCGGATACTGCTTCGACTGCTAAACAGGCTGGGGCGAAGAAATCAAAAGAAACAGAACCAAAAGGTACAGAATTTGTTATATTAAACCCGTTATCGGGCAAGGAATACAGGTATCAGGATGTCACGGAATTTGTTGTCGCCAAAGACGGAAAAACTATTAGTTTTATCCAGAGCATTCCTGATTCATCCAAAACAGATAATTATAAAATTAATGTGTTTGAGACTAATAATGAATCGGACAAAGTTGTTTTTGAAGGAAAGGGAAGTGCGAAAAAGTTAAGCAGCAACAGAACAGGAAATTCTATATCATTTATTTATTCTCCTGATACTGCAAAAGTGAAAGTGTATGATCTCTGGCTTTCAAGGAATAATGGCGATGCTGTAAGAGTTGTGGACCACGATAACCCGGCAATGCCTGAGGGTTGGTCGGTTAGTGAAAATGGAGAAATGAAATTTTCGGACAATGGATCACGGTTTTTTTTCGGTACTGCGGCAAAACCGGTGAAGGAACCTGAAGATACATTGCTTGATGATGAAAAGTATAAACTCGATATATGGTCATGGAATGATGATGTCCTTCAACCAATGCAAAAAAAACAGCTCGACCATGAGAAAAAACGTACATGGATGGCGGATTATAATATCTCCGACGGGCATATGGTCCAGCTTGGTGATTCTGTCATACCCGAGGTCAAAACAATACAGAAGGGCAATGGCACTTTAGCACTTGGTTCTTCCGATCTTAAATACAGGAGAACTTCGTCGTGGGAGGGACGTAATTATACTGATTACTATATTGTTAATGTTATCACAGGCTCCAAAACCCTTGTTCTTGAGAAAGGTCCGTCAAGAGCTTATCTGTCTCCATCAGGTAAATATCTTGTTTTCTGGGATGAAGAAGAAAAGGCATGGATTTCAGTTCCTGTTACAGGGGGTAGCAGGAAAAATTTAACCTCAACAATAAAGGTCCCATTGTACAACGAACTGAACGATTTGCCGGATGATCCTGCTCCTCATGGATTAGCCGGCTGGCTGGATGATGATAAACATGTTCTTGTATATGATCGGTTTGATATATGGTCCCTCGACCTTAACGGAACTGAGGCGCCGGTTAATTTAACTAACAGTTTTGGAAGAAATAATAACCTGCGCTTCAGGTATAATAAACTTGATCCGGATGATGAGTATATCAACAGGAAAGAACTGATGTACCTTTCAGCATTTAACTATGAAAATAAAGAATCAGGTTTTTATTCATTGAAGCCGGGGAAATCCTCCGATCCTTCAAAGCTTAAAATGGATAAAGCATCCTTTCCCGGCGCTCTTCAGAAAGCAAAAAAATCAAACTTGTTGCTCTGGCAGGAAGGATCCTTCATAACTTATCCGGAATTACACATTAGTAATATGAGTTTTGCTGATTCAAGGCAAATTTCTGTTACGAATCCTCAACAGTCAGAATATAACTGGGGTACGGCTGAATTAGTTGAATGGATGTCGTTTGATCATCAGGAACTGCAGGGTATTCTTTATAAACCCGAAGATTTTGACCCATCCGGGAAATATCCGATGATTGTTTATTTTTATGAAAGAAGTTCTGATGGCCTGTACAATTATATAACTCCTCAACCGACTGCCTCAATTATAAACCGGACATTTGCAGTCAGCAATGGTTACATTGTTTTTGTACCTGATATACCTTATGTTACGGGTTATCCGGGGCAAAGTTGCTACAGCGCTGTTATGAGCGGGACCTATGCTCTTCTTGACCGTTATGACTTTATTGATAAAAACAGGCTGGGTCTGGATGGTCAGAGCTGGGGTGGTTATCAGATCGCATATCTCGTAACACAAACTGATCTTTTTGCATGTGCATTCGCAGGCGCTCCTGTAAGTGATATGATCAGCGCTTATGGTGGGATCCGCTGGGGCACAGGAATGTCAAGGATGTTTCAGTATGAAAAGACACAAAGCCGGATTGGGGGATCGCTGTGGGAAAAACCATTGCAATACATTGAGAACTCGCCTATCTTCTGGGTGCCGAAAATTCATACCCCCTTATTACTTATGCACAACGATGCTGATGGCGCGGTTCCTTGGTACCAAAGCATTGAATTTATAACAGCGCTAAGAAGGCTTAATAAGCCAGCATGGCTTCTGTCTTATAATGATGAAGACCATAATCTTGTTAAACGGCCGGATAGGAAGGATATTTCAATCAGGAAGATGCAGTTCTTTGATCACTATCTTAAGGGATCTCCGATGCCTTACTGGATGAAATATGGAATTTCGCAATTGCAAAAAGGTAAAATAGATGGCTATAATCTTGTTAATCAATAATATAATGTTTAGTGATGAAAATTTCTAAATTCAAACTGTTAATTGTTAATTTATTGATCGTTTTGCTCCTGATTTCCTGTTCCGGAAACCGGGAAATAAAAATAGCCATACTGGAAACAACCGATGTTCATGGCGTTATCCTTCCCTATGATTTTATTGAAAAGGTTAATCTTGATGCCTCCCTTGCATCATCTTTCACTTATGTCAAAAAGGTCAGAAAAGAAAAAGATGCAACTGTTCTGCTGGATAATGGAGATAATCTGCAGGGACAGCCTGAGGTGTATTATTATAATTTTATCGATACGATATCTCCCCATATCTGCCCTGAAGTTATGAATTTCATGGGTTATGATGCCTGTACTATGGGAAATCATGATATAGAAGCCGGGCATGCAGTATATGACAGGCTTGTTAAACTTTATAATTTTCCATTGCTTGCTGCCAATGCAGTAAACAAGAAAACAGGCAAACCTTATTTTAAACCATATTATATAATAGTTAAGGATGGCCTGAGAATTGCAGTTTTTGGACTTGTAACACCGGCTATTCCAAACTGGCTGCCCGAAGAGCTGTATTCGGGCATCGAGTTTAAAGATATGACTGAGACTGCTGAAAAATGGATGCCCGTAATCCTGAATGAAAAGCCTGATCTGGTTGTTGGGCTATTCCATTCCGGGTGGGATAAATCGAGGGAGAATCTTCATGGCAATAGTCCATTAAGTGAAAACGGGTCCGCAGCTGTAGCTTTTAATGTACCTGGCTTTGATATTATCCTTACAGGTCATGATCATCGTTTAGCTAATGAAAAAATTGTGAATACAGCGGGCGATACGGTACTAATACTTGATGGAGGCAGCAGATCTGAAAAAATAGCGGAGGCCGATATTACCTTTTCCTCCAAAAAGATAAAAGGTAAGAGGCAGCTTAAGATATCAGGAAAAATAATTAATTCAGCTGATTATAAACCTGATCCTGAATTCGTGAATAAGTTCACGCCTCAGTATAACACTATCGAAGAATATGTGAACCGTGTAATAGGAAATTCGTCCACAACTATTTCATCACGAGATGCCTATTTCGGTTCTTCGGCATTTGTGGATATGATTCACTCCGTGCAGCTTGAAATTACCGGTGCTGATATTTCATTTGCTGCTCCATTATCATTCGATGTTCAGATCGCAAAAGGGCCTGTTACAGTGGGTGATATGTTCAAACTGTACCGGTTTGAAAATATGCTGTATACAATGACATTGTCAGGCGGGGAAATACAGAAATATCTTGAGTATTCCTATTATGAGTGGCTTAATACCATGAGTAAACCAGGGGATTTATTACTTAAGCTGCGTACAGGTAAAGATGGTAAGCCTGTATTGATTGATGGTAAGGCAAGGCTGGTAAATCAACCTTATAATTTTGATTCAGCTGCAGGAATTAATTACACTGTGGATGTAAGCAAACCGGCTGGATCAAGAATATTTATAAGCGGGTTTACCGATGGAAGACCTTTTGAGAGAAATAAAATATACAAAGTTGCCGTTAATTCCTACCGTGGCAATGGGGGAGGCGGTCATTTTATATCAGGTGCCGGTATTGACAAAGATGAGCTCAGATCACGTGTCATTGCATCAACTGACAGAGATTTAAGATATTATATATTGAAATCAATTGAAGCAAAGAAAACAATTAATCCGGTACCTTTAAATAACTGGAAAATTATTCCGGAAAAATGGGTTAAAAATGAAATTCCCGTTGAGTATGCGCTTTTATTCGGAAGAAAATAAGATTTTGCAAACTATGATATGAAAAATGAATCAGATGTTGGGGGCGATGGGATGAAGCTTCCTTTAGTGGAAGAATTCTTTTCATTGCAGGGAGAGGGGTATCATACAGGTAAGGCAGCCTATTTCATAAGGCTTGGCGGATGTGATGTGGGATGTAGCTGGTGCGATTCAAGGTTCTCATGGAACCCGGATATTCATCCCCTGGTTGATACAAATCTTATTATTGATCATGTGTTAAAATCTGGCACAGATTCTGCAGTTGTTACAGGGGGGGAACCTCTTATGTGGAACCTCGATTATTTATGCGCTGGTCTGAAGAATAAGAATATTAGTACTTTTATCGAAACATCGGGAGCATATAACTTAAGCGGAAGATGGGACTGGATATGTTTGTCTCCAAAACGAAACATGCCACCTGTTGTTGAAATTTGCAGTAAAGCTGACGAACTAAAGGTTATAATTCAGGAAACAAATGATTTTAAGTGGGCAGAAAAATACAAGGGAATGGTTAATGACACATGCCGGCTTTTCCTTCAGCCTGAATGGAGCAGTTTTAAATCGATTATTTCTGAAATTGTTGAGTATATTAAAGAAAATCCCGAATGGCGGATCTCGCTACAGGCTCATAAATACATGCATATACCATAAATTTTTTATGAAACGTCTCATTTCAATATTCCTCCTTATCTTTTTATGTGCGTTGACCAGAAAAAGTTCTGCCCAGACTCTTCATACCACAAGTAATAAAGCTCTTAAAGAATACCTTGAGGGCACCCGGGCATTTGATTATTTTTATTATGATGATGCTGAAGTGTATTTAAAGGAAGCCATTTCAACCGATAAGGGATTCTATGAGGCTTACGTAATGTTAGGAGATCTATTAATTAAGCTCAAAAGATTTTCAGAAGCCGCATCTAATTATAAATCAGCAGTTAAAGTAGATTCACTTTTTTTTAAACCTGTTTTCTTCAATCTTGCCATTTCCGAAATGATGTCGGGAGATTATTATAATGCGCTGGTTCATTTTAATGTTTACCTTGAACAGGAGGGTATGTCGGAGAAAAATATGATTCTTGCGAAAAAAAACCTGAAAAACTGTGAATTTGCCATAAAAGCGATTAATAATCCTGTGCCATTCAATGCTATAAGTGTCGGAAGCGGAATTAATACTGTCGATAATGAATACTGGCCTTCAATTACTGCCGACGGACAGACAATGATGTTTACCCGACAGGCAAATGTTAAAAATAATCCTGATATGTTCGTTGTAGCCCAGGAAGATTTTTACATAAGCTTATATTCAGATAGTAGCTGGCAAAAAGCATATAATGCTGGTCCTCCCCTTAATACCCGACATAATGAAGGTGCTCAGTCGCTGTCTTCCGACGGCAATTATATGTATTTTACTGCCTGCGACAGATCGGAAGGATTAGGAAGCTGCGATATTTATTTTTCTGCCTTCCATAATGGAAAGTGGTCAGAACCTGCAAATCTGAAATCCCCTGTAAATACTTCCAGGTGGGAATCGCAACCTTCGATAAGTGCTGACGGAAAAACTCTTTTCTTCTCGAGCAGCAGACCGGGGGGGGTTGGAGGGAAAGATATATGGTATTCAAGACTAAGTGATAATAATTTATGGGGAAATCCTGTAAACCTTGGAAATCTTGTAAACACAAGTGGGGATGAAATGTCTCCCTTTATTCATTTCGATGGAAAGACTCTATATTTTGCCTCAGATGGGAGAGTTGGAATGGGGGGATTTGATCTTTATGTAACAAGAATGAAGGATGACAGTACATGGTCGGAACCTGAAAATCTGGGCTATCCTATAAACACATTTAATGATGAAATGGGCCTGGTAATCGAATCACAAGGTAAAAAAGCATATTTTTCAACGGTAAGAGACAAGGCGAACGGGAAAGATATTTTCTATTTCAATCTTTACGAATCGGCCAGGCCAAACCCTGTTTCATACCTCAAGGGGAAAGTATTTGACAGGGAAACCGGAAAATTGTTAAGAGCAGATTATGAATTAATAAACCTTTCAACAGGCAAAGTTTCCGTGAAGAACCGGACCGATGAAAGGGGTAATTTCCTTGTTTGTCTTCCAGCAGGTTATAATTATGGTTTAAATGTCAGCAAAACAGGTTATCTTTTTTATTCAGAGAGTTTTATGTTTGAAGGCACTCATACAGTAGCTGAGCCTTATATTAAACGAATCATGCTTAGTCCTATCAAGGTTGGAGAGACAATGCAGCTTTCAAACGTATTCTATGAAATTGACTCATGGGAGCTTAAAAAGGAATCAATTTCAGAACTAAATAATCTTGCAGATCTGCTTAACGAAAATAAAAATCTTGTCCTGGAAATAGGAGGTTATACCGATTCAACAGGAACAGACGATTACAACATGGTTTTATCATCTAAAAGAGCCCTGTCGGTGGTAAATTATCTTATTGGCAAGGGCATTTCTGCTGACCGGCTCCGGTACAAAGGATATGGTAATTCGTCACCCATTGGCGATAACGTGACGGAAGAGGGCAGAAAATTAAATCGTAGAACTGAAGCAAAGGTTATTGAAATGAAAAAATAAAAGTGGCCGTTTCGGTCAAAAACGGCCACCAGCCATTGGCTGATTGAATTCAGACATTGAAAAATAGTAACATTATCACTTATCAGATTGAGATCATGGTATTAACATATTTGTTGATATTTTTACTGGATTTTGTAGCCACAGTTACAGGAACAGAAAAATACATCCCGGTACCTGTAAGCCCGTTGCTTTCTATCCATATGGCCCCCCCCAATAGTTGAATTAATTTTTTAGCCAGGCTGATATTCATTGCAGAATATGTATCATTGAAGAGAGAAAGTGATTCATTAAGATCCTCTGAATGAAGAAATTCCCTGCTTTTAAAATACCCCTGACCTGAGTCAAGAACATAGAAGGTTATCATATCATTATTGAAATGATAACCAATTTTAATATACCCTGATTTAGTGTTCTTTATTGAATTTTGAAACAGACTGCGAATTACCCTGAATAGCTTGTTCCTGTCAATAAAAACTTCAATTGAATTTGTAAACGGAATCTCTGTTATGAGTTCCACATTCTTGTGACTTTCATTGTTTATAGTGTCCCTGAATTCTGAAAGAAAATCATCAAGAAAATTATCAAGATTGCATATCCTGGATTCAGCTTTTGAACTACCCGTATCAATTATTGCCGAATCGATAAAACTGTCAAACAATCCTAAAAGTTGTTCACATGAGCATAAAATTTGATTACTGAATTCCTCACGATCAGAAATGGTGCATGAATTATCGTTCATAAGAAATGAGAATGCAACAATTGCATTCATGTGGGTTCGCATTTCGTGCGACATGCCTGTCAGTGCTGTAGCGCTATTTAATATATTGTTTTTTATCGGATTCATCCCTGTTCCCTTGTTTACTACTTTCAGTTGAGAATTTTCTTCTGCACTTGAATCATTTATCGGAAGATCAAACATAATTTACTTGATTACAATGGCTACTTAAGTTTTTTGATAATTTTTTTTGCATCATCCTTATAAATACTGTTTTCCTGTTTAATTTTTTCCAGTATCAGGAGAGCTTTACTCTTTTCGTCAGTATTAATATAACAAAGTGCCAGATACCACTGAGCCTGATCAATATAAAGGTTATTATTGTCAGTGATCACTTTACCAAAGGTTACCTTGGCTTCAGGATATTTTTTTTCTTCGAAATTGGAGATACCATATAATAAAGTGGAATACATGTTTTTAGGCTCACTTTGGACAACTTTGTTGAAATATATTGCCGCATTGCTAAAATCATGGATCTTGTAGAATTCAAGAGCCTGATTGAAATCATCATTTGCAGTTACTTTAAATGATCTTTGAGTTGTGGCAGGTTCATAAGCTTTATAGTAGCGATTCATAATTTCTTCACTGCCAAGTTTTTTACCTGGAAATAACACTAAACTGCCAAGCAGGATTATCGCCGCTGTAGTTGCAGCATATTTTATGTAACCTGGTTTCTGTGGTTTCCGCTGTGTCGCAGTTTGGTTTCTTTGCTTTTCAATCCCGGAAAGCTTATTTCTCAACGAAATTATGTCTTTGTTCCTGAGAATTTCATTGGTCTGTTTTCTGAGATTAACCTCACTTAGTAGTTTCTCATTGCCATCAAGTTCCTTATGGAACCAGATTTTTTCCGTATCGCTCATCTCGCCGGCAATGTACCTCTCAATGTAATATGAAAAATCAATTGTCTTCATCGATATATTTATTTTAAATTATATGCAAATTCAATAAATTCAATTAACTTACTGTAATACAGCTAATTAATTAATTATTCTTTTTCGGGAACATAAATGCAGATACATGAGCTTGCGACACTGCAAAAATTGCTCCGTATAACCAATAACAAGTCAGTACCTGAAACTGACAATTATTTTTAACAACCTTACTTTTTTCTGTTTATATAGAACAGAATATCTATAATATCAAATTCTGATTGGTGGAACAGAAGGATTCATTACAGGATCACTATCACCGCCACGAACACAGATCATTTCTTCTATTGTAAGTGCAAAATCAATTAAAATGTCATTTGTCTGTTCAAAATTCAGGGTTTTCATAATTCTTTGTTTTTAAGTTGATACTAATTCAGGGTAATTCAGTAGTGTTTTACATTACTACATGTCGGAAGGTGCCATTTTGTGACACGAAAAAATCATTTATTTTTTAATTATTTTTTAAAGTGCACATAATCAGATTAATATAGATATTAGAAATTATTAATTATGCTGTATTTATTTTGGTTTTGTTATATTTGAGCCGGATTTTCCAACATTAATAGGGCGAATTAGGGACAGATTATTTATGAATATGAATAATCAACATTCAAGACTTCTTGTTTTCATGCTGATGGTTATCGGGTGTTTTAACACATCTGTAATTATTTGTTCCGGCATGTCGATGGGAACGCCATCCTCCAATGTTTTGCCGGACACATCATTATCAGCCGGCTTAAGCGGCTCATCAAAAGCATTAATGCAATTAAATGATTCGCTTAAACTATCTCTGACAATTAATGATTTAAAAAAGAGCCGGTTTCTTGCTGAAGAAATAATTAGTGCACTTGCGAATTGGAAAGTTGACGACATGCTCAGGTCAGAATCATACTATTATGTAGGCATAAATTACCTGACGCTGGAAAAAAATTTTGAAGCAATAAAATATCTTAATTTTTCAATAAAACTGAAAGAGGCACTGAAAGAAAATAGTGAACGACTTGCCCGGGCATATTATAACATTGGTGTTGCATATAACCGTCTGGGGGATTTTAAAAAGCACGAAGATTACTCAGATCAGGCTCTTAACATGGAAAAAAAGTTGTTTGGCGATACAAGTCCTCAGCTTATTGGCACATATTTAAGTCTCATAATCGCATATATAAGCCTTCAGGATTATGACAAAGCAATAACTTTTTCAAATATTGCACTGAATATTACTAATAGTAAGCCTGATTCAGTGCCTTTTTATACCTTGGCTGAACTCTATAGCAATTTTGGAGTACTCTATGCCAAGTTAGCCGATTATTCAAAAGCTAAAATGTTTCTTGATAAAGCTGAATTGATATACAGTAACCGTAACATTGCGAGCGGCGAAAATTATATAAACCTGATAAATAACCTGGCAGTTACTTACGGTGCACTTCGTCTTTCTGAAAAATCTGATCAGTATTATGAAAAAGGGATCCAGCTGGCAAAATCGAGTAATTCATCTTCTTCATATAATCTGGTAAATAGTTATGCTATTATTCTTGACAGTAAAGGAAAAACAAAGAGGGGAGAAGCATTACTTTCTGAGGCACTTAAGAGGGCAGAAAAAAATATCGGAACTGATTCCCGTACCTATATCGTAGTTCTGAATAATTATGCCGATTACCTGAGGGAAAATAATCTTGATAATTCCACTTCGCTTAAGTGCTATCAAAAATGCATAGCTTACCTTAAAAAGAATGTTCATGATATATCACTTAAAACAGCAGTTTATACTGGTTATTCACTTTCTCTCGCAAAGGCAGGTGAAACAGAAAAAGCCATGATGGTAATACAGTCATTGCTGTTTTCACCAGATCAGGAAAAACAACTTCCCGGTGAATATGCTAACCCGTCTCTTGCATCTATCAAACCGGATAAGAATTCCCTGAACCTGTTAAAGACAAAATATAAGATTCTATGGGACATGTATGAAAAATCGTCGGATCAAAAAACTCTTCTCGCAGCAGTAAATACAGCAGAATTGATAATATCTGTGTTGGAAAAGGTCAGGATTAATATAAGCGAAAATGATAGCAGACTGATCTTAGGTGACAGGTACAGAGACATTTATCTGCATGCCATAAGAGGTTTCCATCTCTTATATAGTCAAACAAACAATAAAGGGTATCTTGAAAAAGCATTTGAATATTCAGAAAAAAGCAAGGTTGCCGGACTACTGGCCTCAACACGGGAATTAAAAGCAGTTCAGTTTCAGATTCCTGAAAAGACTGCAGATTATGAAAGACTGCTTCAGCGGGACTTAAGCCTGTTTAATGCCCGTATTAATGAAGAAATACTTAAGGACAAACCGGATTCGATGCTGATAAATAAGTGGAATAATAATCTTATTGAAACCACTAGATTAAGAGATTCCTTAATAAAGGTTTTTGAACATAAATACCCCGATTATTATGCGATTAAGTATGATACAAAGGTAGCATCGCTTAAGGATATACCTGATATTTTTGGCCGTAACAGTAATTATGTTAACTATGTCTTATCTGATACACTTTTATATATATTCATTGTTAACAGGAAGCATCAGGAATTACTGACACTTAAAGTTGATACCATATTCTACAATAACATCAGACAATTCAGAAGCTTACTGGCAATGCCGTCCCCTTCTGGAAATGCAGCATATGAGTTTAAAAAATTCCAGACTACAGGACTCAGGCTGTACAATGCTCTCATAGAACCAATCAGGCCATATCTGATTTCCGACCAGATTGCTATTTCTCCCGATAACCTTCTTTCCTATATTCCTTTCGAGACGATACCTGTTTCGATGTATTCAGGTGATAAAATTCTTTACAGGGATATCAATTACCTGATGGATAATTATGATATTTTCTATACATATTCCGCAACTTTCAGTAAAGATATTGTAAAGAAGAAATGTAATTTAAGCGACAGGGTTATTGCTTTTGCCCCAGACTATACTGAACCGATTAATATACAATCAATACTGTTAAACAGACAGGCAGAAACAGGTTTTTTACCTGACTTGCCATATGCCAGGCAGGAAGCAGAATTTGTTTCCACACTAACTGGTGGGAAGCTGTATGAAAACATGAATGCAAAAGAATCAGTTTTTAAATCCGAGGCAGGCAAATATGACATCATTCACCTGGCAATGCATACACTTATAAACGATAAAGATCCTATGCATTCCAAGCTGATATTCAGCTCTGAAAATGATTCCACCGATGATGGTTACCTTAATACATATGAAGTATATGGTATCCCTTTGAAAGCAAAAATGGTAGTATTGAGTTCATGTAATACCGGAACCGGAATGTTATATACAGGTGAAGGTATTCTGAGCCTGGCAAGAGGATTCATATATTCTGGCAGCCAATCTGTTGTGATGTCGATGTGGGAGATTGAAGACAAATCGGGGATCGATATTGTAGAACTATTCTACCTTAATCTTAAAAAGGGTTGTACTAAAAGTGCTGCTTTGCGTAAAGCCAGAATTGCATATTTAAAAAATGCAGACCAGCTCAGGTCACATCCTTATTTTTGGTCATCACTGATAATATATGGGAATAATGCTCCTTTATATTATACCAACTACTTCATAATTGCAGGAGCCATTGTGGCATTTTTAATTATTATTTTTATTTATTTGAGAAAGCGCAAATATTCCTGATATTCCGGATCTTTCTTTGCAATTTCCAGCAAAGATTCTTTTGACAGGTATTTTTTCCTTCGCGCATATATTTCACTTTTAAGATCCATTCTGAGGGCAATCTCTTCATAGGAATCACCTTCGGAAAAAAGATTCAGGATTAATTGCTGGTCAGGTTTAAGCTTTTGAAACGCCCGGCTAATAACTCTTTCTAGAATATGGTTTGGCTGATCATCAGAACTTTCTTCTTCAGGCAGGTCAACCTTCAGCTCAATTGTTTTTTGTTTTTTCCTTAATTGAGCGTTCCAGACGTTTCGTGCAATACCGAAAAAATAACCCTTAAGATCAGTTGTCAGATTCAGATTATCATCGGTTATTTGTTTGTACAGGGCAATTATAGATTCCTGAAAAACATCTGAAACATCATCGGATGATCCGTTATTTTTCAGAACATAGCTTTTTACTGATTGTAAGTAATTGTCATAAAGCCAATTCAGGATCTTATCATCCTGGTTTCGTACCCCTTCAATAATATTAATATCTGAATATTTCTTAAACAACCCCTTGTGTTTAGAAGATCAATTGGCAAATATACTATTTCCAGCTTCTAAAAGCATTGTTGAGGACAAGCCAATAGTGATTTTGTCTGATACGGTTATTAATCATAACCAAAATATAAATATCTTTACTTTAATAAAAATCAATTTTTCCGTAAATACTAATGTCTTTTCCTTTTGTAAAACAACCCGATGCAATGGACTGCGGACCAGCTTGCCTTAAGATGGTTGCCGGGTTTTACAGAATGAATTTTTCATTGGAATCAATTAGAAAAAAATGCTACATAACAAGAGAAGGTGTTTCCTTCCTTGGCCTTTCTGAAGCAGCTGATTCTATAGGATTTAAAACCATTGGAGTTAAAATTCCTTTTGAAATGCTGAGCGGGTCTGTACCCTTTCCATGTATAGTGCATTGGCGCCAGAAACACTTCATAGTGGTGTATAAGATACGGAATGAGAAAATATGGGTAGCGGATCCTGCTGTCGGACTTATAACATACAGTCGCGATGAGTTCATTAAAAACTGGGCATCAACAGTCTCTGACGGTAAACCTGCCGGTCTGGTATTAATTGTTGAACCAACACCGGCATTCTTCGAAAATACGGGTGACCGGGAAACGACAAATGGGTTCAGGTTTCTCTTAAAATATTTCCGGCTGTATCGCAAATATGTTCTTCAGCTGGTTCTCGGGTTAATTCTTGGAAGTTGTATCCAGTTGATATTCCCTTTTCTGACCCAGGCAATAGTTGATATTGGTCTGAATAACAACGATATTGGCTTTATCTATCTCATCCTGTTTGCCCAGCTTGCACTGGTAATAGGAAGAATGTCGGTGGAATTTATCAGAGGCTGGCTTCTGCTTCATATCGGAACACGGGTTAACGTTGCAATTATTTCAGGTTTCCTTCAAAAACTAATGTCCCTCCCTGTTGCATTCTTTGATACAAAACTGACTGGAGATATCCTTCAGCGGATAGAAGATAATAACCGGATAGAAGAATTCCTTACATCGGCCAGCCTGAGTATTCTGTTTTCATTTTTTAACCTTGTGATTTTTGGTGTTGTCCTGGCAATTTTCAGTGTTAAGATACTGTTACTTTTTATTGCTGGCTCCGTGCTATATATAATATGGATTTCACTTTTTATGAAATCAAGGGCGAGACTCGATCACCAGCGTTTTAAACAGATGTCTCAGTCAGGGAGCAAGCTTATTAACATAGTAAATGGGATGCAGGAGATAAAGCTGACTCAAAGTGAATTGAGTATGAGATGGGATTGGGAAAAACTTCAGGCTACTCTCTTCGACCTGAAGGTGAAAGGATTAAGTATCATCCAATACCAGTCTGCAGGTGCAACTTTTATTAATGAGGTAACAAATGTTCTTATAACAGTTGTTGCCGCAACAGCTGTGTTAAAAGGTGATATAACTCTTGGTATGATGCTTGCAGTTCAGTTTATAATTGGACAACTGAATGTTCCGGTGAGTCAGATAATAGGATTTTTCAGGATGTCACAGGACGCCAGAATGAGTCTCGACAGGCTGGCTGAAGTCCATAATCTTGAAGAAGAAGAGCCTGATCCTGAAGTTAAAGTAAGGAAGCTTCCGGATAAAAAAGATATTTATATTAATAATCTTTCATATCAGTATGAAGGGCCACGATCCCCTTTTGCACTGAAAGATATAGACCTTTTTATCGAGGAGAACAGGGTTACAGCCATAGTAGGAACAAGCGGTAGCGGAAAAACCACACTGCTTAAGATGCTGTTGAGTTTTTATAAGCCGGTAAATGGTGAAATTCTGGTCGGAGATACACGACTTTCAAATCTGAGTCTTAAAGTATGGAGGGAGAAAGTAGGAGCTGTAATGCAGGATGGATTTTTATTTCCTGCCACAATAGCATCAAATATAGCTCCCGGATCAGAAGACATTGATGAAGAGAAGCTATTAAAGGCTGTTGAGATTGCTAACATAAAAGGTTTTATTGAGTCTCTGCCACTCGGTTATAACACAAAAATAGGCGCTAATGGACATGGTTTAAGTGAGGGACAGAAACAAAGACTACTGATAGCCAGGGTAGTATATAAGGATCCTGATATAATTATCTTTGATGAAGCAACAAATTCACTTGATGCTAACAACGAAAAGGTTATTGTGGAAAACCTCTCAGGATTCTTTGAAGGCAAAACTGTAATTATAGTTGCACACAGGCTAAGTACAGTAAGGGATGCTGATAAGATTATTGTAATTGATAGTGGCAGGGTGGTTGAAACAGGTACACATGAATCGTTAATTGAAACGCGTGGGGCCTATTTCAATCTGGTAAAAAATCAGCTTGAATTAGGCACTTAAGTTTATTTAATGAAGGAACGCAAACCTGAAATATTATATTCTGACCCGGTAAGGGAAATAATGGGAAACCCTCCGAGGCGAATCCTGAGATGGGGTACAACTGTTATTTTCTCAGTTTTTGTTCTGTTTATCTTCTTTGCCTGGATAATCAGATACCCTGATACTATTCCTGCACCCGTGGAGATCACTACCACTAACCCTCCGGTTACATTAGTATCGAAAATTACCGGCCATATAAAATACCTGTACGTAAAAGAACACGATAAGGTAGCTGCCGGTCAGTTGGTTGCTGTAATGGAGACCACGGCTTCAATGCAGGAAATAAATTTGCTCAAGGAGACTATAGATACTATAATCCATCCTGAAAAATTGAATTATTATCTTCTGCCAGAATTTACACAGCTTGGAGAGCTTCAGGGATCATATGCTGAATTCCTTAGAAACCTGTCTGACCTGAATAATTACAATAAAAATGATTTTTACGGAAGCAAAATCGCATCAACAAATGAGGAAATAAAAGCCATACAGTATTATATCTCACGGTTGATGATCAAGGAGAGATTATATGCTGAAAATCAAAAGCTTGAAGCAAAAAAATTCAACAGAGATTCATTACTTTTTGCCGGAAATGTCATTGCTGAAAGCCAGCTTGAAGATTCACATCAGTCACTTATTCGAATTGATATAGATTTGCAGCAGGTAAGGCTTGACCATGCTGCAAAATCAATCGAATTATCAGAAAAGCGACAGCTTCTGAATGATTATGTTATTAACAGGCTCGAAGAAAGAGAAAAGCTTAATTCGGTGCTGGTTGAATCCTTTCTTAATCTTAAGGCGCAGCTCAATATTTGGGAAAATAATTATCTGCTTATATCTCCGATAGAGGGTATTGCAACATTTACAAGGTTTTGGAGTGCTAACCAGTCAGTTGTTAAAGATGAGCCGGTGATAAATATTGTACCAATTGTAACGGGAAGCTTTATAGGTAGAATTAACCTTAAGATGCAGAGATCCGGAATGGTAAAAACCGGACAGATGGTCAATATAAAATTAAGCGGATTTCCGTATCTTAAGTATGGCATGGTGAAAGGTATTGTGAAATCAAAGTCGTTGGTACCAAGCGGCGACGCTTATATGATTGAAATAGCTCTTCCTGATGGTCTTTCCACATTATATGGAAAAAAACTCGAATTTACCCAGAATATGCAGGGTACAGCCGAGATAATAACCGAAGATCTTCGTCTTCTGCAAAAGATTGTAAATCCCTTCAGGTATATGATTTCAAAAAACAAGAGGTAAGACGCTCTACTTTTTCGAATATGGCTCATATTCATCATCTTTCGATGATGGTGAAGATTGAGAACCTTCTGAACTCTTATTACCGGTTCCCTGTTTGTTTTTATTTTTACTGAAATACTTCTGATAAATTCTAAAGCCCAGTACGGCAATAAGTAATACAAAAATGAAAACTTGAGTTTTATCCATAGGGAAAGGAAAATTTAATTTATAAAGCAACTTTTCAAGGTTACCTGAAAGTACTTTTCAAATATATAACTATTCTTCTTAACATCTTATCCCACATGTAAAGAAAACAAAAAAATGAGGATGGAAGGTCACTCATCTTTAACTGTTCGCATTGTCTTAATATCTGATTCTCACATTTATTTATGTCAAAACTTTGAGTTTTATTAAATATTTCAATATTTTCGTACTCTGAAAATTCCATGAAATGCCATGGTGCAGAATACTGACAAAGAGCTGAATTATAAAAGGATTGATTATGACCAAGAAAAATCCGGATGACTCTGTTCGTGATGAACAATTCGGGGCTGAAGAAAATGCTGCCGAAACTGAGAATGCCAAGCAAGCGGGAAACGGGGAAGAAAAAGACAATTTGAACGATTTTGAAGAATCAGAAAGTGAACAAGAAAAAATCGCTGAAATTGAGAATGTTAAGAAAGATAAAACCCCCCCGGTAGCGGAAATTAAAGAAGAATCGGAACAAGAGCAAGAGCAAGAGCAAGAGCAAGAACAAGAGCAAGAGCAAGAGCAAGAGTCAGTTCCAGAGGAAGGACCTGAGGAAGTTCCAGAGGAAGTTCCAGAGGAAG